>NZ_JBLXGL010000001.1:0-109062 GCF_048381735.1 Ponticoccus sp. (in: a-proteobacteria)
GTCTCGGTGCAGGCCGAGATCCTGAACCTGCTGAAGCGGCTGCGCCGTGAACAGGGGCTGACCTACCTGATGGTCACCCACAACCTGCCGGTGGTCAGCTTCATGTGCGACCGCATGGCGGTGATGAACAAGGGCCGCATCGTCGAGATCGCCCCCAAGACCGCGCTTTACGACGGCAGCTTTGCCGATCCCTACACGCGCGACCTCTATGCCGCTTCGGGCGGCAACCCCGATGCCGATCCCGAGGGGACGGCATCCGAAAGCAAGGACCCCGCATGACCGATACCACAAAGGCGCTCGCCGACTTCACCACCGCCCTGGCCGCCGCGACGACCGAAGAGGCGGCTTTCGACGCGCTCTGCGCGCTGATCAAGGCGACCGTGGGCGCCAAGCTGTTCACCGTGATGACCTCGGACACCGACGCCATGGTGGCGCGGCGCGCCTATACCGACGATGCCGAGAACTACCCGACCTCGGGCGAGAAGCCGATCGAGCTGAACCGCTGGTTCGACCAGGTTCTGATCCGGCAGGAGGCCTTCGTTTCGAACACGCTGGCCGATATCGACACGGTCTTCCCCGATGCCGAGCTGATCGGCAAGCTGGGCTGCGGCTCGGTGGTGAACCTGCCGCTGATCATCGGTGGCAAGGTCATCGCGACGATGAACATCCTGCACGAAGAGGGCTACTACACGCCCGAACGCGTGACCCGGATCCACGACATGCTGCGCCTGCCGGCAACGGCGGCCTGCGCCGTGGCGATGGTGCTGCGGGCCTGATCAAGGCCGCCACCTGACAAGCGCATGGTCCCGGCCTCGAAAAACACGGCTGTCCGTGGACGAGGCCGGGATCGCTCTGCCATGCGCGCCAGATGAATTGCACCGGCGCCAGCCCCTTCCGCGTCTTCGGACGCCGCGCGGTGTTGTCGGCGTCAAGGAATGAAGTGCGGTGGCGCCAGAGCTGCGCGCGATCATCGGGGCGGCAGCGTGTCACCGTGGCGTCTTTGACGGTCAGGCGCATCCGTGCGACCGGTCCCTTGGTCCCGGGGGGGCTGGTCTGCCGGTGCGCGGTTTCCCTGGCCTTGCCGATCCTGTCGCGCCGCCCGAGCCGGGAGGAGGCGGCGGTGGTGCGGTTGCGTGGCTGGAAGGGCGTACCGGTGGGTGTCTGTCCCAAGCAGGGCCACCTCTGCGACCCGGCCCAGGGGGCCGAACCTCGCGATCAGCGCCTGCGTCGGGGCGGCGCGGGCCGTCGTGGCCAGCCAGGCTGTATCAGGGGCCGCGAAGAGCGTTTTACCCTGTTCTGTTCGGGTGCCACGCGGGGCGAGGATCGCTTGTCGGCGGCGGGGCCGCTTCGAGCGCGGCCTTGAATGCCCTGCGAGAGGCGTTACACTTGGGCCATGCAAACAAATTTGACTGGATCCCTCACCGCGCTCTGGGAGCGCATGAATCCCGTGGAACCTTCGATCAGCTATCTGGTCAAGACGATGATCGTCTGCCTGACGATCATGGCCCTTGGCGGGCTGATCGGGCACTTCTGGATCTGACCCGCACGGGGTCACGGAGAAACAGCCATCGGTGGGCGAGGGCGGCGGTCTTCTCTCCGCGTGACCGGGGCGGGTTTCGTCAGCGTCGCTCTGGCACGCTGCGGGTCTGACCCGCTGGTGCGGAGGATCGATCTGCGGCGCGGGGCGGCGCGGAAGACGCGCCCCTTCGCAATCGCGGCATGGGGCGCCTCTGCGCGGGCAAGCCGCCGGGCGAGCATCGAAGCACGAGCCGGCGGGCCGCTCTGTTGATCAGTGCCACCGCTGCGGCGGCGCGGGACGTGCTGCGCGAATCCGCAGCGCCCCGCGCGGGCCCGCCTTCAGCTGTCCATCTTCAGGGCCGAGATAAAGGCTTCCTGCGGGATCTCGACCTTGCCGAACTGGCGCATGCGCTTCTTGCCGGCCTTCTGCTTTTCCAGCAGCTTCTTCTTCCGCGTGGCGTCGCCGCCGTAGCACTTGGCGGTCACGTCCTTGCGCATCGCCGACAGCGTCTCGCGCGCGATCACCTTGCCGCCGATGGCCGCCTGGATCGGAATCTTGAACATGTGGCGCGGGATCAGATCCTTGAGCTTTTCGCACATGGCACGCCCGCGCATCTCGGCCCGGTCGCGGTGGACCATCATCGACAGCGCGTCCACCGGCTCGTCGTTGACGAGGATCTGCATCTTCACGAGGTTGTCCTCGCGGTAGCCTTCCAACTGGTAGTCGAAGGAGGCGTAACCCTTCGTTACGGATTTCAGCCTATCGTAGAAGTCGAAGACGACCTCGTTCAGGGGCAGGTCGTAGACGGCCATGGCGCGGCCGCCGACATAGGTCAGGTCCAGCTGGATGCCGCGACGGTCCTGGCACAGTTTCAGCACGTCGCCGAGGTATTCGTCGGGGACGAGGATCGTCGCCTTGATGCGCGGCTCCTCGACGTGGTCGACATAGGTCAGGTCGGGCATGTCGGCGGGGTTGTGCAGGTCGCGCCGTTCCCCGTCCTTCATGTGGAGGTGGTAGATCACCGACGGCGCGGTGGTGATCAGGTCGATATCGTACTCGCGTTCCAACCGGTCGCGGATCACCTCGAGGTGCAAAAGGCCCAGGAAGCCGCAGCGGAAGCCGAAGCCGAGCGCGGCAGAGGTTTCCATCTCGTAGGTGAACGAGGCGTCGTTCAGCGCCAGCTTCTCGATGGCGTCGCGCATGTCCTCGAAGTCGTTGGCGTCCACCGGGAAGAGGCCGCAGAAGACCACGGGGATCGAGGGTTTGAAGCCGGGCAGCGGTTCGGTCGCGCCCTTTTTCTCATGCGTGATGGTGTCGCCGACGCGGGTGTCGCGAACCTGCTTGATCGAGCCGGTGAAAAAGCCGATCTCGCCCGGGCCGAGTTCCGGCACATCCTGCATGGCGGGGCGGAAGACGCCCAGCTTGTCGACGCCGTACTTGCCGCCGGTGCGCATCATCTTGATGTTGTCGCCCTTGCGGATCGTGCCCTCCATGACGCGGATCAGCACGACGACGCCGAGATAGGGGTCGTACCACGAATCCACCAGCATGGCCTTCAGCGGCGCATCCGGGTCGCCGCCATGGGGCGGGGGCAGGCGGGTGACGATGGCCTCCAGCACGTCGGGGATGCCGACGCCGGTCTTGGCCGAGATCAGGCAGGCGTTGGAGGCGTCGATGCCGATGACGTCCTCGATCTGCTCGGCGACCTTTTCCGGTTCGGCCGCGGGCAGGTCGACCTTGTTGAGCACGGGTACGATCTCGTGGTCGGCCTCGATGGCGGTGTAGACGTTCGCCAGAGTCTGCGCCTCGACACCCTGAGAGGCATCGACGACCAGCAGCGAGCCTTCGACCGCGCGCATGGAGCGGGAGACCTCGTAGGCGAAGTCGACGTGCCCGGGGGTGTCGATCAGGTTCAGGATGTAGGTGTTGCCGTCCTTCGCCGGATAGTCGATGCGGACGGTGTTCGCCTTGATGGTGATGCCGCGTTCGCGCTCGATGTCCATGGCGTCGAGAAGCTGGGCCTTCATGTCGCGTTCGGCGACGGTTCCAGTCAGCTGGATCAGCCGGTCGGCCAGGGTGGATTTCCCGTGGTCGATATGGGCGACGATGGAGAAGTTGCGGATGCGGGACAAGGGTGTGCTCATGTCTCGCGATATGCGGTGGAACAGGGGTTTGGTCAAGTGGGCTTGCGTGTCGGATGCCGAACCGCTGCGGGTTTCGGCGCAGTCTATGCCGGTTCCTGCCTTTTGCGGTCATCGGAGGCCGGTTTCCCCTGGGGGCCGGGCCGTGACAGACCCGCGCCGTCGCGCCGTTGTCGGTGACCCGGTCCCGGCGCGGCAGGTCGCCAAGGACCGCGCGGCAGGGCGAACCGTCGGGATGGGCCAGCGGTTCGCCAGGGGCAACGGGGGCCCCCTTGCACAGACCCGCTGCCGCTGGCTTTGGCCGGGCGGATTACTCCGCGCCCGGGAGGAAGCCGTAGCGGGTCAGCTCCTCGGGCACGAGAATATAGATTTCGTCCGCCGGGGTGGACATGGCATGCCGCATCACCAGCGGGTCGATCCCCATGTCGTCGAGATAGGTCATGACCTCTGCCTGCCCGCGCTGGATGTCTTCGGTCGCGATGAAGGCGGGCAAGAGCGTATTCTCTCCGAAGCTGTGCTGGTGGACGCCGATGGAGGCACTGTCCGAGGCGCTGCGGGTCGTGCCACCGGCAAAGAGATAGGGGCAGGCGGAATAGCAGATCTCGCCCGACAGGATCTCGGTGGCGATGGCGCGGTCGCGCAGGTGGCGGCCCAGCGTCAGCGCGTCCTGCACCGCACCGCCCGGGGATTGCAGGACAAGGGTTTCGATCACCGGGTCGGCTTCGTCGATCAGCGCGATCACGCGTTCGGCGTCGCCGGGCGCGATGGTGCCTTCCAGCCGGTCCTGGCCGTTCTCGCGGGTCAGGGTCAGCCGGTCCGGCAGGTCGCCGGCCTCGCGCAGGGGGCGGGTGGCCGGGCGGTCTCGGTCGGGCGCATAGGTGCGGCGCTGGTCGCCGGGGCGCACGGGTTCGGACAGGCGCGGCGTCTGCGGGCCCATGAAGGGCATGGAAAGCGGCGCCTGCCGGACGTCGCCCAGGATCAGCAGCGCGCCGATGCCGACCTGGAACAGCAGCACGGCAGAGAGGGTGCGCGCGATGTTGCGGGCGTTCATGGCCGCCGCTCCCGGGGGGCGATTGGTTGGAAAGCCAGCCTCGGGCCCCTGGTGACGGGTCGGTGCCGCCGTGCGGGCTGCGGGGGCGGGGCAGGCTGCGCAGCGGGGCCACCGCAGGCCCGGTGTGTCGCTGTGCCGGGGCGGGGGTGGCTCATTCCGCGGCCTCGCGCGGTGCCTGCGGATCGCGGGCGGGCGTCGGCTTGGCCCCTGCCGTGGGGTCCGGCGCGACAGGGGGCGGGGCGGTGGGCGCTTCCGTCTGCCGGGCAACGGCGTCGCGGCTGGCCGAGACCGCCTCGACCTCTTGCAGCGCGGTCAGGGCGGCGCGCAGTTCGGCCAGCGTCAGCGTGTCCTCGACGCCCGCGCCGTCGCGGCCCTGCCGGATCGCGCCCTGCGTCACCGCGAGGATCAGCACCAAGACGGCAGGCAGAAGGTCGATGGCGATGGCACCGGCCCAGCTTGGCACGAAGTTGCGGGCGTAAAGGATCACCGCGTCCGCCGCGGAGATCGGCGTATAGGTCACGTCGGTGGGCTGGCCCAGATCCTGCACCGCCTGCGCCGCGCGTTCCAGCGTCGCGGCGCGCTGGCCCAGCACTTCGAGCACCGAGGTGATGGTGGCGGACTGGTCGGCGCGCCCCGCCGCCGTCGAGCTGTCGAGCTCCGGCAGCACCACCGAGGCGGCGAGGTCCTGCGCGGCGCGTTCCACCAGCGGCGCGACCGAAAGCTGGCGCAGCTGCGTGATCAGGCCCTGCAGGCGCACGGCGGCCTCGGAAAACTCGACCGAGCGGGCCTCGACATTGCCGGGCTCGACCGTCAGCGCGCGCATCCGCGACAGGATCGAGTTGCCCTCGGTGAAGGCGCTTTCCACCAGCGGGGTCTGGGCGGCGATCTGGGTTTCCAGCGCCTGAAGCTCTGCCGATTTCTGCCGCAGCACGCGGAAGACGGCGCCCCGGCCCGCGAGCCCGGAGAGCGAGCCCTCGGCCTCTTGCTGCGACAGGTCCTCGAAGCTTTGCCGCGTGCGGGCGACGTCGCGCTCCAGCCCCTGTCCGGTCAGGGCGATCTCATGCGCGCGTTCCAGCGCGACCTGGTAATCCTGCACGGTCTTGGCAAGGTGCTGTTCGACGGCCGCCGAGCCCGCCAGCGCGGCGGCGTTCAGCCAGGACGACATGGCGACGATGGCGAGGCTGCCGAGGCCCATGGCGGCCAGCAGGCCGGTGCGTGCGCGGGTGGTGCGGACGGCGGGAAAGAGCCGCATCAGGTAGGACCAGAAGACAAAGATCCCGACCGAGACGGCGGTGGAATAGGCCACGGCGGCAAAGACCGAGAGCGCGCCGTTGTCGTCCAGAAGCGAGGAGACGCCGAGGTAGGTGTAGATGCCCGAGGCGACGGACAAGACGCCGAGCGCCGTGCCCGAGAAGGTTTCCAGCCAGGAGATATGGCCTTCGAGTTCGCGGGCGTTGCGGACGCCGCGCGCGGCCTCGCGGTCCAGGGGGTCTTGGTCTCGGGTCATGCGGTCCTCGGTCCGGGGAACGTTCAGCATGTAGGTATTTTGCCGGTCATGGAAAGCGTTTGCTGCCGGGGGCTTGTATTTGTTCACCTATTGTTCATATTTTTGGACATGGATACAGGGATCTTGGATAGCGGAACGGGGGGCCTGATGCCCGGGCAGGTGCTGGCGCGGGGGGTCTGTCGCCACCTGCTGACGCATGGCTTTGCGGTGATCGAAGAGTTCGTGCCGGAGCGCGGGCTGCGCGTCGACGTGATGGCGCTGGGGCCGAAGGGTGAGCTTTGGGTGGTCGAGTGCAAGTCGAGCCGGGCGGATTTCCTGTGCGACGAGAAATGGCAGGGCTATCTGCCCTATTGCGACCGCTATTTCTGGGCGGTCGATCAGGATTTTCCGACCGACCTTCTGCCCGGGGAGACGGGGCTGATCATCGCGGATGGCTATGACGCCGAGATCCTGCGCATGGGGCCGGAAGAGAAGCTGGCGGCGGCGCGCCGGGCCAAGCTGACGCGAAAGTTCGCGGTCCACGCGGCGCGGCGCCTGCAGGCCCTGCGGGACCCGGACGCGCTGCTGCGATGACGGTTTGTCCGGGCGGGCGAATTCCGGGACGGAATTCGGGCCGGTTTCTTTGAAAGAAACCGGTGGTTGGCGGCGGGGGTGTTTGTGGATCGCGTCGGAACGAGCGGTGTGCTGCGCACGTTCGGCGTTTGCCTCACCCCTCGCGCTCCCCGAGGTATTTATGAGACCGAAGAAGAGCGGGGGGCGTGGAGAGCACGGGGCCGATGGGGGCGCTGCGCCGGGCCGGCTTTCGCCGCATACCCTGCGCTTTGCGAGGTGTTTGCCGGACCAGAGAAGGCCTGTTCGGCGCGTGCGGGTTGCCGGGGCTTGAGCGCGCGGCGGGGCGCGTCCGACCCGGCGGGCCGGCCTAGCGCTTCTTGTTCTTCGCGCCCTTGCGGGCGGTCGCGGCGGCAGCGCGGAGTTCCTCGGCGATCTCCTCGGCCTCTTCGGGGTCGAAATCCATCGGGATCTCGAGGCCCTCGGCGATGACGAAGAGGCGCACCATGCCCTGATCGGTCGGCCCGATCTGAAGCCCGGCCTCGATGTCCTTTTCGTCGTTGATGCCCATGGTCGATCCTGCCTTTTTCAGCCGCCGCGCGGTGACGGGGGAGATAGCCGCGCGGGGCTTGATTTGCAAGGCGCAGAGGCGCTTCATGGCCGCATGAGGATTGACCTGACCGACCTGCGCCCCGGCGATGTGGACTGGCTGGTAGAGCGGCACGGCACGCTCTACGCCCGCGACGAGGGCTTCGACGCGCGGTTCCCGGCGCTGGTGCGGCAGGTCCTGGAGGCTTTCGTTGCAGGGCACGACCCGGCGCGGGAGCGCGCCTTCATCGCGCGGTCGGGTGAGAGGCGGCTGGGAAGCATCTTCTGCGTGCAGGGGCCGGAGCCGGGGGTGGCCAAGCTGCGGCTTTTCCTGCTGGAGCCCGAGATGCGGGGGCAGGGGCTTGGCCGCAGGCTGCTGGCGGCGAACATGGCCTTCGCGCGGGATGCCGGGTATCGGCGCATGGTGCTCTGGACGCATGAAAGCCACCGGGCGGCAGTGGCGCTCTATCGGCGCACTGGCTGGCGCATGCTGCATGCGGAGCCGCGGGTGAGTTTCGGCGTGCCGGTTGTGGAACAGCACTGGGAGATCGACCTCTGAGGGCGGCTTTGGTGGGCCGTCCGACCCGACAGAGGCCGCGCGGCGCAGTGGGGCAGGGCGATCCCGGGGCGGGTGCAGGGCTGCGGGCGCAGGCCGACCGTCGCCGGCATGCACCGCGCCCGGGTCAGCCCGGGTGCGGCGGCGCGGCTGGGCCCGTCGCTGCCATTGTGCGATGATGAAGCGGCGCCGCGCCGGACGGGTACTCCGGCGGTGCGGCGCCTATGCGCGGCCCGGCTCTCAGCCGAGCGGGATCTCGGGCTGCGCCTTGGTCAGCGCGTCCAGCGCGCGCAGCTGGCCTATCAGGGCCTCCATCCGGTCGACCGGGATCATGTTCGGGCCGTCCGAGGGCGCGTTGTCCGGGTCCTGATGGGTCTCGATGAACAGCGCCGAGACGCCCACGGCCACCGCCGCCCGCGCCAGCACCGGCGCGAATTCGCGCTGGCCGCCGCTGGTCGTGCCCTGTCCGCCGGGCTGCTGCACCGAATGCGTGGCGTCGAAGACCACCGGGTAGCCGGTGCGCGCCATGGTCGGCAGGCCGCGGAAGTCGCTGACCAGCGTGTTGTAGCCGAACGACGTCCCCCGGTCGCAGAGCAGGATGCGCTCGTTGCCGGTCGAGGCGATCTTTTCGGCGACATTGCCCATGTCCCACGGCGCGAGGAACTGGCCCTTCTTGACGTTGATCGCGGCGCCGGTTTCGCCTGCTGCCAGCAGCAGGTCGGTCTGGCGGCAGAGGAAGGCGGGGATCTGCAGCACGTCGCAGACCTGAGCCGCCGGGGCGCATTGGCGGGCGTCGTGGACGTCGGTCAGGACCGGTACGCCGAATTCGGTCTTGATCTGGTCGAGGATCGTCAGCCCCTCGTCCATGCCAAGGCCGCGCTTGGTCGAGATCGACGAGCGGTTGGCCTTGTCGTAGCTGGCCTTGAAGACGAATTTCGTGCCGCTGGGCGCGCAGGCTTCGGCGATCTTCTCGGCCATCATGCGCGCGTGATCGAGGCTTTCCAGCTGGCAGGGCCCGGTGAACAGCGCAAAGGGCGCGGTGCCGCCGATGGCGATGTCGCGGACGGTGACGGTTTTCGTTTCGATCATCGGGTCGTGCTCCTTTGGGGGCCTTTCGGCGCCGGGGTTCGGGGTCTGTCGCGGACACTGCGCCGGGCCCTGGTCCGGGGGGGCTGGCGCCGGGGGCTGGTCCGGGGCGCCGGGGAAAATCACTTTGTGCCGATCCGGCCACGGAGGCCGGGGGGGGTGGGTTGCCGTCCGGGGCTTTGGCCTTCGGCGCCGGTCCGGCTTGGCGGGGTGCCCGAGCCAAGGGGGCAGCGCCGCCCCGGACCCGCACAGCCGCCGGGGCGCGATCAGCCCTGCGCCAGCGCGGTTTCGATGCGGGGGATGTCCTCGGGGTTGTTGAGTTCCCAGAACAGGCGGCCACGGGCCTCGACCTCGACGCAGGCGACCGGCGTGCCGTTCACCAGGAAGCGCAGCTGTTCCAGCCCTTCCAGCGTCTCCAGCGTGGTGACCGGGGTGGCGATGTAGGAGGCCAGCGCCTCGGGGCGGTAGGCGTAGACGCCGACGTGGTGGAAGACCGGGATCGGGTCGGGACGCTTGTCGGGATCGATGAAGGGCAGCACCTCTTTCGAGAAGTAGAGCGCCTTCAAGTCCTGGTCGAAGACGGCGGTGGTGCCGCCGACCCGACCGTGCCGGCGGTCCTCGGTGAAGTTCTCGTAGGTCTGGGCGTCGCAGCGCAGCACCGGGGTGGCGACATCGACAGTGGGGTCGTTGGCCATGCGCTCGATCAGCGCCTCGACGAACCACGGCGGCGTCAGGGGCGCGTCGCCCTGCAGGTTCACCACGAGGTCCGGCGTCTCGCCCAGCACCCGCAGCGCGTCGGCGCAGCGGGCGGTGCCGTTCTCGCAGGCGTCCGAGGTCATGACGACCTCTGCCCCGAAAGCGCGCGAGGCCTCGGCGATCCGGTCGTCGTCGGTGGCGACATAGATGGCATCGACGCCGGCGATCTGCCGGGCCGCTTCCCAGGTCATCTGGATCAGCGACTTGGTCGAGCCGTCCTTCTGGCGCAGCGTGGCCAGCGGCTTGCCCGGATAGCGGGTCGAGGCATAGCGGGCGGGGATGAAGAGGATCGTGCGCATCACAGGGCTCCGTCGTGCCGGGGGACAGGTCTGGCCGCGCCTTGGGGCGCGCCGGTGGTGGTCAGGGTGAGGGGCCGCCTCTGCGGCTGTCCTTGCGCCCGCGTGGCCGGGGTGCGGCGCGGGGCGCGGTCGGGAAGGCCCGGGGGCATCACATCACCCCCGCGCGCAGGAAGTCGTGCAGATGCAGCACGCCCACGGGGCGCTTGTTTTCGTCCACCACCAGCAGCACCTGCACCTGACGCTCGTTGGCCAGCGCCAGCGCCTTCGGGGCATATTGGTCGGGCGCGATGGTGACGGGCGTGCGGTTGGCCACGTCGATCGGGCGCCGCTCCATCAGGCCGGGCAGGTTGCGCCGCAGGTCGCCGTCCGAAATCACGCCCTGCAACACGCCGTCCTCGGTCAGTGCGGCGATGCCGAAGCCCTTCGAGGTCATGGCGAGGATGACGTCGTCCATGGTGCAGTCGCCTTCGAGCACCGGGATGGCCTCGCCGGTGTGCATCATCTCGGCCACGGTCTTCATCTGCGCGCCCAGCTTGCCGCCGGGGTGGTAGGTGCCGAAGTCCTCGGAGCGGAAGCCGCGTGCCTCCATCAGGGCCACCGCCAGCGCGTCGCCAAGCGCCAGCGTCAGCGTGGTCGAGGTGGTGGGCGCCATGCCCAGCGGGCAGGCCTCTGGCATCTTCGGCAGGGTCAGGCGGAAGTCGGCGGCCTTCATCAGGCTGCTGTCGGGGTTCGACGAGATCCCGATCATCGGGATCGCGAAACGCCGCGTGTGGTAGATGATATCGCGCAGTTCCGCCGTCTCGCCCGAGTTCGAGATCAGCAGGCAGATGTCCGCGCCGGTGATCATGCCCATGTCGCCATGGCTCGCCTCGGCGCCATGCACGAAATACGAGGGCGTTCCGGTCGAGGCGAGGGTGGCGGCGATCTTGCGCCCGATGTGGCCGGACTTGCCGATGCCCGAGACGATGACGCGGCCCTTGGACAGAAGGATGCGTTCGACGGCGCCGGTCAGGTCGGGCGGCAGGTGCTCGGCCATGTAGGCGAGGGCCTCGGCCTCTGTCGTCAGGGTGCGCCGGGCCGAGGCGGCGGTGTCTTGGGGCAGGGGGGCGGTCATCTGTGTCTTCACCGGGTCGCTGATGGGTGCCTCATAGAGGGTTCGGGTCCGGTTTCAAACCCCGGGCGGACAAGGGACCCATCGGCCCTGTCCGGCGACCATCGGCAGTGCGGTGCCGGAAGGCAAGCGGCAAACCGGCGGGTCGCGGCTTTGTGCCGACGCCCGGCGCGCGGGTGCGGGCCTTGACGGGCTTGACGGGGCCGGGCGGGCATACCCTGCCGGTCAGGGTCAGGGTCAGGGTCAGGGTCAGGGTCAGGGTCGGCGGTACGGGGCGGGGCATGCCGGCATTCCGGGCGGGGTGCCGCCCCGATCCCGGTGGCCTTTGCGCCTTCTGTCCGGGGGCGGCTTGCGCCGGGCCTATGGCCGGTCGATCCCGGCGGCGGCGTGGCGGATCTCTCCCAGCAGGTCCGCCTGCGCGCGGGTCGGCACCCAGCCGTCCCGCACGGTCAGGCCGATGCGCCGCCCGGGCCAGCGGGTGCGGGTGTCCAGCCGTTGCAGAAGGCGGTTGCGGACCTCTGCCTCGGCCTGTCGCGCAGAGATGCAGCCCAGCCCGTCGCCGCGCCTGAGAAATTCGCGCATCAACAGGATAGAGCCGCTTTCGACGATGCTTTCCGGCAGGGCCAGCCCCTCGGCGGCGAAAAGCGCCGCGACCTGCGCGTGCGCGGGGGTGCCAGAGCGGGGCAGGCACCAGGGATAGGCGGACAGCACCTTCAGCGGAATGTCGCGCCGGTCCGACAGGGGATGGCCGGGGCGGGCGATCACCGCGAGGTGATCGGTGAACAGCGGCTCCTGCACCACGTCGGCGATGGGCAGCGGATCCCGCAGGGCGCCGAGGATGATGTCGATGCTGCCGCGCCGCAGGCTGGCCAGCATCTCGTCGTAGGGGCCGTCAAGCACGGTGACGCGCGCCATGGGGCGGGCCTCGCGGAACCGCGCCAGCGCCTCGGGCAGGACGACGGAGCGCGAAAGCGGCAGCGCGCCGATGGTGATCCGGCCCTGTTCGCGGCCATCCAGTTCGGCAAGGTCGGCTTCCGCCTGCTGGAACTCGGAAAAGGCAAGCCGCGCCGCCTGCGCGAGGTCCCGGCAGGGGCGCGTCGGCAAAAGCCCGAAAGAGCTGCGCTCGAACAGCGGGCGCCCGGCGGCATGTTCCAGCTGGGTGATGGCGCGGTGCACCGTGGGCTGCGCGAGCTCCAGCGCGCGCGCGGCCAGCGTGGTGTTCTGCGCCTCGGTCACGGCGATCAGCGCCTGCAACTGGGCCATGGTGGCCGAGGCCTTGAGGCGGGGCGCGATCTCGTCGAGGCCTGCGTCAAGGCGGCGCATCGCGCGGTCCAGCCGGTCCCGCAGGACCACACCGCGCGGCGTCGGGAAGAAGCCCTGCCGTGTGCGTTCGAACAGCGCGCCGCCGCTCCCGCGTTCAAGCTTGGCAAGGGCCTGGGTGACGGCGGGCTGGGACACGTGGCACTGCTGCGCCGCCGCCGTCGGAGAGCGCAGGTCGGCGGTCGCAAGAAAGACGCGCAGGTGGCGCAGGTTGCGAAAGGGCATGGGGCGCGTGCTCCGGGGCGGTTTGCGGGCGGGGTGCCATGGGGCCGTCTATAGCAGGAACCGCATCGGTTGCACGGGTCGGGCGGGGCTTGGTGTTGTGCTCTTGCAGGGCCGCCGGGGGCCTTCGGGGCTTGCAGGGGGCCGCCCGCGCGGAAGGGTTGCGGGTGTGGCGGCACCGGCGTCGCGGCCCCGTTCCGGCAAGGCCCCCCGCTCGGGCGGCCCGGTTGGGCGCCGGAGGTCAGGGCCGGGGCGGGCGCGAGACAGGGCCCTGCCGCCCCGCCGTCTTTTGAAGAGGCTCCCGGGGCACGGGGCGCTTGGGCGTTGCGCCCGACAGGTCCGGTCCGCAAGGCAGGGGGACGCGGCCCCGCACCTTGCGGGCCGGAGCGGGGCGAGCGCCTCGGGCCCCTAGAACTGCGTGATCACCGTTGCGCCGACGCCCTGAAAGCGGTCCATGGCCATCAGGGCCTCTGGCGCCGCGTCCAGCGCGATCCTGCGGCCCACCAGCCGGTCCGGCGAGACCCGGCCGCTGCGCACCAGGTCCAGCATCGCGCCGTAGCGGTGCGCCTGCATGCCATGGCTGCCGTAAAGTTCCAGCTCCCAGCCGATCACCCGGTCCATCGGCACCGCCGGACGCGCCTGATCCGCCAGCAGCAGACCCACCTGCACGTGCCGCCCGCGGCGTTTCAGGCTGAGGACAGAGTTCTCCAGCGTCGCTGGATGCCCCAGAGCATCCAGCGAGACATGGGCGCCGCCGCCGCTGGCCTGCATCACCGCCTCGGGCACCGCCCCGGCAGAGCCGTCGATGCAGGCCACGGCGCCGAGGTCGCGGGCCAGCGCCAACTTTTCCGCGTCGATATCCACCGCGATCACCTGCGCCCCCAGCGCGGCGGCGATCATCACCGCAGACAGGCCGACGCCGCCGCAGCCATGCACCGCGACCCATTCGCCGGGGCGCACGCGGGCCTGATCGACCACCGCCCGGAAGGCGGTGGCAAAGCGGCAGCCGAGGCTGGCGGCGGTGGCGAATTCCATCGCCTCGGGCAGCGCCACGAGGTTCAGGTCCGCCTGATGCAGGCCCACGTATTGCGCGAAAGAGCCCCAATGCGTGAAGCCGGGCTGGAATTGCGCCTCGCAGACCTGCTGATGCCCGGCGTGACATTCGGGGCAGGCGCCGCAGCCGCCCACGAAGGGCACGGTGACACGGTCGCCCGCGCGCCAGTTGCGCACGTCCCTGCCAACCGCCACGACCGTTCCGGCCAGTTCGTGGCCGGGCACGTGGGGCAGGGTGATGTCGGGGTCGTGGCCCATCCAGCCGTGCCAGTCGCTGCGGCAGACCCCGGTGGCGCCGACCTGCACCACCACGCCATGCGGCTCTGGCGTGGGATCGTCGACAGAGGCAAGGGACGGCGGGCGTTGGAAAGATTCGTAGAGGACGGCTTTCATCAGGGCTCTCCGGTGATCGTCTTTCCTTGTGTAGCAGACCGCGCCGGGGATGCACGCGGCAGGGTGAGGGGCTGGAGCCGGGGGCGGGGCATTGCGGGGAGGGTCATGAGGAGGTATGAGATATCATAACAAAAAGGAGCCAGCCCGCATGACCCATCCTTCCGCTCCTCCCCGCCCGTTTCACGGCGCCCATGCGCAGTCCTATGATCAGGCCAACGCGTTCTGGGCGCCGCTGCGCGGGGCGCTGGACTTCACGCTGGCGCAGACCCTTGCCGGGGCACCCGAAGAGGCCCGGGTTCTGGTTGTCGGCGCGGGCACCGGGGCAGAGATCGCCTTTCTGGCAGAGCGCCGCCCCGGCTGGCACTTCACCGCCGTGGACACCTCGGCAGAGATGCTGGCGCTCTGCGCGGAGAAGGCCCGCGCGGGCGGCTACGGCGATCGGGTGACGATCCACGCCGGCCCGGTCGAGACGCTGGAGGCCGGGGGGTTCGACCTCGCCACGGCCATCCTCGTCTCGCAGTTCCTGACCGACAGGGCGGCGCGCCGGGCCTTCTTTGCCGCCATCGCCGCGCGGCTGGTGCCGGGCGGGCGGCTGTTTTCGGTCGACCTCTCGGCGTCCGGGGCAGAACGGGCGGCGGCGGTCGATGAATGGCTCGGGATCACCGGCACGGCCACGCCCGAGCGGCAGGCGCAATTCGACGCCCTGGTGTCGGTCCTGCCGCCCGAAGAGCTTGAGGCGCTGCTGACCGAGGCAGGATTCGCGGCGGTGCGGCCGGTCTTTCAGGTGCTTCTGATGCGCGGCTGGTCGGCGCGGAAGGCGTGACCCCGATCCGCGTGCCGGTGTTGTCTGCTTAGTCCGCCCCGTCCACCCGTCACGGCTGCCCCGGCGGGATCCGCGCGGCGCCGTCCTGCGTGCGCACCAGCCAGTCCCGGAAGGCGCGGGCGGGGGCCGAGGCGCGGGGGTGCGTGCGCAGGTAGAAGACCTGTGGCGAAGCCATGCGTTCGGCCACCAGCGGCACCAGTTCGCCACGCTCCAGCAGCGGGCCGATCAACCCGGTCCAGCCCAGCACCGCGCCCGCGCCGTCGCGCGCCAGTTGCAGCGCGATCATGTGGTTGTTGACCGTCAGCCCGCGGGACCGGGGCGGCTCTTCTCCGAAATGCGCCAGCCAGTCGGCCCAGCCGGTCCAGCCGGTGTCCTCGGCGGTGACATGGATCAGCGGCACGTCGGGCAGGTCGGCCACGGTGGCGATGCCATGGGCGGCGGCAAAGGCGGGTGTGCCCACCGCGAGGATCTCGTCGTGGAACAGCACCTCGCAGGCCTCGTCCACCTCGGCGGCGGCGCCGTAGTGGATCGACAGGTCCGCGCCGCTGCCGGTTCCGGCGACGTCGGTCACGCGCTGCGACACCACGATCTCCGGGTGCTCTCGCCAGAAGGTTGCAATCTGCGGCGTCAGCCAGAAGGCGCTGACGGCGGTGGTGGCCTGCACCGTGACGTCCTCTGCCTCTTGCGGGCCGCGGGTCTCGCGCACCGCGTCGGACATGGTTTCGAACCCGCGCTGCAGGGCGAGGAAAAGATAGGCGCCCGGCTCTGTCAGGTCGACGCCGCGATGCTGGCGGCGGAACAGCGCCAGCCCCAGTTCCGCCTCCAGCCCCTTGATCTGGTGGCTGACGGCGGCGGGGGTCACGTTCAGCTCGGACGCGGCTTCCTTGAAGCTCAGTTTTCGGGCAGCCGCCTCGAAGCAGACCAGGGCGGTCATCGGGGGAAGGTCGTAGGGCCGGGGCATCGGTCGCTTTTGCAGGGTGCGGTGTCGGAAAGGGGACAGGTGAATTCACCTAATCCATGGTGAATATAATTGCCATTGAGAGGCGCGTAAACCATGCGCCATGCACAAGGCAGACTAAACCCATCCGACCCTTCGGGAGGCCCCTCTGATGCACGATCTTCTGCCCGACATGCTGGCCCGCCGCACCCCCGGTCACTCGCTGGAGCGGCCCTTCTATACCGATCCCGCGATCTATGCCGCTGACCTCGAGAACATCCACTACCGCGAGTGGCTCTTTGCGCTTCCGGCCTGTCAGCTGACCAAGACCGGCGCCTATGCGCGGCTTCAGGTCGGCGCCTACAACGTGGTGCTGGTGCGCGGCTCGGACGGCGTGATTCGCGCCTTCCACAACTCGTGCCGCCACCGCGGCTCGGTGATCTGCCAGAAGGATCAGGGCACGGTGGCCAAGCTGACCTGCCCCTATCACCAGTGGACCTACGACCTGGATGGCCGCCTGATCTGGGCGCGCGACATGGGGCCGGATTTCGATCCCTCGCAGCACAACCTGAAGCCGGTGCACCTGCGCGAACTGGCCGGGCTGATCTACATCTGCCTCGCCGAGGATGCGCCGGATTTCGACGCCTTCGCCGACCTCGCGCGGCCCTATCTCGCGGTGCACGACCTGCACCGCGCCAAGGTCGCCTTTTCCTCGTCGATCGTCGAGAAGGGCAACTGGAAGCTGGTCTGGGAGAACAACCGCGAGTGTTATCACTGCGCGGGCACCCATCCGGCGCTGAGCCGCTCTTTCCCGCTGGACCCGGCGGTCGCGGGGGTTTCTGCCGACGGCAGCACGCCGCCCCGGTTGCAGGCGCATTTCGACAAATGCGAGGCCGCCGGTGCGCCGTCGAAATTCGCCATGGCGGGTTTTGCCGGGCAGTACCGGCTGGCGCGCATGCCGCTCGAGGAAAAGGCGCTGTCCTACACGATGGACCTGCAACCGGCCTCGAAGCGCCCGCTGGGCCGCGTCACCGTGCCGGACGCGGGCACGCTGCTGAAGTTCCACTACCCGACCACCTGGAACCATTTCCTGCCCGACATCTCGCTGTGCTTCCGCGTCACCCCCATCGGCCCGCAGGAAACCGAGGTCACGACCTGGTGGCTGGTCGACAAGGACGCGGTCGAGGGCGTGGACTACGACATGAAGCGCCTGACAGAGGTCTGGCTGGCCACCAACGACGAGGACCGCCGCATCGTCGAGGACAACCAGCTGGGCATCAACTCGCCCGCCTATACGCCGGGGCCCTACAGCCCGATCATGGAGGACGGGGTCGATCAGTTCGTCGACTGGTACGTACAGACGATGCTGCGCGCCCTGGGTCCCCGCTCGGTCGCGGCGGAATAAGCCGATGACCGCGATGACCCCGACGCTGGCCTTCTGGAGTGACGACGAGCCGCTGGAATGCGTGTCCTTCCTGCCCGAGGCGCCCAACACCGTGACCTTCACCTTCCAGGCGCCCTCGGGCGCGCTGTTCCGCTACAAGCCGGGGCAGTTCGTGACGCTGGAACTGCCGGTTCCGGGCGGGCCGCTGCACCGCACCTACACGATCTCCTCCTCGCCCTCGCGGCCGACCTCGCTGACCGTGACGGTCAAGGCGCAGGACGGATCGCTGGGCACGCGCTGGATGCTGGACCACCTGCGCCCCGGCGTGCGGCTGAAGGCCATGGGGCCGACCGGGCATTTCTCGTTCATGAACCACCCGGCGTCGAAGTACCTCTTCATCTCGGCGGGCTCGGGCATCACGCCCATGGTCTCGATGACGACCTGCATGTATGACGCGGGCCGCGCGCCGGACATCGTCTTCATCAACTGCGCGCGCCTGCCCTCCGAGATCATCTTCCGCCAGCGGATGGAGATGATGGCCGCGCGCCTGCCGGGGATCGAACTGGCCTGGGTGGTGGACCGGCCCGACCCCTACAGCCCCTGGACCGGCTACCGCGGGCCCTTCAACCAGCTTCTGCTGGGGCTGGCGGCGCCGGACTACCTTGAACGCGAGGTCTTCTGCTGCGGCCCGGAACCCTTCATGACCGCCGTGCGCGAGGCGCTTCAGGGTCTCGGCTTCGACATGGACCGCTACCATCAGGAAAGCTTCTCGGCCCCCCTGGGCGAGACCGGCGAATACGACGAGGGCGTGACGCTCGACGAGGACGCCCGGGCCGAGGTGACCTTCGCGCTCTCCGACAAGACCGTGACCTGCACCGAGGCCGACACGCTTCTGTCGGTGGCGCGGGGGGCCGGCCTGGCGATCCCCTCGGGCTGCACCTTCGGCGTCTGCGGCACCTGCAAGGTGAAGAAGACCGAAGGCCAGGTCCATATGGTCCACAATGGCGGCATCACCGAGGAAGAGATCGAGGAGGGCTATATCCTCGCCTGCTGTTCGAACCCGCTGGGCAAGGTCTCGATCGAGGCCTGAGGGGGCAAGCGGCGCTCACCGGCTGATCTTCGCTCCGGGGGCGGGCCAATGCCCGCCCTCCTTCGCAATGGGGGGAAACCCCCTCCACCACGCCTGCACCCTCTCCGCCCCGCCCCCCGTCGTGAGGCGCAGGGCGTGCCTCCCCCGGGGCGCCAGACCGCAGGCCGGTCATCCGCACGACCGCCGGGCTCACGGCAGGACACCCGCTCCCTACGTCCTTGGTCTCGAAAACACCGCGGGGGGGCACAGCGGGGGCAGGGCCCCTCCGCCCGTGCCCGAAACAGGCCGAAGCCCGCCCTCCGGGTCTCGCCGCCGCGGCCCGGTTTCAAAAGCGCGCGCCCCGTGCTTCGTCCCGCCTCTCCGCCTCTCCGCCTCTCCGCCTCTCCGCCTCTCCGCCGCGCGGTCGCAGCCCCGGGGGGCGCTCCGCCGGCGGGCCGCCGCATCTTTTCGCGCGCCCCTGTTTCTTCTGTCCGAAAATATCCCGGGGGAGCGCAGCGGGGGCAGAGCCCCCTCAGCCCTTGCCTCGACCGCCCTCAGCCCGCCGTGACGCGCCAGGCCACCGGCATCCCCGCCAGCGCCTCGCGGATGGCGGGCACATCCGCCTCGGCGACGCGTATCGCTGTCCCCTCCGCGCCGACCGTGACGCGGGCGGCGATACCGGCCTTCTCGGCGGCGGCCTCGAAGGCGCGGCGGGTGGCTTCGGCGCGCAGGCTCGGCTTGAAGATCTTGCCCACGGGGGTCAGCGGCATGGTCTCGATCACCGCGACCCAGCGGGGCAGGGCGACCGGGTCTTCAAGCCGCTCCCCGAGGAACCCCACCAGAGCCTCTCCGGTCACCTCCGCCCCCGCGCGCAGGGTCACGAAGGCCGCCGGCAGTTCGCCTGCGTAGGCGTCGGGCATGCCCAGGGCGGCGGCGGCGGACACCTCCGGGTGCGCCAGAAGGGCCTCCTCGATCATCTGCGGGTCGATGTTGTGGGCGCCGCGGATGATCATGTCCTTCTTGCGCCCGGTGATGAACAGCCGCCCCGCGGCGTCCAGCATCCCCAGATCGCCCGAGACCAGCCAGCCGCCCGGCAGAAAGCTGCCCGCACCCAGTGCCGGGTCCGAGTAGCCGTCCGCCACATTGGGGCCGCGCAGGGCGATGATGCCGGTCTCGCCCGCAGGCAGGGGGCGGGCGGGGTCGGCCTCGCCGTCGGTTTCGCCGAGGATCGCGAGTTCGGTGAAGGGCAGGCGCAGCCCGCAGGACAGCGGCACGCGCGGCCCGTGCACCGGCTCGACCGCGATGGCGCCCGCGCATTCGGTCATCCCGAGGATATTGCGCACCGCCACGCCGGTCTGGGCCTCGATGGTCTCGGCCAGTTCCGTGGGCAGCGGCGAGCCGCCGGTCAGGAACCAGCGCAGCGTTGAGATATCGGCATCCACCGCGCGGCCCTTCAGCCCCGCCAGCACCGTCGGCACGGCGCCGACGATGGTGATGCCCAGCCGCTCGACCTGGTGCCAGAGCGTGCCCATGAAGGCCGGGTTGCGCATCCCCAGCCGCCCGGGGATCACCAGCGTGCCCCCGGCGCAGAGCGTCGACAGCCCGTAGACGAAGGCCCCCGCGACGTGGAACAGCGGAAAGCCGTTCACCACCACGTCCGAGGGTTTCAGGTCATGCATCAGGGCGCAGGAGCGGGCGACATGGGCCTGATTGCCGCGCAGGTGGCGCACCAGCTTCGGCGCCCCGGTGGTGCCGCCGGTGTGGTAATAGGCGGCCAGCGCCGTCTCGTCCCCCTCGGGCCGGATCGGATCGCCGGGTGCGGCGATGAGCCTTTCGAAAATACCGTCGGCGCCGGGACTGTCGGCCTCGGCGTCGCAGGCGAAGATCGGCAGCGCGATGCCCTCGGCGCGCAGCGCGGGCACCAGGGTGGACCAGTAGTCCATCTCGGCGTTTACCCCCATGGCCACCACCACCGCAGCATCCGAGGCGCGGATCAGCGCGGCGATGTGATCGGGCTTCAGCAGCGGGTTGATCGGGCAGGCATGGCCCGCGACCTCTGCGCCCCACAGGGCGACCTGTCCCGAGACCGTGTGCTGGGTCAGGATCGCCACGCCTCTGCCGGGCCGGACGCCATGGGCGCGAAACAGCCGCGCCGCGCCCTCTACGCGCGCGGCAAGCCCGGCATAGGTCACGACCGCATCGCGCGCGGGATCGCCGGCGTCGTGCAGGTAGCGGATCGCGGTTGCATCGGGGCGGCTTCGGGCCTGTTCCGCAAGGATCTCCCAGGCCGAGCGCTGGGGGAAGCTGGCCGCAAGGCCCCGGGCCTCGAGCGTTTCAAGGTCTTGCAGCGTTGCGATCCGTGCCATGGTCCCCCCTCTCGTGCACTGGGTCCTTGCGGCCCCGCCCGGCGCCCTTCCGCGCGGTTCAGACCCGCCCCGCCTGCACGTCGCGCAGGTTGTCGTCGAGGCGCAGCAGCAGGCGGTGCAGGGTGTCCAGATCCTCTGCGGAGAGCCCGGCGGTCAGGCGCGCCTCGTGTTCTTCGACGGCGCGTTCCAGCGCCACCAGCCGCCCGGTGCCTTCGGGCGTCAGGAAGACCCGGCGCACGCGCCTGTCCTGCGGTGCCGCGCGCCGTTCCAGCCAGCCCTCGCGCTCCAACTCCTGAAGGATCGGCACCAGCGAGGAGCGGTCGAGGAAGATCGCCTCGGCCAGCCGGGCCTGCGGAACGCCGGGGTTGGCCTCTATCAGTTTCAGCATGCCGTAGTAGCGCGGCGCCGGGCCATGACCGGAGACCCGGGCCTCGAAGGTCTTGTAGGCGGCGATCTGCACCAGCCGGATGCGGTAGGACACCAGACGCGCCAGCGCCTCGGGTTCGTGCAGCTCGGCGATGTCGCGCATGATCGCCATCAGTTCATGCTGTTCGGCAGCGCCATGACCAGCGCCGGAAAGGCGATCAGCAGGATCAGCCGCAGCACGTCGACGGTGACGAAGGGCAGCACGCCCCGGAAGATCGTCGTCAGGCTGACGCGGCTGGCGATGGAGTTGATGACATAGACGTTCATGCCCACCGGCGGGGTGATCAGCCCCAGTTCCACCGTCATGACGATGATGATGCCGAACCAGATCGGGTCGAAGCCCAGCTGCTCGATCACCGGGAAGACGATGGGCACCATCAGGATGATCATCGCCATGGCGTCGAGAAAGCAGCCCATCACGAGGAACAGCAGCAGGATCAGCAGCAGCGTGCCGTAGCGGCCCGCGCCGAGGGTGGTCAGGAAGCCGGTGATCTCCTGCGGGACCTGCGTGATGGCGAGGAAATAGCCGAACAGCGTCGCCCCGATCAGCACCACGTAGATGGACACCGAGGTGCGCAGCGCCTCGACGAGGCTGTCGAGCAGGCTGCCCAGCGTCAGGCGGCGGCGGAGCAGGCCGATGAGCGCGGTCAGAAGCGCGCCCACGGCGGCGGCCTCTGTCGCGGTCACGACGCCGAAGTAGATCGACAGGATCACCGCGATGAAGAGCAGACCGACGGCCCAGATGCCTTTCAGCGCGGCGAGGGCCTGGCCCAGGCGGAAGGGCTCGGCGGCGGGCAGCTGGCGGCCGTACCAGAAGCGCACGGTCAGCATGTACATGACGACCGCCAGCAGGCCCGGCACGACGCCCGCGATGAAAAGCTGGCCGATGTCGGTTTCGGTGATGAAGCCGTAGATCGCCAGCACCACCGAGGGCGGGATCAGGATGCCCAGCGTGCCGCCCGCCGCGATGATGCCGGTCGAGGCGGCGTCGGAATAGCCCGCCTGCTTCATCTCGGGATAGGCGATCTTGGTCATGGTGGCGGCGGTCGCCACCGAGGACCCGCAGATCGCCGCGAAGCCGCCGCAGGCGCCGACAGAGGCCAGGCCCAGCCCGCCCCGGAAGCCGCCCAGCCAGGCCCGCCCGGCGCGGAACAGTTCCGAGGACATGCCCGAGTTGGTGGCCAGCACACCCATCAGGATGAAGAAGGGGATCAGGGTCAGGTTGAAGTCGGTGATGGTCGAGATCGGCGATTGCGCCAGCAGGTTCAGCGCCGGAGCCATGCCGATCACGGCCCCGAAGCCGCCGATGCCGACAAGGCCCATGGCGATGCCGATGGGCACCCGCAGGGCCATCAGGGCGAAGAGGGCGACGAAGCCCGAAACGGCGAGGAGTTCGTTGCTCATGGGGTCGGGGTCCGGTGGGTCTGCGGGCTGGTGCCGTTCAGGGCTGTCGGGTGGGGTCTGTCGGCCTCGGGGAGAGGGGGCTCTGCCCCCCGGCCTTCGGCCTCCCCCCGAGGTATTTCGAGACCAGAGAAGCGGGGGGCCGTGTCCGGGGCGCCCGGGTGGCGCGCCGGACGGGCGGCTGCGGGGCGGTCCTGGCGGGGCGAGAGGCCTGCGGGGGCGCGGGCGGGCGCTGTTGCCGGGCGGCGGGCTGTGGCCCTGCCGGTTTCCCTGTTGTGGGGCGCGGTCGGGCGGGCCTTCGAGGGGCCGGGGCGCGCGGTCGGGGCGGCAGGGCGGCTCATTTCTTCTGGTCCTGCAAGAGCTGCGCGTCGATGCCGTCGAACTCGCCGAGGTCGGCGCCCTGCACGACGATCCGCCAGAGCCGGGCGATGGTGGCAAAGAGCGCCGCCACCAGCCCCAACCAGATCGCAAGGAAGAAGGGCCAGTGCGGCAGGCGCAGGTCCATGGTGGCATCGCCGCCGGACATGGCGGCGCTGACGCGGCCCCAGATCTTCCATGTCAGCAGAGCGGTGAACAGCAGCAGCACGGCCCATGCGACGGCATTGATCCAGCGCCGGGCCGGGGGGCGGACGGCCTGCGCCAGCAGGTCCACCTTGATGTGCGTGCCGTGCCAGGCGACCGAGGCGAAGCCCCAGGCGATGGCCACCCCCAGCACCAGCCGGGACAGGTCGAAGGCATCGGGCAGCGGCCGGGCAAAGCCGTAGCGGCCAATGGCCGAGGCCACGATCAGGACGGTCACAAGGCCGAGAACGGCACCGGCGATCCGCTCGATCAGCTGAACGGCGCGGCGAATCGGCCCGCCGGGGGAAGGGGCGTCACGCATGAGGGGGCTCCGGTCGTTGGGGCAGGCGGGACAGCCCGCGTGCCGAGGGGCGGCGCTGCGCAGAGGGCCAGGGCCCCGCGCAGCGCGGCCTGGCCGGCCAGGGCAGGGGCAGGGCACCGGGGCGCCCTGCCGGTGCCTGGCTCAATAGGCGGCGTCGTATTCGTCCAGCGCGGCCTTATAGGCCTGAAGGATGGCCTCGGCGTCGTGGCCCTTGGCGGCCACCTCTGCCTTCCATTCCTCGGTCAGCGGCGCGGCGGCAGAGATCCAGGCCGCGATCTCGTCCTCGCTGGGTTCGTTGAACGACTGGGCCTCGTCCGCCATCAGCCGGTCCTTGGCGGCCATGTCGTCCTCGTGCCAGCCCGCGGCGACGCGGCCCGACCAGTCCGGCGAGCAGTGGTCGTCGATCACCGCCTTGTTCTCGTCCGAGAGGCCATCATAGCTGCGCTGGTTCATGATCATGACCTGCGCCGACATGTAGAAGGGCATGTCCAGATGCACCGGCACCTCTTCGGAGAGGTTGAAGTCATACATCGCGCCCCAGGGGAAGGTGACCGCCTCTGCCGTGCCCTTGGACAGCGCCTCGCGGGCCTCGGGGGCGGGCACCTGCACCGCACCGCCGCCCAGCAGCGACACGAAGCGCGAGATGCCCTGATGTGCGGGGCGCACGTTCATGCCGCGCACGTCGTCGGGATGGGTCACGTCCACCTTGGAATGGAAGGCGCCCGGCGCGTGCGGATGGAAGAAGCACACCTTGACGTCGCCCATTTCCTGCGCGGCGCCGTTTTCCATGTACCAGGCGTGGATCGCCTTGGCGCCCTGGATGCTGTCGTCGACGAGGAAGGGCACCTGCGTCAGGCCGTAGATCGGGAAGCGTCCGGCGGTATAGCCGGGGTTCACCCAGGCCAGATCGACGATGCCCTGGGCGGCCATGTCGTAGTGGTCGGGGGCCTTGCCCAACTGCTGCGCCGGGAAGATCTGGATGGCGATACGCCCGTCAGAGGCCTCTTGCACCGACTGCGCCCAGGGCTCGATCCCCTTGGACGCGGGGGCGATGGAGGGCGGCACCCAGTGCGACAGGCGCAGGGTCACCTCTTGGGCGCTGACGGAGAGCGGCGCGCATAGCGCAAGGATCGCGCCAAGCGCGACGGATGTTCTGATCATGATGTCCTCCCATGGGGCCGTATGTCTCCTCCGGCCCTTCTGATTGATGGATATCAAACAATCCTGCCGAAGCAAATGAAATGTCACGGGGGTGGGAGATGCGCGCAATTCGAGCGATCAAGCCCTTGTTCCGCCACGGCTTAACGCTGCTTCAACACTTGTGAGGCAAAGCTGAAGGCGACGCTCGATGGAGGACGCGGATGGCGCATTACCGGTGTCGTGCCCCCCTTGCGCTGGCGACGCTGCTTCTGGCCCTTGCCCTTGCCTTGCCGTTCGGGGGTGGGGCGCGGAGCGGCCCGGGGGTGATCCGCCCGGGCTGGGGGCCGCCGCCCGCGCGGGTGGAGAGGGATCCGCTCAGCTTTGCGATGGCTGGGCCCGCGCGCCCGGCGGTCGGGGGCCTTCTTGTCCCGACGCCCGCGCGGGACAGCCTGCCGACCCGGCTGGACAGGGTGCTTCCCGCCTCTCTTGCCGCGGACCAGGCCCCGCTGTTGGCCGGCGCGGGCATCGGGCTGCCGAAGATCCTGTCGCCCGACCGGGCGCAGGTGCTGATCGTGGCGCTGTGCGCGGCGGGCGCCATGCTGGCAGCCGGGGTCATCTGGCGGAACCGCCAGCGCTCGACGATCGCGGCAGGCCAGGGGCTTGCCGCCGAGCTGATCGACTCCATGCCGGTTGGCCTGTTGCTGATCGCGGTCGATGGCAGGGTTGCCTACGTCAACCGGGAAATCCTCGACGCCACCCCCGGCGGTCCCGATGTCATGCGGTGCGGCGCCCACTACCCGACGGCCATGAAGGCGCTGATCGACAACGGCGCCTTCGATCTGGAAGGCCGCGCGCCGCAGGACATGCTGCGGCTGCTGGCGGTGGAGGGACTGAAGGACGGCTTCCGGCAAGAGCTTCGCATGGCCGATGGCAGCAGTTTCATCCGCACCGCGCGGCGCCTTGGCAATGGCGAGACGCTGATCGTCCGGCAGGATGTCACCATCGAGCGGGCGCGCCTGCGCCAGATCGAGGCGCTGAACCGCACCCTGGCGGAGAAGGTGCGCATCGCCACCGCCACCAACGCCGAGTTGCGCGCCTTTGCCTATGCCACCTCGCATGACCTGAAATCACCGTTGAATTCCGCGATCATGCTGGCGGATCTTCTGCTGGAGGAAGAGAGGCAGGGCGAGAGGGACGCGCTGCGGGACCTGATCACTGACCTGCGCGGAACGCTGCGCGGCATGTCCGGGCTGATCGACGGGGTGCGGCTTTACACGGATGCCATCGTGACCGGGGCGCCCATGGTGCCCTGTGACCTTCAGGCCATGGCGGAAGAGATCGTCGGGGCCCTGACGCCCGATCTTCAGGTCGCGGGGGCCGAGGTCACGGTGCAGGGCCTGCCGAAGATCAGCGGCAATGCGGTGCAGTTGCGCCAGCTGCTGTCCAACCTGCTGGACAATGCCCTGATCTTCCGCGCCGAAGGCCGCGCCCAGCGGGTCGCGCTCAGCGGCTTCGACGGACCGGAGGAGGCGGGGTTTGCCATCCGCGACAACGGCATCGGGATCGACCCCGCCCACCACGAGCGGATCTTCCAGCTTTTCCAGAGGCTTCACCCCGGTGCGCTGTACCCCGGAAACGGCCTTGGCCTGCCGATCTGCCAGCGGATCGTGCTGGCGCACGGCGGCCGGATCGCCGTCGAGTCCGCGCCGGACAGGGGCGCGGCCTTCACCGTAACCTTCGGAAAGGATGTCCGATGATAGACACGCTCATGATCGTGGACGACAATGCGCTCGACCAGAAGCTTTATGCCCGGATTATCGCCCGGTCCGGGCTGGTCGGTCAGGTGCACAGTTTCGTCATGGCCGAGGACGCGTTGACGTTTCTTGCCGCGCCCACCTGCCCGGTGATCGACGCCGTCCTGCTGGATATCAATATGCCAAGGATGAACGGGTTCGAGTTTCTCGATGCGGCCACGATGCGTTTCGGATCGGGGTTCGCCCGCGCCGCCGTGATCATGCTGACCACCTCCATGTCAGAGCACGACCAACAGCGCGCCGCAGGCTACGAGGTGGTGCGGGACTACATCAACAAGCCGCTGCGGCCCGAGCATCTGGAACGGATTGACGCGCTCTTGCAGGGCAGGGCGGCCTGATCTGGCGGGACGCGCTGGCCGGACAGGGGGGCAAGGGGCTGTCGGCTGGCACCCCTGGCAGTGCTTTCGGTTGCCGTCGTGAGCGATGGACGGGCCAGAACAGGCGCGCGTGCCCGCGTCGAAGGGACCGGAGGGACGGACAGGGGGCGGCGTCCTTTGTCCTTTATGGAGGGGGGAGCGGGCCGGACGGTTGTCGGGGGCGAGCGTCGCGGTTCAGCCGGACGCAGAAGGCCTGCGCGGTCAGGCGGCGGTCTTGGCCCCGGGAAGGTCGAAGACCACGCGGCAGCCGTGCCCGGCGCTGGGCTCTTCGATATGGATTTCGCCGCCGAGGGACTTGACCACCTTGCGCGCGATGGCAAGCCCCATGCCCGCGTGCCCGGTTTCGTCCTTGGGGCGCAGGGTATGCAACGGCTCAAAGACCTTCTGGCGATACTGCGCCTCGATCCCGGGGCCGTTATCCGCGACACGGATCTGCACGCGATCGCCGTCACGCACCGCCGTCACCCCGATGTCCGGGCTCGGGTCGGAGTTGTGATCCACCCCGTTCGACAGAAGTGCCGCGAAAAGCCGCGACAGATCATTTTTCGGCCCGTGTACCCGGAAGGCATGCTGCGGGACGGACAGGCGGGCGCTGCCGGGCGTCAGAGAGGCCCATGCGGCATCCAGAAGGTCGTTCAGCGCGTGGTCGGCGCAAGGATCCGCAAGCCGCCCGACGCGGCTGAGCGTCGTCAGCGATTCAAGCATCCGGTCCATGCCGCCCGCATAGGACTTCAGCATGTCCATGTGTTCGCCGACGCCGTCGGGCAGGGCGATCTTCGCGGCGGTGAGGTCTTCGGCGATCCAGTCCGGAATGACCCGCATGGCGCGGGAAAAACTTTTCAGGTCGTGGGTGATGCAATAGAGGAACTCCTCGTATTCGCGCTCCCTCTCTGAAATGACCGTCATGGACCGTTCCTGCGTTTCGTGGCGTGCATTAACCGCTTATCCCTACCACGACGCGCCCGATCCGGCAATTTTCAGCCGTCCCGGATTGAATTCAAAGTTGAAAGAAATTCCCGGTATTGAGGAGTGGCCCGCCGCTGGGAAAGGGAATACCGTTGGCCGGGGAAATGGAACAGGGGTGCCCGATGAATAAGGCCTCGATACGGGATAGCGCGGCGGCTGCCGAGGCGGCCTATGACAAAGCCACCTTCGCGCATGAGCGCCGGGGCGTTTTCGATGTGCTGGTGCTGGATGACAGCCGCTTCGACCAAAGCCGCATCATCCGCGCCTGCGAGAAGACCGGCCTGCCTGTGTCCACGACCACGGCACAGGACATGGATACCTTTGCAAAGGCGCTGGACAGCGCTGCCTACGACCTTGTGCTGATCGACTACAAACTGCCCGACGGCAACGGGCTGCACGCGCAGCGGATGGTGCAGAACCACCCGATGAACTTCGGTGCGGCGGTGGTCATGGTCTCGTCCGAGATGCGGACGGACGTGGCGGTGGCCTCGATGAAGAAGGGGTCTCTGGACTGTCTGGACAAGGATGCCCTGACCGCCGAGAAGCTGCGCGAGCTGATGATCGCCTCGGCCAAGATCTTCGCCGAGGCCTCGCGCCACTGGATCGGAGAGCTGCTGGCGCAACAGCGGGTTCAGATTGCGCAGGATGTGGCGCGGGTGATCCGCGACGAAATGGAATTCGGGCGTTTCGTGGATACGATAGACAAGCGGATCATCGATATGCTGGCCTCCCGGGGGTTTTCGGAACCGGAGAACTGGAATGTCTCCTATCTGTTCGATTCCGACGAGCCGCTGAAATTCAAATAGGCGACGTTCCATGGTATTGGAATGAAAGAGGGGCCGCAGATCTGCGGCCCCTTTTCTGTTTGGCGAGCGGGGAGGGGGCGTCATGCCAGAGGCATGCTTTCAGCATGACCCCCGTGGCTCACGCCGCCCCCCCGAGGTATTGTCAGGACCAAAGAGGGGGCGGGGTGCGCCTGTCCTCAGCCCAGGTCGCCGGGCAGCAGGGCGTCCGGGAAGTTCTGGTAGCAGACCGGCCGCAGGAAGCGGCGGATGGCCATGGTGCCCACCGAGGTCGCGCCGAAATTCGTCGAGGCCGGGTAGGGGCCGCCGTGAACCATCGCGTCCGCCACCTCGACGCCGGTCGGGAAGCCGTTCACGAGGATGCGGCCCGCCTTGCGTTCCAGCACCGGCATCAGGCGTTGGGCAAGGCCCAGATCGCCGTCGTCCATGTGCAGGGTCGCGGTCAGCTGACCTTCGAAGCCCTTGGCCAGCGTCGCCATCTCGTCGGGCCCGTTCACGCGCACCACCAGACCCAGCGGGCCGAAGACCTCTTCGCCAAGGGCGTGGTCCTGCAGGTAATTCTCGGCGTCCGTCTCGAAGAGGTTCGGCGCGGCGTTGCGGCCCTCGCTGTCGGTGGTCAGCACCGGCTTGACCGCGTTGCGCCCGTCAAAGCGGCCCTTGCCGTCCTTGTAGGCCTGCGCGATGCCGTCGGTCAGCATGCATTGCGCGGGCGCGTCTTTCAGCGCCTCGGCGGCGGCGGCGACAAAGGCGTCACCCTCGGCACCCTTCTGCACCACGGCGATGCCGGGGTTGGTGCAGAACTGGCCCGCGCCCATGGTCAGCGAACCGGCCCAGCCCTTGCCGATCTCGGCGCCGCGCGCGCGGGTCGCCTCGGGCAGCAGGAACATCGGGTTGACGGAACCCAGCTCGCCGAAGAAGGGGATCGGCTCGTCGCGCTGTGCGCAGAGGTCGAAGAGCGCGCGTCCGCCGCCCAGAGAGCCAGTGAAGCCCACGGCCTTGATCAGCGGGTGCTGGACCAGCGCCGTGCCGACGTCGCGCTTGCCGCCCTGGATCAGGCTGAAGACGCCCTTGGGCAGGCCGCAGGCCTCGATGGCGGCGTGGATGGCCTCGGCCACGATCTCGCCGGTGCCGGGGTGGGCCGAGTGGCCCTTGACCACGACCGGGCAGCCCGCGGCAAGCGCCGAGGCGGTGTCGCCGCCCGCGGTCGAGAAGGCCAGCGGGAAGTTCGAGGCGCCGAAGACCGCGACCGGGCCGATGGGGCGCTGCACCATCTTCAGGTCGGGGCGCGGCAGCGGCTGACGGTCGGGCAGGGCCTTGTCGTGGCGGCGATCCAGATAGGCGCCATCAAGGATATGCGTCGCAAAGAGGCGCAGCTGGCCCACGGTGCGGCCGCGTTCCCCCTGAAGGCGGCCCTCGGGCAGGCCGGTTTCCTGCGTGCCGATCTCGGTGATCGCCTCGGCGCGGGCCTCGATCTCGTCGGCGATGGCGTTCAGGAACTTGGCGCGCTCTTCGCGGGTGGTGTAGCCGTAGGTCCAGAAGGCCTCTTCGGCGGCCTTGCAGGCCTGATCCACCAGCGCAGGCGTGCCGACCGAATAGTCATGCGCCGGGCCGTGGGCCGGTTCCGAGGTGAAGGTGGTCTCGCCGGCGACCCATGCGCCCGCGATCAGGTGTTTGCCATGTGGTTGAAAGGTCATGTCTTCCTCACTTTCCCCATTTGAGGGCAATCAGATCCATATCCCTTGCCATGGACAGCAAGCGGTCCTTCGTGCGCTGGGACATGGGCTTCAGCGGATGGCGTACGTGATCGGAGCCGATGACACCACCCTCCATCATCACCGTCTTGGTGGCGCGCAGCCCGCATTGACGGTTCTCGTGGTTGATCAGCGGCAGGCAGTATTGCCACTGTTTCAGGGCGCCGTCGGTGTCGCCCGCCCGATACTGACGCACGATCTTGCCGATATGTTCCGGCTGCAGGCCCGAGGTCATGGTGCCGGTGCAGCCCGCGTCGAGATCCGCCAGAAGGGTCACGGCCTCTTCGCCGTCGAAGGGGCCGATGATGTCGTCGCCGCCCGCCTCGATCAGCGCGGCCAGCTTGTCGGCGGCATAGGGCATTTCCAGCTTGAAGTAGCGCACGCGTTCCAGTTCGCGGGCCATGCGCGCAAGCATCGGCACCGGAAGCTGCACCCCGGAAAGCGGCGCGTCCTGCACCATGATCGGGATCGAGATGGCGTCCGAGACCGCCTTGAAGTGCTCGTAGATGCCGGCCTCGCCGGGCGCGAAGGCGCCCGCGCCGTGGTAGGGCGGCATCATCATGACCATGGCGGCGCCCATGGCCTGCGCCGTCTTGGCGCGTTCCACCGCGATGTCGGTGTAGAAATGCGAGATCGTGACGATCACCGGCACCCGGCCCGCCACCTGTTCAAGGCTGAGGCGCATGACGGTGTCGCGCTCGGCGTCCGACAGCAGGAACTGTTCCGAGTAGTTGGCGAGGATGCAGATCGCGTCGACGCCCTGGTCGATCATGCAGTCCATCACGCGGCGGCAGCCCTCTTCGTCGAGGCGGCCATCGGCGTGGAACGGGGTCGGGGCCACCGGAAGAATGCCGGTCAGCGGGGTTTTCAACAGGTCCATGGTCTCTCCTTACCAGTCGAAGGGGGCGACGGCACGCCGTTCCCCCAGCATGAAAGCGTCGGCCACGTGGGTCAGCGGGCTGAGATCCATGTCGATCCCGCCGCGGGTCACGAGCCGCGCGAAATTGTCGTAAAGGCGGGGGTATTCGCCTTGCAGGGTGTCATCCTCGTCGTCGGCGCCGCGTTCCTTGCCGTCGATCAGCAGCCGCGCGCCACCGTCTTGCAGCAGCAGCGTGCCCTCGGGGGTTTCGACCTCGATTTCCCAGGTCTGCTTGCCGGTCTGCAACCAGTCGAACTCGGCGGTGACATTGCCCGACAGGGTCAGATGCGCCGCGATGGGGGTCTGGCGGTTCCCGGGGACGTCGAGCGTCGCGCGGGTCAGATGCACCGGCGCGGGCAGGATGCGCGTCAGGATCGACAGCGCGTTGATGCCCGGGTCGAAGACGCCCATGCCGCCCGGCTCAAAAACCCAGTCCTGCCCGGGGTGCCAGTGCCGCACGTCCTCGCGCCACGTGATATGGGCGCGGGTGACGCGCTTGTCCGACAGCCAGTTGCGGGCGGGGCGCACCATGGCGGCCTCGCGGCTGTGCCAGGTCGCGTACAGCGACACGCGGTTCTCGCGCGCCAAGGCTTCCAGCGCGTGGCATTCCGAGAGGCTGGCGCCCGGGGGCTTTTCCAGCATCACATGGCGGCCCGCCCGGATCGCGGCCTGCGCATAGGCAAAGCGCGGCACCGGCGGCAGGCACAGGGACACGACGCGGATGTCCGGGCGCTTCTCCAGCATCCGGGCCATGTCGGTGAAGGCTTCGACCCCGGGCAGGGTGCCCGCGCGCGAGACCGTGGCCCCCACCTCCCAGTCGGGAGAGGCGGCGATGGCGGGGACGTGCTGGTCCACCGCGATCTTGCCGATGCCGACGAGTGCGAGTTTCATCAGTGGCTGTCCTTGCCCACGGCATTGCCCCGGCAGCCCTTGAGAAAGCTGAGGTCGGCCCCGGTGTCGGCGCCTTCCACATGGGCGTTGTGCAGCCATGCGTAGCCGCTGGCGGGCTGTTCGTGCGTGGGCTGCCATGCCTCCAGACGGGCGGCCAGTTCGGCCTCGGTGATGTCCAGATGCAGGCGGCGGTTGGGCACGTCCACCTCGATCATGTCGCCGTTCTGGACGACCGCCAGCGGGCCACCGGCGGCGGCCTCGGGCGAGGTATGCAGGATCACCGTGCCATAGGCGGTGCCCGACATGCGCGCATCCGAGATGCGGACCATGTCGGTGATGCCCTTCTTCAGCACCTTGGGCGGCAGACCCATGTTGCCGACCTCGGCCATGCCGGGATAGCCCTTGGGACCGCAGTTCTTCAGCACCATGACGCAGGTCTCGTCGATATCCAGCGCCTCGTCGTTGATCTTGGCCTTGTAGTCGTCGATGTCCTCGAAGACGACGGCGCGGCCCCGGTGCGTCAGCAGGTGCTTCGACGCGGCAGAGGGCTTCAGCACCGCGCCCTTGGGCGCGAGGTTGCCGCGCAGCACGGCGATGCCGCCCTGTTGCGTCAGACCCTTGCCAACGGGTCGGATCACGTCCTCGTTGTGGTTCTGCACATCCTTGACCTCGTCCCAGATGCTCTGGCCCGAGACGGTCAGCGCGTCCTTGTGCAGCTTGCCGCCCTCTCCGAGGCGCTTCAGCACGACTGGAAGGCCGCCCGCGTAGAAGAATTCCTCCATCAGGTATTCGCCCGAGGGCATCAGGTTCACGATGGTCTCGATATCGCGCCCGCAGCGGTCGAAATCGTCGAGCGTGAAATCGACGCCGGTGCGGCCCGCCATGGCCAGCAGGTGCACGACCGCATTGGTCGAGCCGCCGATGGCGCCATTGGTGCGGACGGCGTTCTCAAACGCCTGCTTGGTCATGATGTCCGAGGGCTTCAGGTCGTCCTTGACCATCTGCACGATGCGCCGCCCCGACAGTTGCGCCATGACGCGGCGGCGGCTGTCCACCGCCGGGATGGCCGCGTTGCCCGACAGCGCCATGCCAAGCGCTTCGGCCATGGACGCCATGGTCGAGGCCGTGCCCATGGTGTTGCAGGTGCCGGTCGAGCGGGACATCGAGGCCTCGGCTTCGAGGAATTCCTCCTGCGTCATCTCTCCGGCCTTCACCATCTCGGAGAACTTCCAGAGGTGCGTGCCAGACCCCACGCGTTCCCCCTTGTAGTAGCCGTTCAGCATCGGCCCGCCGGTGACGACGATAGACGGCAGGTCGACCGAGGCCGCGCCCATGATCAGAGAGGGCGTGGTCTTGTCGCAGCCCACCATCAGCACGCAGCCGTCGATGGGCTGGCCGCGGATGGTTTCCTCGACCGCCAGCGCCGCGAGGTTGCGGAACATCATCGCCGAGGGGCGGAAGGTGTTTTCCGAAGCGCTGAAGACCGGCACCTCGACCGGGAAGCCGCCCGCCTCCCAGACGCCGGCCTTCACCTTCTCGACCAGTTCCTTGACGTGGTGGCCGTTGCAGGGGGTCAGCTCGGCCCAGGTGTTGAGGATGCCGATGATCGGGCGCCCGTCGAAGAGGTCGTGCGGGTGGCCCTGGTTCTTCAGCCAGCCCCGGTGGTAGATCGTGTCGCGGCTGTTGCCGCCGTACCATTCCTGAGAGCGCAGCTTGCGGGGCCATTCGGCGGGTTTGAAGGTCATGTCGGTTCCTTGGGGATTGCCGGACAAAGGCCCGGCCTACGGATGGTCGGAATGGTTTCGGGAAGGGGCAGGCCGGGGTTCAGACCGGCACCCCGGCCCGCGTCACCCCTGTTTCGATTTGTTGTAGACGTCGAAGATCACGGCGGCGAGCAGCACGAGGCCCTTGATGACCTGCTGGTAGTCGATGCCGATGCCCATGATCGACATGCCGTTGTTCAGCACGCCCATCAGGAAGGCGCCGACGACCGCGCCGACGATCTTGCCGACGCCGCCCGACATCGAGGCGCCGCCGATGAAGACCGCCGCGATCACGTCCAGCTCCAGCGCGAAGCCAGCCTTGGGTGTCGCCGTGTTCAGACGCGCGGCGAAGACCAGCCCGGCGGCGGCGGCGAGGATGCCCATGTTGGTGAAGGCGAGGAAGGTCAGCCGCTTGGTCTTGATCCCCGACAGCTGCGCCGCCTTCACGTTGCCGCCAAGCGCGTAGATGCGGCGGCCCAGCGTCGTGCGCTCGGTGATGAAGGCGTAAAGCACCGTCAGCACACCCATGGTCAGCAGCACGTTGGGCAGGCCCCGGAAGGTCGACAGCTTGAAGCAGATGAAGATCAGCGCAACCGCGATGATGCCGGTGCGCAGCACGAAGAACGAGGTCGGCTCGTCCTCGATCCCGTAGGCCTTGTTGCGCGCGCGCTTGGCCAGGCCCATCCAGATCACCACGGCGGCGGCCACGACCCCGGTGGCCAGAGCCAGCACGTTCAGGCGGCGGGCGCCGAAGAGCGCCCCAAGGCTTTCGCCGGTCTCGCGGCCCACGATGTCGGGGACAAAGCCGTTGGCGATCACCTGGAACTCGCGCGGGAAGGGGCCGACCGACTGGCCTTCCAGCAGCCAGAGCGACGCGCCCCGGAACACCAGCATCCCCGCCAGCGTCACGATGAAGGACGGGATGCCCCAATAAGCCACCCAATAGCCCTGCGCCGCGCCGATGACACCACCCACGACAAGGCAGGCCAGCATGGTCGGCAGCACCGGCACGCCCCAGTTGACGATCATCACGGCGGCGAAGGCGCCGACGAAGCCCATGACCGATCCCACCGACAGGTCAATGTGCCCGGCGACGATGACGATCAGCATCCCCAGCGCCATGATGACGATATAGCTGTTCTGCAACAGCAGGTTGGTGATGTTCACGGGCTTCAGCAGGGTGCCGTCCGTGACGATCTGGAAGAAGGCCATGATGGCGATCAGCGCGAACAGCAGGCCGTATTCCCGCAGGTTCGCAACAAGGTATTCGCCCATGCCCTTGCGGCGGACTTCGGCGGTCGTATCGACGGTTTGCTCTGTCATGGCTTGGTCCTATTCCGTCACGATCAGGGACATGATGGCCTCCTGGCTGGCCTCGGCGGCGCTGAGTTCGCCGACAAGCGCGCCCTCGTTCATCACGTAGATGCGGTCACACATGCCCAGAAGCTCGGGCATCTCGGAAGAGATCATCACCACGCCCTTCCCTTGGGCGGAGAGGTCGTTGATGATCCCGTAGATCTCGAATTTCGCGCCGACGTCGATGCCGCGCGTTGGCTCGTCGAGGATCAGCACCTCGGGTTCGGCAAAGAGCCACTTCGACAGCACCACCTTCTGCTGGTTGCCGCCCGACAGGTTCACCACCCGCTGAAAGACGCCGGGCGTGCGGATGTTCAGCGCGCGCCGGTAGTCCTCGGCCACCGCGGTCTCGCGGTTCTCGTTGAGGATCGCGTTGCTGGACACGGCGGGCAGATTGGCCAGCGTGATGTTCTTGCGGATGGTCTCGTCCAGCACGAGGCCAAGGCTCTTGCGGTCCTCGGTCACATAGGCGAGGCCCGCCTGAATGGCGCGCGGCACGTCAGAGACATTGGCGGGCTTGCCGCTGATCTGCACCTCGCCCGAGATGTTCTGCCCCCACGAGCGGCCGAAGATGCTCATCGCCAGTTCGGTGCGGCCCGCGCCCATCAGGCCCGCGATGCCCACGACCTCGCCCGCGCGGACGGTGAAATCGACGTCGCGGATGACGTGCCGGTCGGCGTGTTCGGGGTGGTAGACGTTCCAGCCCGCGACCTGCATCAGAACGTCACCGGCGCGGCGTTCACGGTCCGGGTAGCGGTGCGCCATGTCCCGGCCCACCATGTCGCGGACGATCTCGTCCTCGGTGATCGGCGCGGCCCGGGCGTCCTTGGTGCTGACGGTGGTGCCGTCGCGGATCACGGTCACGGTGTCGGCCACGCGGCGCACCTCGTTCAGCTTGTGGCTGATGATGATCTGCGTGACGCCCTGCTGTTTCAACTCCAGCATGAGGTCCAGAAGCGCCTGACTGTCGGATTCCGACAGGGCGGCGGTGGGCTCGTCGAGGATCAGCAGGCGCACGTCCTTCGACAGGGCCTTGGCGATCTCGACCAGCTGCTGCTTGCCCACGCCCAGCTTGTCGACCTTGGTGGTCGGCGCCTCGCGGCCAAGGCCCACCTTGCGCAACAGCGCCTCGGTGCGGCTGAGCGTTTCCTGCCAGCGGATCACCCCGCCACGGCCCGCGATCTCGTTGCCCAGAAAGAGGTTCTCGGCAATCGACAGCTGCGGCACCAGAGCAAGCTCCTGGTGGATGATGATGATGCCCCGGGCCTCGCTGTCGGCGATATTGCGGAACGCGGCCAGCGCGCCGTCGTAGTGGATCTCGCCCTCGTAGCTGCCCGCCGGGTAGACCCCCGACAGCACCTTCATCAGCGTCGACTTTCCGGCGCCGTTCTCACCCACCAGCGCGTGGATCTCGCCCTCGCGCACCGACAGGTTCACCGTGTCCAGCGCCTTGACGCCCGGGAACTCCTTGGTGATCGCGCGCATTTCCAGAAGCGGCCGCATCTCCGACAAACCCCTGTCCTTTTTGGGAAAAGCCGCCCGGACACCGGCCCGGACGGCGCTTGGCCAAAGGGCCGGTTACTGGATCTGGTCGGCCGTGTAGTAGCCCGAGCCGATCAGCATTTCCTCATAGTTGGAGGCATCCACCGGATGCGGCACCAGCAGGTAGGAGGGCACGACCTTGACGCCGTTGTCATAGGTCTCGGTGTCGTTGATCTCGGGTTCGCCGCCTTCCAGCAGCGCCTCGACCATGCCCACGGTGACCTTGGCCAGTTCGCGGGTGTCCTTGAAGACGGTCGAATACTGCTCGCCCGCGAGGATCGACTTGACCGAGGGCACCTCGGCGTCCTGACCCGAGACAATCGGCATGGCCATGTCGCCCGAGCCGTAGCCCACGCCCTTGAGCGAGGAGAGGATGCCGATGGACAGGCCGTCGTAGGGCGACAGCACGCCATGCACGCGGGCGTCGGTGTAATGCGCGGACAGAAGGTTATCCATGCGCGCCTGCGCCACCGCGCCGTCCCAGCGCAGGGTGCCGACCGTGTCCATGCCCATCTGGCCGGACACGACGTTGACCTTGCCCTCGTCGATCATCGGTTGCAGCACCGACATCGCGCCATCGTAGAAGAAATAGGCGTTGTTGTCGTCGGGCGAACCGCCGAACAGCTCGACGTTCCACGGCGAGACATCGGGGAAGCGCTGTTCCAGACCCTCGACCAGCGAGGTGGCCTGAAGCACGCCGACCTGGAAGTTGTCGAAGGTGGCGTAGTAGCTGACGTGTTCGCTGTCGCGGATCAGGCGGTCGTAGGCGATGACCGGGATCTCGGCGTAATAGGCGTTCTCCAGCGCGTTCGACAGGGTGGTGCCGTCGATGGCGGCAATCACCAGCGCGTCGACGCCATTGGTGATCATGTTCTCGATCTGCGCCAGCTGGTTGGGGATGTCGTCCTCGGCATATTGCAGGATGGTCTCGTAACCGGCGTCCTGGAACTGCTTGACCATGGACTCGCCGTCGGAAATCCAGCGGGCCGAGGATTTGGTCGGCATGGCGATGCCGATAAGCCCGTCCGCCATGGCGCCGGTCGCAAGCGTGAGGGCCGCGACGGACGCGGCCAGAAGGGTCTTGAGCTTCATGTCTTCCTCCACTGGTGGGGGCGTCCGTTGTCCTCCACGACGCGTCCCGAATGTGGGCCCGGTGCGGCCCTGCCCGAACAGGTAACACGGGGCTGACATGCCTCTCAAATCGGATTAGGCATAAGATGCATACCGATTTCGTCATGTCTGGAAATGTCATGTCCCTGCTGCGCCGCCTGAAGCCCCAGCACCTGCACCTGATGAACCTGATCGCCGAGCGGCGGCAGTTGCAGGTCGCCGCCGAGGCCATGGGCCTGTCGCAGCCCGCTGCCTCGCGCGCGCTGGCGGAAATGGAGCGGGAGCTGGGCGGCGCGCTGTTCTACCGCCACCCGCGCGGGATGGAGGCAACGGAACTGGGCGCCGCCTGCCTGCGCCATGCCCGCGCGATCCTGTCGGGCTTCGAAAGCCTCGAAACCGAGGTCACCGAGCTTCAGCGCGGCACCGCCGGAGAGGTCCGCGTTGGCACCGTCACCGGTCCGGCGGTGGGTTGCGTGGTGCCCGCCGTGCAGGCGGTGAAGGCCGAGACCCCGGGCATCCGGGTGACGGTGGACGTGGGGCCCTCGGCGCAGCTGGTGCGGGGGTTGCAGGAGGGGACGATGGACTTCATCGTCGCGCGCCTGCCGCCGGGGGTCGAGGGGGCCGACTTCGAGCTATACCCGGCACGCAACGAGGTGGCGGAGCTGATGGTCCGCCGGTCGCACCCGCTGGCGGGGCAGGGGGCGGTGGCGCTGGCCGACACGCTGCCCTTCGAATGGGTCATCCAGGAACGGGGCTCGCCGATCCGGGTGGCGGTCGAGGGCGCCTTCCGGGGGCAGGGCCTGCCGGTGCCGCCCCGGGTCACGAACAGCTCTTCGCTGCTGGTGGCGCTGGCGATGCTGGCGGGGGACACCAGCGTGATCACCTCGCTGTCGGCGGAGGCGGCAAGCCTTCTGGCGGCGGGCCCGCTGGCGGCGGATCTGGTGACCCTGCCGCTGGTCGAGCCGATCCTCGTCACGCCCTATTTCGTGATCAGCCACCGCTACCGCCAGCACAGCCGCGCCGCCGGGCGGCTGATGCAGGAGACGCTGGCGCGCCTGTGACGCGCCGGGCCGTGGCCCCTGCATGGGGGAACGGCGGAAGCGGCTTGCGAATGCCACCTTCTTGCCGTGCAGATCGGTCGCGGACAGGGCGGGCGGTGATCCGCGCCTTGAGGCCCCCGGGAAGAACAGCCCTGACCTCGGGCAGGCCGTGGCGGCGCGGGTTTTCGAGCCGTCGGTCAGCGGGGCATCCTCTGGGCGCCTGGCGGGCGGGACGCGCGCTGGGTGGCCCCGCCGGGGCGCTTCGTCAGAGGGCGGGCACACCCTTGGTGCGGCGCAACCGCTTTTGCGCGGCGATGCGGAAGGGCGCGTTCGGGGCGCCGTATCCGCCGTATCCCGCGCGCCGCTCGACGATCTCGAAGAAGAACCCGCCCGCGAAGGTCGGCGTGTAGCACTGGAAGAAGGCGCCGCTGGCATCCTCGTCGTAAAGGACATTGGCGGCCTGCATCTTCTCCAGCAGCCCCTCGGGAAAGTCGAAGCGCGCGGCGAGATCGTCGAAGTAGTTCTGCGGGATCGGCAGGGGGCTGAAGCCCCTCGCGCGCAGCAGGTCGAGCGTTGCGAAGATATCGTCGGTGGCCAGCGCGATATGCTGCACCGGCGCGCCGAAGCTTTCCTCGAGAAAGGCGCCGGCGAGGGTACGGTAGGTATCCGCGCCGTTCAGCGTGACCCGCAGCGCCCCGTCCGGTGCCTCGACCACCTGGCTGCGCACCAGCCCGTCCGGGTCGATCACATCGACCATGGGGCTTTTACGCATGTCCAGCAGGGTGGTGTAGAACAGCGTCCAGCTGAGCATCTCGTCATAGGTCATCGTCTGGGCGATGTGATCGACGCGTTGCAGCCCGGCGCCCGGGACGGCGCCCCCCGCTCCGGTGAACTCCTGTTCCCAGACGCCGCCAAGCGTGGCGCTGGAATCCATGAAGTGCAGGACCGAACCGGACAGGCCGCGAACCGCCGGGATCGGCACCTCGCCGGGTCCGTTCGGCTGGCTGAAGGGCTGGGAGCCAAGGCGGGCCGCCCGCTCGGCCACCTCGGCGGCACTGTCGACCAGAAGGCCAAGGTCGCAGACCGAGGTGCCGCGCAGGTTGAAGGCCCGCGCCGCGTGGCCCTCTTCCTCGGCATTGACGACGATGCGGATCTCGCCCTGTTGCCAGAGGGTCACCGCCTTGTTGCGGTGCTGGCCGACGACCTCGAAGCCAAGGCCGGACAGCAGGGCGCGCAGCTCTTCCGCCTCCTCCCCGCGCGAGGCGAACTCGATGAAGGACACTCCCCGGGGCGCGACCCGCGCGGGCATCGGCGCAAGGTCGACCTTGGCCTCGGGTTCGGCCCGGCGCACGTCGTCCATCAGCGCCACGATCGACCGATAGCCGTCGCGGGCCAGCGTCTTCGTCGGGCCGCCGCGGAACTGGTCGTTGAAGATCTCCAGGCTGATCGGCCCGGTGTAGCCCGCCGCCATGACCGCCCGCATGAAGCCCTGCACGTCCAGATCGCCCTCGCCGGGCATGTTGCGGAAGTGCCGCGACCAGTACAGCAGGTCCATGTCGATCTTCGGCGCGTCGGCAAGCTGGACGAAGAAGATGCGGTCGCCGGGAATGCGGCGGATGGTATCGGGGTCGATGCCGCGCGACAGGGTGTGGAAGCTGTCCAGGATCAGACCCACGGCAGGGTGGTCGGCGCGGCGCACCACCTCCCAGGCGTCGCGGTGGTCGTTGATGTGGCGGCCCCAGGCCAGCGCCTCGAAGCCCACGCGCAGCCCGCGTCTGGCGGCGCGCTCTCCCAGTTCGGCGAAGTCGTCGGCGGCGCGGTCGATGCCGCCCAGGCTTTGGGGATGGCAGGAAGAGCAGACCAGCACGAGGTCGGTGCCCAGTTCCTGCATCAGGTCGAACTTGCGCTCGGCCCGGTCGAAGGCCTTGGCGCGCAGCCCGCCGGGCAGCCCCTCGAAATCGCGGAACGGCTGGAACAGCGGGATCTCCAGCCCGTGGTCGCGGATCATCCGCCCGACCTCGCGCGGGCCGGCCTCATCGGCGATGAAATCCTGTTCGAAGATCTCGATGCCGTCGAATCCCGCCGCGGCGATGGCCTCGAGCTTCTCGCGCAGGTTGCCAGAGATCGAAACGGTGGCGATGGCGGTTTTCATGGGTGTCGTCCTGAAAGGCGGAATGTGGGGCCAGCATAGGCGGGTGGCGCCGCAAAGGCCAACCGCTGCGGGGGCGCCAAAGTCTTCGACGAAGACTTTGGCCGCGGGCGGGGTCTTCGTCGAAGACCCCGTGGGCTCAGCGCGCCATGTCGCGGGCGATGGCCTCGGCGAGGCTTTTCAGCGCGGCGGCCTGCGCGGTGGCGATGGCGCCGGGGCCGGGGCCGGTCAGCGGGATCTGCAGATCGAAGTTCCGCGCCTTGTCAGAGAGCGGCGCGGGCCGTTCGATCGGATCCTTGTCGGGATCGTCCGGCACGATCGGGTCGGGCGTCTCGGAGCCCAGGAAATACTGGCCTGACATGCGGAAGCTGCGCTGCCGCGTGGCGATGAAGGTCTCGACCCGGATATCCAGAACGCCGATGGCGGGCTGCGGCAGCGGCCAGGGGTCGGGCGCCACCTTGGCCGAGGTCATGGTGTTCAGGTGCCGGGTGATCGCCAGCGTTGTGGCGCGCTCGGGCTCGTCCGCCCAGAGCCCCTTGTTCATCATCTGCACCGACCCGTCCTCGGCCTGGAAGGCGATGGCCTCGTCCGCCGCGTAGCTGGGCAGCGAAACGGTGCGCACCACCATGGTCGGCACCCGGGCGCGTACGCGCAGGTCCGAGGCCGGGGTCTCGACGAGGTACTGCGGCCCGGAGGTTCCGCAGGCGGCCAGTGTAAGGGCGACCATCCCGGCCACCAGAGTTTTCATACGCATGTCACCGTCCCAGGAGCAGAGAGTTGGGGTTGCGTTGCAGGGTCCGGGCGAGGGTGCGCATGGCATCCGCCGCCTGGCTGATATCCCGCAGCGTCGACAGCGCCCCGGTGATCAGCCGCGAGCCGTCTCCGTAGGCGTCGATCACCGTTTCGGCCCGTCCGACGAGGCCGCTCACACGGGCGGTGATCTTGGGCAGTTCCAGCGCCGCGCTTTCGACGGCGTCGGCGGCGTCTGCCGCCGAGGTCAGCGCCTGGTTGAGCTTTTCGCTGGCGCCGCCCTCGCGCAGGTCGCGCACGATCAGCGTGGCCTCGCCCAGGGTTCCGCGCGCTTCGGCGACGGTGGTCTGCAACTCGTTCAGCGTCTTCCTGAGGTCGGGCGAAAGCGTGCGCAGCTCGGCCAGCGTGGCGTTGACCTCTGCCGGGATCTGCCGCGTGTCGTCCGAGGCGACCAGGGTATTGGCGTTTTCCACCAGCCCCTGGATTGCCGCCATGAGTTCCTCGACCGGCAGGTTGTTGATGCGCTCGAAGACGCCCTCGGCGGTGGCGTTCAGGTCGGACATCTCGGCGGTGATGGTCGGCAGGCGCGGCAGCGAGTCGCCGTCAGAGGCCAGCACCGCGGGCTCTGCGTCGGGCACCTCGACAAGGTTCACCACGAGGTCGCTGGACAGGATGCTCGCGGTCGACAGCTGCGCCCGCAGGCCCTGCGCGACCATGTCGCTGAGGAAATCCATGCTTTCGGCGGCATTCGTGTCGCTGTCCAGTCCCAGCCGCCCGGGCCGCAACGACAGGGTCGCCTGCATGTAGACCACGCGGCGGTTGCCCTCGGTTTCGGCCACCATGCCGACCGAGCTGACCTCGCCCACCGGCGCGCCGCGGAACCGCACCAGCGCGCCCTCGCTCAGCCCCGCCACCGAGCCGTCGAAGGTGGCCAGCACCCGCAGCCGTGCCGAGCCCGGATCCTCCAGCAGGCTGACGCGCGCCTCTTCGGCATCGGCGTAAAGCGTGTAGCTCTGGCCCGCGCGCGCCATCTCTCCGCCCGCCACCAGCGTGTCGAAGGCGATGCCGCCCTGCAGCAGCGAGGCGACCGAGGTGAAGTCGAGCGACACGCCGCCCGCGCCGACAGAGACCGAGATGCCCGAGATATCCCAGAAGCGCGAATTGCGGGTCAGGATCTGGTTGTAGGGCGCCTCGACGAAGCCGCGGATCACCACGCCGTCGCCGCGCCGGGTCAGTTCGGGGGCCTCGACGGCGCCGACCTTGATCCCCTTGTAGAGGATCGGGGCGCCGGCAACGATCGAGTTTCCCTCCTTGGCCCGCAGCACGATGGCCGTGCCGGGCCGGGTCCCGTCGGCCAGCGGCTCGCGCTCCAGCCCCTCGAATTCCGTCAGAGCTTCGCCGGCCTCGGAATCCCAGCGGCCTTCGATGTAGACGCCGGACAGCACGGTGTTCAGCCCGCTGATGCCCTGCGTCGTGACTTCGGGCCGGACGACCCAGAATTTCGCGTCCGCATCGAGGTAGGGCGCCACGTTCCGGGCCACCCGGACGCCGACCACGACCCGCGAGAGATCGCTGGAAAAGGCCACGTCCTCGACCATGCCCACGGTGACGTCGCGGTACTTGAGCTCGGTTTTCGCCGCGACCACGCCGGAGGCGCTTTCAAAGGCGATCTCGACCAGCACCCCGCGTGCGGCATAGCTTTGGTAGGCGATGCCCAGCGACACGGCCAGCGCGAGCACCGGCACCAGCCAGACGAAGGACAGCCCCGAAAGCCGGCGCCTGCGGACGGGTGTGACATGGGGCTCTGCTGGGGTGGGTGCGCTCAAGGGTGCTCTTCTTTCTCGTCTTCGTCCCAGATCAGCCGCGGGTCCAGGGCCTGGGCCGACAGCATCGTGAAGGCAACCGAAAGGGCAAAGCTGACCGCGGCGATACCGGGGTTAATGATAGCGACGGACCCAAGCTGGACAAGGGCCGACAGGATGGCCACGACGAAGACGTCGATCATCGACCAGCGGCCGATGAACTCGACCACCTCGTAAAGGCGGTGCCGCTGGTGCTTGTTCAGCAGGGTCGAGGGCGTCAGGTCCAGCGCCAGGTAACCGATGGCGATGAACTTGCCAACGGGGATCAGGACCGAGGCGATGAAGACGATGGCCGCCACCGCGTAAGAGCCGTGTTGCACAAGCTCGATGGCGCCGCCGACGATGGTGCTTTCCGACTGGTCCAGCAGGGTGGAGGTGCGCAGCATCGGGTAGATGTTGGCGGGGATGTAGACCACGACGCCCGCCACCAGCCAGGCCCAGACCGCCTGCATGGACTTGCGCCCAGCGGGGTTCAGCGGCGCGCCGCAGCGCGTGCAGGCCTCTTCCGAGGGGCGGTGGACCCGGCCACAGCGCGTGCAGGCGACAAGGCCCGCCTGCCGCGCCGTGATCAGCTCGGCTGTTCCAGCGTTTTCCATATCGTGTACCGGCACATGGCGTTGTCCTGAAGGACGGTGACAAGGACGAGGATGGCAAAGGCCCAGAAGGCTGGGCCAAGGCTGACGGTGGCGAGGCCCGCGACCTTCACCAATGCGACGGCGACCCCGATGATGAAGATTTCGGCCATCGACCAGGGCCGCAGGCGCTCGGACAGGCGGAAGGCCCGCGTGGCGCCGGCGAAGGGCGGGCGCCCGGCCACCAGCGGCCCGATGGTGTAGATGATCGCGAACAGCCGCGCGGTGGGGATCAGCACGATCAGCAGCGCCACCGCGAAGGACAGGGGTACCATCAGCCCGGTCGAGAAGGCCAGCACCGCATCCAGCACCGAGGCGCGGTTGTGCAGGCCCGCGGCATCCAGTTCGATGAAGGGAAAGAAGACCGCGCCGACCATCAGGATGACCGAGGTGATGGCCAGCGCCAGCACGCGGGCAAAGGCGCCCTCGCGCGGGGCGGCCAGCACATGGCCGCAGCGGCGGCAGCGGGCGACATGGCCCACCGGCACCTGTGGCTCTGCGTGCAGCGTGTCGCAGACCGGGCAGGCCAGCATCGGCCCCTCGGCAAGCGGCGCCTGCGGGTGGTCACTCATCGCTCTTTCCCCCTTGGATCGCGGCGCGCGGGCAGGCTGCCGCGTATCCCTGTGGCGGGAATCATAGGGAGCAGAGGGCCATTGTCCACAGCCCGCGGGGGCGTGGAGGCAATCACCCTTGCGTGTGCGACTCCGCAGACGCAGCAAGGCAGACCCGATCGCGCGGGCGGGTGCCGCCTGAGAAGGCGGCAAGCCGGACCGGGCCACGATCCGGGCCCGGCGCCGCTGCGGGAAAGGTCGTCCCGGCCCTTTCTCTGGTCCTCAAAATACCGCGGGGGGCGAGCGCAGCGAGCGGGGGCAGAGCCCCCTCCGTCAGAGCGCGGCGCGGAACAGGCCCTCGAGGTTCTCCGCCGTCAGCGCCACCGGGTTGCCGCCGCAGGACGGATCCTTCAGCGCGCCCGCCACCAGCGCCGGGATGGCGTCCTCGGTCACGCCCATGTCCGACAGGCGGCGCGGGATGCCCAGCGTGTCGTTCAGCCCCTGCACGAAGGTCTGGAAGCCCGCGAAGCCGCCCGAGATGCCAAGATAGCCCGCCGCCATGTCGAAGCGGTCCTTGATGGCCTCGGCGTTCATGGCCAGCACGGCGGGCATGCAGACCGCGTTGGTGGTGCCGTGGTGGGTGTTGAAATGCGCGCCGATGGGGTGGCTCATGGCGTGGATCGCGCCCAGGCCCTTCTGGAAGGCGGTGGCACCCATCATCGCCGCCGACATCATCTGCGCGCGCGCCTCGATATCGGTGCCGTCGGCGTAGGCGCGGGGCAGGTAGTCTTTGACCAGCCGCATCCCCTCCAGCGCGATGCCCTGGCTCATGGGGTGGTAATGCGGGCTGCTGAACGCCTCGACGCAATGCGCGAAGGCGTCGAGCCCGGTGCCCGCGGTGATCGGCTTCGGCATGCCCACGGTCAGCTCGGGGTCGCAGATCACCACGGCGGGCAGCACCTTGGGGTGGAAGATGATCTTCTTCTCATGCGTCTCGGAATTGGTGATGACGCTGGCGCGCCCCACCTCGGAGCCGGTCCCGGCGGTGGTCGGCACCGCCACGATGGGCGCGATGACAGAGGCATCGGCGCGGGTCCACCAGTCGCCGATATCCTCGAAGTCCCAGACCGGGCGCGTCTGGCCCGCCATGAAGGCGACCATCTTGCCCAGATCCAGCCCCGAGCCGCCGCCGAAGGCGATCACCCCGTCGTGGCCGCCGTCCCGATAGGCGGCGACACCGGCGGCAAGGTTGATCTCGTTCGGGTTCGGATCGACGTCGGCGAAAAGCGCGCGGCCCAGCCCGGCGGCTTCGAGGATGTCCAGCGTCGCATCGGTGATCGGCAGATCGGCCAGCCCCTTGTCGGTGACCAGCAGGGGGCGCGTCATGCCAGCCTGCGCGCAGGCGGCGGGCAGTTCCGCGATGCGGCCTGCGCCGAACTTGATGGCGGTGGGGTAGGACCAGTTTCCGGTGAGGCTCATGTCGGGGCTCTTTGTCTGTGTTGGGCGCCGGACCCGTCGCGGGGGCGGCCTGTCTGGTGGAGGGTGTGACCCGCCCGGCGAAGGGGCGGGGGCTTGTCGGTCTGGCTGCCCGGCCCTGAAGGGGAGGGGCCGGGTGCCGTCTTGCGCGCGTGGCGGGCCCCCGGTCGGGGAACAGGCCCTTGGCGCTGGTGGGCCGCGCCGGTTGTGCGGCGCGGCCCGCGTGTTCGCACCCGGCCCCGTGCGGGCCGGGCCGGTCCGTCAGGCGCGGGTCACGCGCTTCAGGTGGTAGGACTTGGGCCGGGTCAGGTTGTGGAAGCCGATCACCGACAGGCCGCCGCCGCGCCCGGTCTGCTTGCAGCCGGTCCAGCACAGGCCCGGGTCGAGGTAGTCGGCGCGGTTCAGGAAGACGGTGCCGGTCTCGATCCGGTCACCCACCGCCTGCGCGCGTTCCACATCCGCCGTCCAGAGCGAGGCGGTCAGGCCGAAGGCGCTGTCGTTCATCAGCGCGATGGCCTCTTCGTCGTCGCGGACCTTCATGATGCCCACGACCGGGCCGAAGCTTTCGTCGCGCATGACGCGCATGTCGTGGGTCACGCCGGTCAGGATCTGCGGCGTCAGATAGGCGCCGCCGTCGTCCCCGGGCATGGTCTCGATATGGGCGGTGGCGCCCATCTCGACGGCCTCGGCGATCTGGGCGCGGACCTCCTGCGCGAAGCGTACATGCGCCATGGGGCCGATGGTGGTCTCGGGGTCCAGCGGGTTGCCCAGCCTGTAGCCGCGCACCACCGCCAGCGCCTTTTCGAGGAAGGCGTCGTAGAGCGACTCGTGCACGTAGATCCGTTCGATCCCGCAGCAGCACTGGCCCGAGTTGAACATCGCCCCGTCGATCAGCGTGTCGACGGCGGCATCCAGATCGGCGTCCTCCATGACGTAGCCCGGGTCCTTGCCGCCAAGCTCCAGCCCGGTGCCGGTGAAGGTGCCCGCCGCTGCGCGCTCGATGGCGCGGCCACCGCCGACCGAGCCGGTGAAGTTCACGAAGTCGAAGGCATTGCCCGCGATCAGCGCCGAGGTGGTGTCATGGTCGAGGAAGACGTTCTGGAAGACATCCTCGGGCACGCCCGCCTGATGGAAGGCCCGCGCCATGCGCTCGCCCACCAGCAGCGTCTGCGTGGCGTGCTTCAGCATGACGGTATTGCCCGCGATCAGGGCGGGGGCGACCGTGTTGATCGCCGTCATGTAGGGGTAGTTCCAGGGCGCCACGACAAAGACCAGACCCAGCGGCACGCGCTTGATGTAGCGGGTAAAGGTCTGATCCTCGCCGACCTCGATGGGGGCGAGCGCTTCGGCGGCGATCCCCGCCATGTAAGAGGCCCGCTCGTTGAAACCGCCGAATTCGCCGCCGAAGCGGACCGGGCGGCCCATCATATGCGCCAGTTCCGGCACGATCTCGTCGTTCATCGCGCCGACGGCGGCGACACCGGCCATCACGAGGTCGATACGTTCCTGCAACGGACGCGCGGCCCATGCCGCCTGCGCCGCCTTGCCGCGCGCGGCGGCGGCCTGCGCCGCGTCCAGCGTCAGGACCGGGCGCTCGGCATAGGTGCTGCCGTCGATGGGAGAGATGTTCTTCAGGGTCTTGCTCATGTGTTCCTCACTGGGCCTTTGGTCAGGCCATCTCGAAGCCGCGCGCGATCTCGTAGTCGGTCACGACGCGGTTGAAGTCCTCGATTTCCACCTCTGCCGCGCGGGCGTAGTGGATCACCACGTCCTCGCCGAAGGCCTCGCGCAGCAGGTCCGAGGCCAGCAGCGCGGCCCGTGCGGCGGGCAGGGTGGTCGGCAATTCTGGCGCCTCGCCCGCATAGGCGTCGCCGGTGAAGGCCGGTTGCAGGTCCAGCCCGTCCTCGATGCCCTTCAGCCCCGCCGCCAGCAGGGCGGCCATGGCGGTATAGGGGTTCAGGTCCGACCCGCCGACGCGGCATTCGATGCGCACAGCCTTGGTGCCGTCGCCGCACAGCCGGAAGCCCGCGGTGCGGTTGTCGACCGACCAGATGATCCGCGTCGGCGCGAAGGTGCCCGCCACGAAGCGCTTGTAGCTGTTGATGTAGGGGGCGAGGAAAATCATGATGTCGGGGGCGTATTTCAGCAGGCCCGCGGTGTAGCTCTTCATCAGGTCCGACATGCCAAGCGCGTCGTCCTTGTCGTAGAAGGCCGGGTCGGACCCTTTCCACAAAGACATGTGCACGTGGCTGGAGGAGCCCACCTTGTCGTGGTGCCATTTCGCCAGGAAGCTGGCGGCATGGCCCTGCTGCTGGGCGATCTCTTTCACCGCGTGCTTGGCGATGGTGTGGTACTCGGCGGTGTCCAGCGCCGGGGCATACTTGATGTTCAGCTCTTCCTGCCCGGTCTCGGCCTCGCCCTTCGAGTTCTCGATCGGCAGCCCGGCGGCATAGAGGTGATTGCGGACCGGGCGCATCACATGCTCTTCCCGGCTGGTCATCATGATGTTGTAGTCCTGATTGTAGCCGATCAGCGTGTCGAGATCGCGGAAGCCGCCCTTGCGGATCTCGTCGAAGCTGCGCTCGAAGAGGAAGAATTCCAGCTCGGTCGCCATCAGCGGGGTCAGGCCCATGGCCTCGGCCCGTTTCACCTGCTTCTTCAGCATGGCGCGGGGGCTGTGCGGCACCTCTTCGTGGGTATGGTGGTCCAGAAGGTCGCAAAGCACCATGACCGTCGCGGGCAGCCAGGGCATCGGGCGGATCGTCGACAGGTCCGGCTTCATCACGTAATCGCCGTAGCCCTGCTCCCACGAGGTCGAGGCATAGCCCTCGGGCGTCGACATCACGAGGTCGGTGGCCATCAGGTAGTTGCAGCAGTGGGTTTCCTCCCACGCGCTGTTGACGAAATGCGCCGCGTGAAAGCGCTTGCCCATCAGGCGGCCCTGCATGTCCACCATGCAGACCAGCACCGTGTCGATGGCGCCGGTTGAAACCTGTTGTTTCAGGTCGTCGAAGGTCAGGGGGCCGGGCATGTCTGGCAGTCCTTTCAATAGAGTGGCCCCGGCACCCATGCGCCGGGGCCGGGGCTTGGATGCGTCAGGTGTAGCGGTAGGGACGACCGGCCTTGGCCATGTCGGCGTTGTACTGCTTGAAGATCTGGACGACCTTTGCCTTGGTCTCGGACTCGGCGGCGATCTCGTCCCAGAAGGTCTGGGCCGCTTTCTCGACCTGATCCCATTCGGCATCGGGGATCGAGGTCAGCTTCAGCTTGTCGCCGTTCACGCGAAGCGAGGCTTCGCCGCCCCAGTACCACCACTGGCGGTAGTAATGCGACTGCTCCATGCAGGTGGTCAGCAGCAGTTGCAGGTCCTCGGGCAGTTCGTCCCAACGGCCCTGGTTGGCGAAGAAATGCCCGATCCACGCGCCCGAAATATTGTTGGTCAGGAAGTAGTTGGTCACGTCCGCCCAACCCACGGTGTAGTCCTCGGTGATGCCCGACCAGGCAATGCCGTCAAGCTCGCCGGTCTGCACCGCGACCTCGATGTCTTCCCACGGCAGGGTGACGGGCACGACCCCGAACTGGCTCAGGAAGCGGCCCGCGGTCGGGAAGGTGAAGATGCGCTTGCCCTGAAGGTCGGCAAGGCTGTTGATCGGGTCCTTGGTGGCGAAATGGCAGGGATCCCAGCTGCCCGCGCTGATGTGCTTGACGCCGACCTTGGCGTATTCCTCGCCCCAGATCTCGTTCAGGCCGTACTGGTTGAACAGCACCGGCACGTCCAGCGAGTAGCGCGAGGCGAAGGGGAAGTAGCCGCCGAAGACCGTCACCTCGGTCGGCGAGGCCATCGAGTCGTCGTCCGACTGCACCGCGTCGATGGTGCCGCGCTGCATGGCGCGGAACAGCTCGCCCGTGGGAACAAGCTGGTCGGCGTAGAACAGCTCGATCTGCATCCGGTCGCCGGCGATCTTGTTGAAAGTGTCGATGGCGGGCTTCACCACATGTTCGGCCAGTGCGGCACCGGCATAGGTCTGCATCCGCCAGGTGATGGTGGATTGCGCCAGCGCGGGCGCGGCGAGGGGGGCAGCCGCCGCGCCGACGGCGGCGGTGGTCAGGAACTTTCTGCGGGATGTGGTCATCTTCAACGTCTCCAGGTTGCTAGGGTTTGCGGCCCCGTTGTCGGGGCTCATTATGGTTCAGTTTCCGTATACCAGCCCCGGCAGCCACAGGGCGATCTGCGGGAACACCATGATCAGGGCCAGTGCCAGCACCATGACCAGCGCGAAGGGGATGATCGAGCGGTAGATGTCCATAAGGCCGATTTCCGGCGGCGCCATGGCGCGCATTAGGAAGAGGTTGTAGCCGAAAGGCGGCGTCATGTAGGCGATCTGCGTCGTGATCGTGTAGAGCACCCCGTACCAGATCAGGTCGAAGCCAAGCGCCCCCACCAGCGGCACATAGAGCGGCGCCACGATCACCAGCATCGCGGTGTCGTCGAGGAAGGTGCCCATGACGATGAACGACAGCTGCATCAGGATCAGGATCATCCAGGGGGACAGGCCCAGCTTCTCGGTGAACAGCGACTCGATGGCGCCGACCGCGCCCAGCCCGTCGAAGATCGCGCCGAACCCGAGCGCGGCGAGGATGATCCACATGAACATGCAGGAGATGGCGAGGGTCTGGCGCACCGAGGTCTCGAAGACGGCGCGGGTCATGCGACCCTTCAGCACGGCGGCGAGGAAGGCCGCCATGGCGCCGATGGCCGAGCTTTCGACGAGGCTGGTCCAGCCCTTGACGAAGGGCACCATCATGACCGCGAAGATCGCCAGCGGCAGGATGCCCGCCCGCAGAAGACGCAGCTTTTCGGCGCGGCTGACGTTGCGCTCTTCCTCGGGCAGGGGCGGGCCCAGCTCGGGCTGCAGGCGGCAGCGCACATAGATGTAGATCACGAACATCGTGGCCATCATCAGCCCGGGCACCACGCCCGCCAGCCACAGCTGCCCCACCGGCTGCCGCGCGATCATCGCATAAAGCACCAGCACGACGGAGGGCGGCACGAGGATGCCAAGACTGGACCCGGCCTGGATCACCCCCGTCACCATGATCTTGTCGTAGCCCCGCCGCAGCAGTTCCGGCAGGGCGATGGTGGCGCCGATGGCCATGCCCGCCACGGAAAGCCCGTTCATGGCCGAGATCAGCACCATCAAGCCGATGGTGCCGATGGCAAGGCCGCCGCGCACCGGCCCCATCCAGACGTGGAACATCTTGTACAGATCGTCGGCGATCTTCGATTCCGACAGCACGTAGCCCATGAAAATGAACATCGGCAGCGTCAGAAGCGGATACCACTTCATCAGCTTCATGGCGGCGGCGAAGGGCACGTCGACGCCCCCGGTGCCCCAGAGCAGAAGCCCCGCCAGCGCGCCGACAAAGCCGATGGCGCCGAAGACCCGCTGCCCGGTCATCAGCATCAGCATCATGCCCGAGAACATGACGATTGCGATCAGTTCCTGACTCATCAGATCTCTTCCCCGCGGATGCGGCCGATGTCACGGATCAGCTCCGCAAGGCATTGTAAAAGCATCAGGAAAACCCCGAATGCGAGGATCAGCTTGACCGGCCACATCACCGGGCGCCAGGCGGTCGAGGAGCGTTCGAGAAAGCCCAGTTTCTCGCCCGCCGCGTCAAAGCCGCCGGTGAAGAGCGCGCCGAAGAACTCGATGAAATACTCCAGCGGCTGCATCCCGAAGTAGCCCATGGAATAGGCCAGCGATCCCAGCGCGCCGTAAAGAAGCACACCGAGGTAGAACATCAGGAAGAAGACGGTGAAGGCATCCATCCAGGCCTTCTGGCGGATCGTCCAGTTGCCGTAGAACAGGTCCATCCGCACGTTCGACCCCAGCTGGATCGAGTAGGGCCCGCCAAGGACGTAATAGGCGACCATGACGAATTGCGCCGTCTCCAGCGTCCAGAGCGAGGGCAGGAAGGCGGCCTTGGACACGCTCGACCAGAGCAGCACGCCGATCAGCACGAAGATGCCGTACATGGCGATGCGCCCGATAAAGCGGTTCATGGCGTCGACGCCGTGGACAAAGCCGGTCGCAAGCCTAGGCATCGGCCACCTCCGCAAGCGCGGGCGTCAGCATGGCCAGCAGGTCCATGGCCATGGTCTGCACATCCTTCGAGGTGGTCAGCAGGTCGTTGCGGGCCTCGATCATCACGTTGGGCAGCCCCTTGCCGTGAAGTTGCAGGGAATGGGTCACGCCATCCTCGGGGCCATAGGGGCGGTTGAGGTGCACCACGCGGCCCTGCGGCGCCCGTGCCAGCATGGCCTCGGCCAGCCGCGCGTCGCTGTCGTGCAAGAGGCCGATCTCTGTCTCGCGCGGGGTGCCGTGCCAAAGCGGGGTGAAGCTGTGCACCGTCACCAGCGCCCTGGGCGCGCGGCCAAGCTGCGCCTCTACGGCGGCCAGGAAGGGGGCATAGACCGATTCGACCCGTTCTGCCCGGGCTTCGGGCGTCAGCCCGACATTGCCCGGCACCTCGACCACCTCGGAGCGTTCGGGCATGGCAGAGGGCGAAGAGGGCGGCCGGTTGCAGTCGTAGACCAGCCGCGACACGGCCCCCGCCACCAGCGGCGCGTTCAGGGCAGAGGACAGCACCTGCGCCAGCGCCAGCGCGCCCGGGTCCCATGCCGCATGGCTGTCGCGCCACTCGGCGCGCAGGCCAAGGCCGCCGTAGCGCGCCGGGATATGCGCCGAGGCATGTTCGCACAGCAAAAGCACGCCGCCCCTGCCGCAGCCGTTGATCACGCGGACCGGCCCTGTGCGGTCGTCGTCATCGCCTTCGAACATCGTCATTCCCCCGTTTCTGAAAAAAAGTCTCCACAACTGTCACGGTTGTGTCAATATCTCTTCATCGGTCGGTCGGGGATTCCCGGGCAGAGGCCGTCAACCGCCCAGGAACCAGCCACGGGGGAGCCCACTTGAGCCAGCAGGCCGCGACCGTCCGCGAACGCATCCGCGCGCAGTACACCGCGCTGACCCAGTCAGAGCGCAAGGTCGCCAATGCCCTGCTGGAGGATTATCCTGCCGCCGGTCTGGCCAGCATCACCGTGGTCGCTGCCGGGGCCGGGGTGTCGACTCCCACCATCGCGCGCATGGTGCAGAAGCTGGGCTTCAAGGGTTTTCCGCAGTTCCACCAGGCCCTGCGGGAAGAGTTGCAGGCCCGGGCCTCGGGCCCGACCGAGCGCCGCGCCGTCTGGGCGACAGAAGCGCCGGACGGCCACCCGCTGAACACCTTCGCCAAGGCGGTGACGCAGAACATCCAGACGACCTTTGCCAATATCGGCTCTGGTGGCTTCGACGCCGCCGCGGCGCTGCTGTCGGACCCCTCGCACGGGTTGTACATTGTCGGCGGGCGGATCACCCATGCGCTGGCGGATTACGCCTTCACCCATCTTCAGGCGGTGCGGCCCGGGGTCACACATCTGACCTCGTCCTCGGCCACATGGCCGCATTACCTGGTGGACATGAAGGCGGGCGATGTGCTGCTGGTCTTCGACATCCGCCGCTACGAGGCGAACCTGCTGCGGCTGGCGGAACTGGCGACGCAGCGCGGCGTGCGGGTGGTGCTGATCACCGACCAGTGGTCCAGCCCGGTGGCCGAGATCGCGACGCAAAGCTTCAATTGCTGGGTCGAGATCCCCTCGGCCTGGGATTCCAATGTCTCGACCATGATGGTGCTGGAGGCGCTGATCGCCGCCGCGCAGGAAACCGTCTGGCCCGAGGCCCGGGACCGCTTCGAGGCGCTGGACGCGCTGTTCGAACAGACGCGGCTGTTCCGCAAGCCCTGAGCGGCGGCGGGGCCTGTCGGGCCGGTCCGCGGGCTGGCGGGGCTGCGCCGGGCGGTGTCGCCGGTGGCGGCGTCGGAGGGGGCTCTGCCCCCGGCCTGCGGCCTCCCCCGAGGGTATTTGGAAGACCAGAGAAGAGCGGGAGGCGGTCCCGGTCGGGGGCGGCGTCCATTGGCGGCGGTGACGGTGTCGAGAGGGTCGCGCCGGGGGCGTCGGCGTTGCACCGGGAGCCGCGCGGGGGCGGGCTTTATGCCCGTGTTGCCCGGCGCTTGCCGGGTCTGCGGTGCGGCGAATTGACCGGCAGGGCGCGCGGCCTATGATCGGCGGGCCGCTTGTGGGCGGCTTGGTGACCGGCGGGCAGAGGGGGCGGTATGAGCGATCCGGCGATTTACGGGACCGAAGAGCCGATGGCGGCGCTGCGGCGGGTGGCGGTCGGGCCGCTGTCCTTCCTGTGGGGGCAGGAGGCGCTGCGGCAGATCCGCTGGCACGGGGTCGAGGTGGTGCGGGCCCTGGCCTGGCCGATCCGCGACGAAAGCTGGGGCACCTGGCCCGTCACTGTCGAAGAAGAGCAGCTGGAAGAGGGCGCGGGCTTTGCCGGGCGGCTGCGTTTTACCGTCGCGGAGGGCGCGCTGCGCTGCCTTCTGGAGGTGCGCGCCGAGGCGGGCGGGAGGCTGACCGCGCGGCTGACCATGGATCCGGGCGCCACGCCCTTCCGCACCAACCGCGCGGGCTTTACCGTGCTGCATCCGATCCGGGGCGTCGCGGGCGCGGATCTGACGGTCACCCATTCCGACGGCACGCAGGAGCAGACCGGTTTTCCGGCGCTGATCTCGCCGGATCAGCCGGTTATGGATATTGCCGGGCTGCGGCACAGCCTGGCGGGTGTGGCGGTCGACATCGCCTTTGGCGGCGAGGTCTTCGAGATGGAGGACCAGCGCAACTGGTCCGATGCCTCTTTCAAGACCTATTGCGTGCCGCTGGTCCATCCCTTCGTCTACACGCTGGAGGCGCCGGTGACGCAGAGCGTGACGGTGACGCTGTCCGGTGCGGGCGCGGGCGGCGCTGCGGCAGGGGGCGGGCGCGTCGCGCTGGCCCGCACAGGCGCGTGGGCGCCGCAGATCGGGCTGGCGCTGGAGCCGGGCTGGGAGGCGCCGGAAAGCGCCCGGGACATCGCCATGAAGACCGGCGTCGGGTGCCTGCTGGTGCGTCTGGCGAGCGTGCCGGACCCGGCCTTTCTGGCGAACGCCGCCAGCATGGCCGCGCGGCTGCGCGCCGAGGTCGATGTGGAGATCGTGACCGGGCCGAGGCCCGAGGCCGGTATCGCAGGGGCCGTCGACGCGCTGGCCGATGCCGGGCTGGCCCCGCGACGGGTGCTGGCGCTGCCCGAAGGCTACCTTGGCAGCCACCAGCCCAGCGGGCCCTGGCCCGGGGGCGCGACCCCTGCGGAGCTGTTGCCGATGCTGCGCCGGGCCTTCCCCATGGCAGAGATCGGCGGCGGCGTGATGACCAATTTCACCGAGCTGAACCGCTGCCGTCCCGACATGGCGCAGGCCGACTACCTGACCCATGGCAATACCGCGATCGTGCATGCCGGGGACGACCTCTCGGTTCTCGAAACGCTGGAGTGCCTGCCGCAGATCTTCGAAAGCGCCGGGGCGCTGGCGGCGGGCAAGCCCTATCGGCTGGGCCTCGTGTCTATCGGGATGCGGTCCAACCCCTATGGCGCCGATGTGGCCGCCAACCCGGCGCAGCTGCGCCGCACCATGGGCCGCGCGGACCCGCGCCACCGTGGCCTCTTCGGCGCCGCCTGGGCGGTGGGGGTGCTGGCGGCGAGCGCGGGCAGCAGGGTGGCCTCGCTCTGCCTTGCCGCGCCCGCCGGTCCCTTTGGCGTGGCCGTCGCGGAACAGGAGTATCCGCAGGCGGGCTACGATGGGCGCGCGGCGCAGGTCTATCCGCTGTTCCACGTGGTGGCAGAGGCCGCCTCGCTGGCCGGGGCGCCCCGCCTGGGTGTGAGCGGCCTGCCGGAGGGCGTCGTGGGCTATGCCGCGGACCGGGACGGGCAGCGGATGATGCTGGCCAATCTCGGTGCTGATGCGGCCTGCGTGACCCTGCCCGCCGAGGCAGAGGTGGCGCTGATGGACGCGGGCGCCTTCGAGGCCGCCACGGAGGACGCCGACTGGCTGGCCGGGGCGCCGCGCGAGAGGCTGCGGGACGTGACGCTGCCGCCCTTCGCGGTGGCCTTCGCGCGGATTGCTGGGGGAGGGGCGGAGATGTGACGGCTCGCCGTTGAGGCGGGGCGGCAGGTTGGGAAGGGGGCCGAGGCACCGTTAGGGCGCAGAGGGTCTTTCAGGGGGCGAGGACGGGGCGCCCGTTTCACTGGGAGGCGCCAATGGCCGCAGCTAGCCCAAAGCTGAGATTGCAGTCCAGTGTCTCGTGCGTGAGGCGTTCGTTCTCTCCGTCCTGATTGAACAAACTCGCTTCGCGAAACATAGTAAAGTCGGCGAAAGCATGCTTTATAGTCGGAGGGTACATTTGATCCGATAATTTGTAATTTTAATGAGACAATGGACCCTTGTCTCAAGCATAAAATTCTAAACCTGAAAGGCAGTGGGATGGAGAAATCTGGCAGAGGTAAAGAAATTGATGCTGAACTGATTTCAATCCATAGTATCGATGTTACTGAAACCATCATTCTTACTGGCGGCCTTAAGGCAAGGTCTTGTGATGATGAGTGTGTTCAGATTTACCCATTTTGGAGAGATGGAGAGCCTATCTGGGGTGAGCATATCCCATGCGATAATTTCCTAAAGTTCCTTAAGGAGAGATCGGTCGATATTATAGGAATAAAGCAGGATACCAGAGCCGGTGATGGCAATCATTGGCGTTGGGCTCCAGCTAAAGCTTGCCATAACCCTCCTCATAACAACCCCAGCTATCGATGGAGGTTTTTATCTAGCGGAATATGTAGGTCTGTAAATTCAGGTGAGACCCTCAGCGTCATCGGTGCGAAGTCAAATGAGACCATTTCTGAAGTTGATGCAAAAAAACTTTCGGACTTAGCAAGGCACATTGCAATTGACCTGCATCATCTGAACCATGCAATCGCCATGATGGCGGAATACCTTCACATTGAACTTGTCAGTCAAGGACCACGAAGCCGTCGCTATTCGCACATCCGTAGCCTCGACCTATCAGCCTATGTGCATGGTTTCTTCCAAGTTTTTAGTGCGGCAAGAGATCACTATGCCCAGTTTCTCGCCATACAAATTGGCCAGAAGAAGGTCGAAGGGGAAAAGATTGACAGCATGTTTAACCTCCTAAATGCGTCTGAACCTTCTCAGCTAAGGCAACTAAAAATAATCAAACTCCTCGAGCAGAAGAACCTTCTTGAGGTTGGAAAGGGGAAACGTAGGCACACAGGGAGAAGTCGACTGGTTTATAAGTCAGATACATGGTTGAAATATTCGAACGACTTACGAAACCGCTTCACCCACGGATCTCCATATGGAACAATGGAGGGCGAGGATATGACGGAAATTCTCCAACCCGACGGTGACAGGGCAATGTTTCTCGCCAAAACCTTCCTTGATAAAGGTGAAGGGGAATTCACGCCCGATCTTCTAAGAACTATCAACAATTTATACCAAGGGGTTTGTGCTTTATTTCTCATAGCGTCTGAAGTCACCGGATATAAATATGATCCACTGTCAGTCAATTTAAAGAGCTAACACATCACACACATGGGCAAGGGAGCTCCCGGTTGTCTTTGCAAACTTCGCTTCCTCTGCCTCGCAGCCCTCCGCGTCTTTAGGAACACCCCCCGGCCCCTCTCGGCAGCGCAGGACGTGCCAGGACACAGGCGTCCCGGTCTCCGGCGGCAAGGCCCCGGCGGAGAGCCGGGCCGGGGCCGGGGCAAACCCCTCAGGCGGCGGGTTGCCAGTTCATTGTCGTGAAGTCCTCGCGGAAGGCGAAGCGGGCGAGGTGGTCGTCGATGATCGCCCGGGCGCGCGGCAGGCCCTCGGCGCTGTCCGCCTCGATCTCGATGGTCAGCCCCTCGGGATCGGCCCGCAGCTGCGCCGGACCCATGGGCAGGGCGGCGGTTCCCTGTTCGGCGTCATAGGTGACGGCGATCTTGTGGGCGAAGTGCTTGCAGAGCTGTTGCAGGTATTTCGATCCGTTCGGCGTCTCGAAGCGCCCGATTTCGTGATGTGCCATGGCTTCCCTTCCCGAGTGTTTTTGTCAGAATGGGGATTGCGGCGGCGGATTGCAATCGTCTACCACCGGCGCGACATGCGAAGCCAACCCGAGCGGGCCAGCCACGCGCAGACATATGCCCTGAAAGGAGCACCCATGCGCACCCGCCTTCTTGCCGGCCTCGCCGCGCTGACCCTTGCCGCGCCGGTTCTGGCGCAGGACCTGACCGTCGAAACCGCCACCGGGCCGGTTCAGGTCGGCGCCAATCCCGAAACACTCGCGGTCTTCGACATTGCCGCGCTCGACACGCTGACCGCGCTTGGCGTGCCGGTCGCGGGAGTGCCGAACCCGGTCTACCTGTCCAGCCTGTCGGAGGTGGCGGCACAGGCGCAGGCCGTGGGCACGCTTTTCGAGCCGGATTTCGAGGCGCTGGCGGTGCTGCAGCCCGACCTGATCGTGGTCGGCGGGCGCTCGTCCGAGCAGCTGGGGCCGGTGTCGGACATCGCGCCTGCCATCGACATGACCCTCGGGGGCGACGACCTGCCGGGGCAGGCGCGCGCGCGCATCGCCGCCTATGGCGCCCTGTTCGGCAAGGAGGCCGAGGCCGAGTCGCTGACCGCCGATCTGGACGCCAAGGTTGCTGAGGCGAAAGAGGCGGTTGCAGGCAAGGGCAGCGGTCTGATCCTGCTGACCAATGGCGGCAAGATTTCCGTCTACGGCGCGGGCAGCCGCTTTGGCTGGCTGCACGGCGAGATCGGCCTGCCCGAGGCGGTCGACGGACTGGACGCCGAGAACCACGGCCAGCCGGTGTCCTTCGAGTTCCTCGCCGAGCACGATCCCGAGTGGCTGCTGGTGATCGACCGGGGCGCCGCCATCGGCGCCGAGGGCGAGGCTGCGGCGGCGACGCTGGACAACCCGCTGGTGGCCAAGACCACGGCGGCCCGCGAAGGGCAGATCGTCTACCTCGACGCCGCGCCGCTTTACATCGCCGCGGGGGGCGCCGGGGCGATGATGCACACGCTGGATCAGATCATCGCGGCCTTCGGCGCCTCCGAAGGCTGATCGCTTGCGGCCTTTCCTCTGCATCGCCGCGCTTGTGGCGCTGGTCGTCCTCAGCCTTGCGCTGGGGGCGGCGTCGCTGTCGCAGGACGGCGGCTGGCTGATCTGGGTCAGCCGCCTGCCGCGCACCGCCGCCGCGCTTCTGGCGGGGGCCGGGCTGGCGCTGGCGGGGGTGGTGGTGCAGCAGGTGGTGCAGAACCGGCTGGTGGAGCCCGCGCTGACCGGCACGCCCGAGGCGGCGATGCTGGGCCTGCTGGCGGTGACGCTGATCGCGCCCGGCATGGCGGTGGCGGGCAAGATGCTGGTCGCGGCGGCGGCGGCGCTGGCCGGGATGCTGGGCTTTCTGGCGCTGGCCGACCGGGTGCCGCGTCAGGACCCGATGCTCTTGCCCATCGTCGGGCTGATCTACGGCGGCATCCTCGGCGCCACCGCGACATGGTTCGCCTGGAGCGCGGACCTGATGCAGTACCTCGGCACCTGGCGGCTGGGAGAGTTCTCGGGCGTGGTGCAGGGCCGCTACGAATGGCTCTGGGCCGTGGCGGCGCTGGCGGTGCTGCTGTATGTGGTGGCGGACCGCATCACCATCCTCGGGCTGGGCGAGACGCAGGCGCGGTCGCTGGGGCTGAACTACGGGCGGACGCGGGCGCTGGGGCTTGTCGTGGTCTCGACCCTGACGGCGCTGGTGCTGGTGACGGTGGGGGTCTTCCCCTTTGTCGGGCTGGTGGCGCCCAACCTGATCTCGCGCTGGCGGGGCGACAACCTGCGCGCCAACCTCGGCGTCACGGCGCTGTTCGGAGCGGCGCTGGTGCTGGCCGCCGACGTATTGGGCCGCCTGATCCGCTACCCCTACGAGATCCCTGCGGCGACGGTCTTTGCCGTCTTCGGCGCGGGCGTCTTCCTCTGGCTTCTGCATGCAAGGCCGGGGCGGGCGCATGGCTGACCGGGGCATCGACACCGGGCAGGGGCACCTGCCACTGCCCGCCGAAGCGCCGGGGGCGTCGGGGTCAGCAGGCCGGCTTTGGGTCATGGCGGGCGTGCTGGCGGTCCTGTCGGCCCTCTTCCTGCTCTGGGGTCTGCGCGCGCCCTACGGGTTCATCCTTGAGCTGCGCGGGGGCAAGCTGGCGGCGCTGATCTGCGTCGGCGCGGCAACCGGCGCGGCAACGGTGCTGTTCCAGACCGTGGCGATGAACCGGCTGCTGACGCCGGGGATCGTGGGTTTCGACGCGCTCTTCGTGCTGATGCAGACCTTGCTGGTGGCGGCCCTGGGCGGCGTCGGGCTGGCGCAGGTGCCCGAGGCGCTGCGCCTTGTGCTTGAGACCGGGGTGCTGATGGCGGCGGCCATGGCGCTGTTTGGCGTGCTGCTGCGGCGCGATGCGGCGGATGTGACGCGGATGATCCTGACCGGCGTGATCCTCGGGGTGCTGCTGCGCGGGCTGTCCGAGATGGTGCAGCGCATGCTGGACCCGGCGGAGTTCTCGGTGGTGCAGCAGGCGGTCGTGGCCTCGTTCAACCGCGTCGACGGCGGGCAGATGGCCGTGGCGGGCGCGTTTCTGGCGCTGGCCATGGGGCTGGCGCTGCGGATGGCCCCGGCGCTGGACGTGGCCGGGCTGGGCCGGGCCACGGCGCGCGGGCTGGGGCTGAACCACGACCGGGTGGTGATGCGGGCGTTGGTGCTGATCGCGGCCATGGTGTCCGTCTCGACGGCGCTGGTCGGGCCGATCACCTTTCTTGGCCTTCTGGCGGCCAGCCTTGCGCGGCAGATCTGCGACACCCACCGGCACGCGGTGCTGATCCCGGCCTCGGCACTGATCGGCGCGGTGATCCTCGTGGCGGGGCAGGCGGTCTTCGAGCGGCTTCTGGGCATGCAATCGGCGCTGGCGGTGGTGGTGGAATTCTTCGGCGGGCTGGTCTTCCTCGCCCTCGTCTTGAGAAAGGTGCGGACATGATCCGGGTATCGGGACTGACCTACCGGGTCGGCGGCGCAGAGATCCTGCGCGGCCTCGACCTGACCATCCCCGAGGGCGGGATCACCGCCCTGATCGGCCCGAACGGGGCGGGCAAGTCGACACTGCTGCATTGCCTCTCGGGGCTGCTGCGGCCCTCTGGCGGGTCGGTGGCCCTGGGCGACATGGACCCGGTCACCGCAGAGCCCGAGGCCCGGGCGCGGCGCGTGGCGCTGTTGCAGCAATCGCCCACGGTGGTCAGCCGCCTGTCGGTCGCGGAACTGGTGAGCTTTGGCCGCTGGCCGCATCACCGGGGCCGCGTCAGCGACCACGACCGCCGCGTGGCGCGCGAGGCGCTGGCGGCCTTCGCCCTTGGCGATCTGGCGGACCGGCGGATCGAGACGCTGTCCGGCGGCCAGCGCCAGCGCGCCTTCGTGGCGATGACATGGGCGCAAGAGACGCCGTGGATGTTCCTCGACGAGCCGCTGAACGCGCTCGACCCCCGGCACGCGCGCGACCTGATGGCGCGGATGCACGCACTGTCGCGCGGGACCGGGCGCAGCATCGTGATCGTGCTGCACGATATCAACGCGGCGGCGGGCTGGGCCGACCGGGTGGTGGCGATGAAGGACGGCTGCGTGATGGCCGAGGGGGCGACAGAGGCGGTGCTGACCGGCCCCCGGCTGGGCGCGATCTTCGACACGCCTTTCGAGATCCTGCAACACGCCGGGCGGCCCGTGGTGGTGGCCCGCTAGGGCGGGGCATGGGCGGTGCCGGACGGGTCGGCCCCGCATGATGGCGGTGGCGCCGGATTGCGGCACGCGCGGGCTGGCGCCCGGTGGCGGGTGGCGCAATCGGAGCGGGGCAGCGCGCGGGTTTTTTGCGGTCCCGCCCCGGGCCGGGGTGGATGCCGCCCCGCCTCGGGCCGGGTTTCGTCGTTGCGCCGTGGGGACGCCGTCCAGTCGCAGGGCAGGGCACGTGGCCTCACCGGGCGGGGCCTCGTCCTGCCAGAGGGCAGGGCGCTGAGGCCCACCCTGCGACGTGCCGCACCCCCGGAACGGCAAAAGGGCGAGCCCGGGCCCGCCCTTCGCCTGTCACCCCTCGGACCCGATCAGAACGGGCTGTCCGGGAAGTAGAAGTTCTCGGCGTTTTCCGGCGTGATGATCTGGCTGCCGATGATGAAGCGGCCCGAGACCGGGGTGTCGGACACCAGACCCAGCGCCGTCAGCTCGATCGCGGTGGCGATCTGCGCGGGCGGGTAGGTCACATTGACCGGCAGCATCGGGTCCTTGTCCATGATGCGGGCGATGATCTCCTTCATGCCGGCGCCGCCGACGACCCACATCTCCTCGTTGCGACCGGCCTGCGAGATGGCTTCCAGCACGCCGATGGCCATGTCGTCGTCCGCCGCCCAGACCGCGTCGATGTCGTCGTACTTGGACAGGAAGTCCTGCATCACGTTGAAGGCGTCGTCGCGGTTCCAATTGCCGTGCTGCATGTCCAGCACGTTGATGCCAGAGCCCTCGATGGCGGCGGTGAAGGCATCCACGCGCTCGTTGTCCAGCGTCGTGGGAATGCCGCGCAGCACGACGATATTGTCGCCCTCGCCGAGGGTCTCGGCAAAGTACTCGCCCGCGGTGCGCCCGAAGCCCGGGTTGTCGCCCGCGACGTAAAGGTCTTCGATCCCTTCGACCGAGAGGCCGCGGTCGACGACCGTCACCCAGATGCCCTGTTCCTTGACGAATTGCACCGGCGCGGTCAGCGGCTCGGATTCGAAGGGCAGCACCACCAGCGCCGAGATATTGCGCGTGGCGACCATGTCCTCGATGTCGTTGACCATTTTTCCGGCGTCCCCCGCCGTGGCGAGCACGAAGTCGAGCTGCGGATAGGTCTCTTCGAGACGCTCGATGGCGGCCTGCGCGTGGTAGTTCAGGCCCCCCATGAAGCCATGCGTGGCCGAGGGGATGGCGACGCCGACGGTCATGGTCTCCTGCGCCAGCGCCGGGGTGGCGGTCAGCGCCAGCCCGAGGGCCGCGCCCTTGAAAAGCGTTCTGCGGTTCATGGTAGTCCTCCCTGATGTTCTGCCGGTTGCCCCGGCGGGTCGTATCGTTTGCCGATGGGGTCGGCGGGTCTTGTGTTGCGCCGGTTGCCCGGCGGGCCGTTCAGACGCCGGTCACTCGGCGCTCTTGCCCTGCCGCTGCAAGACGACGGCAAGGATGACGATGACGCCCTGGATCGTGCCGTTCAGGTAGGGCGAAACGATCGAGGCGAGGTTCAGGATATTGTCGATCAGGCTGAGGATCAGCACGCCGACCACGGTGCCCCAGACCCGACCGAAGCCACCCTTGAGCACGGTGCCGCCGATGATCACCGCGGCGATGGCCTCAAGCTCCCAGAGCACGCCGGTCGAGCCCGAGGCAGAGCCCAGGCGCGGCACGTACATGATGGTGGCCAGCCCCACGAGCCCGCCCAGCAGCACGTAGGTTGCCATGCGCACCCGGTCGACCTTGACGGCGGAATACTTCGCCACCTGCTCGTTGGCGCCAAGCGCCGCGCAGTGGCGCCCGAAGGGGGTCTTGCGCATGGCGATCTCGCCCAGGATCGCGACGAGGGCGAAGACGATGATCGGCCAGGCCACGCCGAGGATGCCGTCGTAATAGACCGGCCGGTAGAAGCTGCGCGCCGCGAAATCGAGGGACAGCGTGCCGCCGTCCGCCAGCCAGGTGGTCAGCGAGCGGTAAATGCCCATGGCGCCCAGCGTGACGATGAAGGGCTCGATCCCGACCTTGGCGATCAGCACCCCGTTCAAGAGCCCCGCCGCAAGGCCCGCCAGCAATGCCACGGCCATGCCGGCGGCGATCAGCGGCACGCCAATGCCAAGGCTGGGTATCAGCGCGTTCATGGCAAGGATCATGACCCCCGCGACGAAGGCCGCCATGGAGCCGACCGACAGGTCGATGCCGCCGCCGGTGATGACGAAGGTCATGCCCACGGCGATGATCCCGATGAAGGCAGAGCGCGCCAGCACATTGGTCACATTCGCCGCGCCGAGGAAATTCGAGTTCAGCGAGGCGCCAAGGATCACCAGCGCAATCAGCGCCAGCACCGGGCCCAGCGTGTGCAGCGAAAGGCGGCGGCGCGGCGCGGCCTCGGTTGTGGCGGTCATGTCGGTCATGAAATGGCTCCGGTGCGGGGCGTCGGTTGGCTCTGCGCCTGTGGCTGGCCGGGGAGAGAGGTATTTTTACCAAGAAGAAGCACAGGGGCGCTCTTCACGATCACCCGGCGTGGTTTGCGGTGGCGGGTTTCTTCTGTCTTGAAATATCCCGGGGAGCTGCGCAGCAGCGGGGCGGAGCCCCCATGGCGATGCATCTGCGGGCCCGTGTGACGGATCATGCGGCATCCCCCGAAAGCTCCCCCACGCCCATGGCGCGGCGCAGGATGGCGTCTTCGGTGATCTGGTCGCCTGTCAGTTCCCCGGCGATATGGCCGCGGGCCATGACCATGACGCGGTTCGCCAGACCGATGATTTCGGGCAGTTCCGAGGAGACGACGATGACGCTTTTTCCCTGCGTGGCCAGCGCGGCGATGAAGTCGTAGATCTGTTGCTTGGTGCCGATGTCGATGCCGCGGGTGGGCTCGTCGATGATGACGATCTGCGGCTCGGCCAGCATTGTCTTGGCCAAGAGCAGCTTCTGCTGGTTGCCGCCCGAGAGGCTGCCCGCCAGCATCGTGCGGTCCTTGGCGCGGATGTCGAATTCCCTGGTGGCCTGCGTCAGGGCGCGGTCCTCGGCGGGTTTGTCGATGAACAGGCGCCCGAAGCGGTCGAGCGCCAGAAGGGTCAGGTTCTCGGTCAGGTCCTTGCCCAGAAGCAGGCCCTTTTCCTTGCGGTCCTCGGTCAGGTAGACCAGCCCCGCCTCGCGCGCCGCCAGCACCGAGCCGGGTTTCAGCGGATTGCCGTTGATCGCGACCTGGCCGGTGACCGGGCGCAGGCCCGCGATGCCCTCCATCAGTTCCGTGCGGCCCGCGCCGACGAGACCGGCAAAGCCCAGCACCTCGCCGCGCCGCAACGTGAAGGAGGCGTTGCGGACATGGCCGGGGACGGTGAGGCCCTCGACGGTTAGCACGATGTCTTCCGAGGGCACGGGTTTCGCCGGGTAGAGGTCGGTCAGGTCGCGGCCCACCATGGCCTCTGCCATGGCGTGTTCGGTGAAGCCCCGGGCGGGGCGCGTGGTGATATGGGTGCCGTCGCGCAGCACGGTGACGCGGTCGGCGATGCGGGCGATCTCGTCCAGCTTGTGGCTGGTATAAAGTATCGCCGTCCCCTGCGCCTTCAGCCGCTCGATCTGCTTCAGCAGCACATCCGTTTCGCGGCCCGTCAGCACGGCGGTGGGTTCGTCCATGATCAGCACGCGGGCATTGCGCCCCAGCGCGCGGGCGATCTCGACCATCTGGCGGTTCGGCACCGACAGGTCGGCGACGCGGGCGCGCGGATCGACGGGGCATTCGAGCCGGGCCAGCCATTCGCGCGCCTGGGCCATCATGGCGCGGCTGTCGAGGAAGGGGCCGCGGCGTATCTCGCGGCCCAGAAAGAGGTTCTCCTCGACCGTCAGTTGCAGGGCGAGGTTGAACTCCTGATGGATCATCAGGATGCCCGCCGCCTCGGCCGCGCGCTGGTCGGCGAAGGTGACGGGGGTGCCGTCCAGTTCCAGCCCGCCGGTGGTGGGGGAGAGGTAGCCGCCGAGGATCTTCATCATCGTCGACTTGCCCGCGCCGTTCTCGCCGATCAGGGCGTGGATCTCGCCGGGCCGCAGGTCGAAGTCGACGCCGTGCAGCACCTCGATCGGGCCGAAGCTGCGGGTCACCCCCTTTGCGGCGAGGACGGCTGTCACAGCGTCACCCAGGCGGCGTCGCGTTTCGAGGACCGCACGCAGGCATCCACGAAGCGCACGCCCTCGACCCCGTCGTCGATCGTCGGGAAGAGCACGCCCTCGGGGACCGGATCGCCGGTGCGCGCCGCGCGGATGGCGGCGGCGGCTTCTGCGTAGATATTGGCGAAGGCCTCGTGGAAGCCCTCGGGGTGGCCCGGCGGGATGCGTGTCATGCGCCGGGACGCCTCGCAGGTCGCGGCGGAGGCGCGGGTTACCACCTGCGTCGTGCCGCCCAGCGGCGTGACGTGCAGCGCGTTGGGGTGCTCCTGCCGCCATTCGAGGCCGCCCTTGGTGCCGAAGACGCGCAGGCGCAGGTTGTTCTCTTGCCCTGCCGCGACCTGACTGCACCAGAGCGACCCGCGCGCGCCGCCCGCGAACCGCAGCAGCACCTGCGCGTTGTCATCCACGCGCCGCCCGGGGACGAAGCTTTGCAGGTCGGCAGCCAGCGCCTCGGGCTGCAACCCCGTCACGAAGCGGGCAAGGTTCCAGGCATGGGTGCCGATGTCGCCGGTCGACCCACCCGCGCCGGAGCGGGCCGGATCGGTGCGCCAGTCGGCCTGCTTGTTGTCGGGGTCCGGTTCCTCGGCCAGCCAGTCCTGCGCGTATTCCACCTGCACCAGCCGGATTTCCCCCAACGCGCCGGCTGCCACGCGGGCGCGGGCCTCGCGCACCATGGGGTAGCCGGTGTAGTTGTGGGTCAGGATGAAATGCGCCTGCGACGCATCCGCCGCGCGCTTCAGCCGCTTGGCGTCCGAGAGCGTCCCGGTCAGCGGTTTGTCGCAGATGACATGGATGCCGCGCCGCAGGAACTCGCGCGCGGCGGGCAGGTGCATGTGATTGGGCGTGACGATGGCCACCGCCTCGATGCCGTCCTTCAGCCGCGCCTCGCGCCGCGCCATCTGGGTGAAGTCGTCGTAGCTGCGGTCCTCGGGCAGCCCCAGCTCGGCGGCAGAGGCCCGCGCCTTCTCGGGCGTCGAGGACAGCGCCCCCGCGACCAGCCTGTAATGCCCGTCCATGCGCGCGGCGAGGCGGTGCACGGCGCCGATCAGCGCGCCCTGTCCGCCGCCCACCATGCCTAGGCGGATCGGTCCGGTGCGGTCCCTGAACTTGCTCATCTGTCCAGCCCCAGCATGCGGCGGTTGGCGGCGTCGTCGGTGCCGCCGTCCGCGAAGTCGTCGAAGGCGCGCGGTGTCACGCGGATGATGTGGTCGCGCACGAATTGCGCCCCCTCGCGGGCCCCGTCCTCGGGGTGCTTGAGGGCGCATTCCCACTCGACCACCGCCCAGCCGTCGAAATCCATCGCGGCGAGCTTCGAGAAGATCGCGCCGAAATCCACCTGCCCGTCGCCCAGCGAGCGGAACCGCCCGGCGCGGTTCACCCAGGACTGGAAACCGCCGTAGACGCCCTGCTTGGCGGTCGGGTTGAACTCGGCATCCTTGACGTGGAAGGCGCCGATGCGCTCGGCGTAGTTGTCGAGATGCGCCACGTAATCAAGGCATTGCAGCACGTAGTGGCTGGGATCATACAGCATCATGGCGCGGGCATGGTTGTCCACGCGCTCGAGGAACATCTCGTAGCTGACGCCGTCGTGCAGGTCCTCGCCCGGGTGGATCTCGTAACAAAGGTTCACGCCATGCGCGTCCGCCAGATCCAGCAGGGGGCGCCAGCGCTTGGCCAACTCGTCGAAGGCCGCCTCGACAAGGCCCGCAGGCCGCTGCGGCCATGGGTAGATGTAGGGCCATGCCAGCGCGCCCGAGAAGGTGGGCAGGGCGGCCAGGCCAAGGTTGGCCGAGGCGCGGATGGCCTTTTCCACCTGATCCACGGCCCAGGCCTGCCGGGCGGCGGGGTTGCCGCGCACCTCGGGCGCCGCGAAGCCGTCGAAAGCCTCGTCATAGGCCGGGTGCACGGCGACAAGCTGGCCCTGAAGATGCGTCGACAGCTCGGTCACGGTGACGCCGTTCTCGCGCGCCTTGCCGGCCCAGTCCTCGCAGTAGGTCTTGCTTTCGGCGGCCTGTGCAAGGTCGATCAGCCGGGCGTCCCAGCTGGGCACCTGCACGCCCTCGTAACCGCAACCGGCGGCCCATGTGGTGATGCCGTCCCAGCTGTCGAAGGGCGCGTCATCGCCCGCGAACTGCGCCAGAAACAGCGCAGGGCCCTTGATGGTCTTCAAGATGTCCTCCCATGGCCGGTTGCCCGGCTCTTCGTGACGCCGCGTCTCCCCTCGCGGTGGTCATGAAATCGTTTACATAGGAGCCTGACAAAGGTTGCAATCGTTTACAAGAGAAATTTTACGGGCCATTGTGGAGCACCGCGAAAGGATGTCGATGGACCGCAGAACCGCCACGATTCAGGATGTTGCCCGCGTGGCGGGGGTGTCGACCGCCACCGTCAGCCGGACCCTGTCGAAGCCCGCGGTGGTGACGAAGGCGACACGGGACGCGGTGCTGAGCGCCGTGGCCGAGACCGGCTACCGCGTGAACACCACGGCCTCGAACCTGCGGCGCCAGCGCACCGGCTCGGTGATCGTGCTGCTGCCCAATATCGCCAATCCCTTCTTCGCGCAGATCCTCGCGGGGCTGTCCTCGGTCCTGACGCCCGCCGAATACGGCATGCTGATCGCCGACACGCAGTCCGGGCCCGACGCCGATGCGCGGCTGGCGCATTACCTCGCTTCGGGGCAGGCGGACGGGCTGGTGCTGCTGGACGGCACGCTGTCGGCGGAGGTGCTGGCCAGCCCCGCGCGCCCGCCCATCGTCATGGCCTGCGAATGGATGGGCAGCACGCTGCCCTCGGTCCGGGTCGAGAACGCCCGCGGCGGCGCGCTGGCGGTGGGCCACCTTGCAGAGCTGGGGCATCGCCGCATCGGCCATGTGACCGGCCCGCCGGACAATGTGCTGACGCAGACCCGGCTGGCGGGCTTTTCCGACGCGCTCCGCGCGCTCGGCCTGCCGCAGAACCCCGCCTGGGTGCTCGAAGGCGATTTCACCATGGACAGCGGCGCCGCCGCCGCCCGGGCCTGGCTGGCGCTGACGGACCGTCCGACCGGGCTGTTCCTGTCCTCGGACGAGATGGCCACCGGCTTTATCGGAGAGGTCCAGCGCGCGGGCCTGAACGTGCCGGGCGACGTCTCTGTCGTGGGCTTCGACAATATCGAGATCGCCCAGCACCTCGCACCGGGCCTGACCACCATCCGCCAGCCGCGCACGCAGATCGGCGTGCGCGCCGCCGAACTGCTTCTGACCATGATCGAAAGCAACAGCCGCGACGCGCCTTCGGAGATCATCGCGGTCGAACTCATCCGCCGCGGCAGCGCCGGCCCGCCGCCGGGCTGACCCACGCCGCCATCAAGGCGCGCGCATGTCTTCTTCGGTCCCGCAAATACCGCGGGGGGAGGGCGCAGCCCGGGGGGCAGAGCCCCCTTTTGCCGCTCACAGGGCAGAGCCAGCCCATGGCTTCGAGAGGGCCGCGCCCCGCCTCGCCGTTCCGGGAAGGCACATCCGCCGCAACCCTTCCTCGCAACAGGTCTGCGTCCCGGCCCGGCCTTCAGCCCGCGCCGGGCGCCATGACCCCCGAGAGGAAGGCCTCCAGCGCGGTTGTCAGGTCGGGCGAGAGATAGCCGCCTTCCTGCACGATCACCGCGGGCAGACCGCTCCCGGCGATCAGCCGCCCGGCGCGGCGAAAGCCGTCGAAGGTGATCTTCATGCCCTGCAGCGGGTCGTTTTCATGCGCGTCCAGCCCGAGGCTGACCACAAGGGCGCCCGGGGCGAAATCCGCCACGCGCGCCAGCCCGGCCTCGATGGCGGCGATCCAGGCGTCGTCCCGGGTCGTGCGGGGCAGCGGCAGGTTCAGGTTGAACCCCGCTCCGGCGCCGGTGCCGGTCTCTTCGGCGTAGCCGGTGAAGAAGGGGTAATAGGCGCGGGTCTCGGCATGGACCGAGAGGGTCAGCACGTCGCTTCGGTCGTAGAAGATCTCCTGCGTGCCATTGCCGTGATGCACGTCGATGTCCAGCACCGCGACCCGGTCGTGTGCGCGGCGAAGATGCGCTGCGGCGATGGCCGAGACGTTCAGCAGGCAGTGCCCGGCGGCCACCTCGGCCCCGGTGTGGTGGCCCGGCGGGCGGCACAGCGCATAGGCGGCGGGGGCGCCCGCCAGCACCGCCTCGGCGGCGGCCACCGCGCAATCGGCGGCGCGGCAGGTGGCCTGCCAGCTTTCCGGCCCGATGGGGGCAGAGGTGTCGCCCATGTGCCAGCCCGCCCGCGCCACGACGCTGTCGGGGTAGGTCAGCGGCGCGCCGCGCGGAAAGACATTGGCCACTACCTCGGGCCCGGCGCCGGGCAGGCGCTGCCACTCGGCCCAGGCGGTTTCGAGGAAGGCCAGGAAGCGCTTCGTGTGCACCGCCTCCAGCACGCTGCGCGGCGCCGACGGAGGCGAGGCCGTGGCAAGCCCCAGCCGGTCCAGCCCGGCCAGAAGCAGGCGCGCGCGCTCTGCCTGTTCGGCATTGCGGGCGACGGCGCCATGGGACAGGCGGAAGATCGGATCGTGGGCCTCTGTCTCGGGGGCATAGAAACAGTGCATCGGGGCAGGGGTCCTTTGGCTGGGCGTCCGGGTGAGGGTTTCGTGCCCGCGCCCGGCTGTCAAGCGGTCCGGGCGGAAGGCGCAGACCCATCCGGCGCCCGGTCCGGGACCGCAGGGCAGCCCCTGCGGAAGGCCCGGCGGCGCGTGCGGGGAACGGCCTTCGAAGGCCGTTCAAAGCCGGTTCGAACCGGCTTTCGCCGCCGCAGGCATCGCAGCGGCGCGGGGAGGCCGGCCGATCTAGACCGGCACGACGTCGACGTGATGCCGGGTGTCGTGTGCGCCCGCGCTGGTCAGGGTGCCGCGCACCGGGGCGACATCGGCATAGTCGCGCCCCAGCGCCACCATCACGTGATCGGTGCCCACGCGCATGTCGTTCGTGGGGTCGATCTGTACCCAGCCCAGCTCTGTTCCGCACCAGGCGCGGACCCAGGCGTGCATGGCGTCGGCGCCTTCCAGCCGGGGCTTTCCCTCGGGCGGCACGGTGCGCAGAAAGCCCGAGACGTAGCCCGCCGGGATGCCGACCGCGCGCAGCGCCGCGATGGTGACATGGCTGATGTCCTGACAGACGCCCCGGCGGTTGCGGAAGGCCTCGGCGGGGTCGGTGCGCACGTCCGTCGCCGTCGGGTCGAAGTCGAACTCGGCGTGCATCTGCCGCGAGATCGCCTGGACCGCCGTCAGCGCCGACATCGCCGGAGCGGTCACGGCGCGGGCAAAGGCGGTGATCTCGGGCACCGGCTGCACGCGCTCGGATGCGCCGATGAAATGATGCGGGGCACCCGGCCCGAGGTCGCCGATCTCCGCCATCTCCTGGCCAAGGGCTGCCAGCGGGCAGGACAGGTCGAGCCCCTCGGGGACGCCTATGCGTTCCACCCGCCCGCTGTAGCGGAAGGTCAGCCGGTCCGTCGGCGCGTCATGGGCGACCTCGCAGATCGCATTGCCGAAGAAATCCGTCCAGTCGCGGCGCGTCGCCGGGGCCGGGTCGATGGTCAGCAGGCCCGACACCAGCCGCTGGTCGGGCCGGTTCAGCGGCTGCATCCGCAGCAGCGTCCGGGCCGAGCGCGCCGGGTTCTGGTAGCGGTAGTGGATCGCGAGGGTGATGTCGTAGAGCTGGGACATGGCTCAGCTCAGGTACTGCGCGGTGATGCTGTCCGAGATCGCCCAAAGCTCGGACCGCAGGGTCAGGAAATCATCGGTGCCCAGGGTCTCGGGCGAGGCGACGGACAGGTCGGTGTGCAGCGTCAGGAGGGCCCGCGCCACCGGGCTGAGCTGGGTGGTGAACTGCCGGTGCGGCAGGGCAAGCTGTTGTGCGCGCAAGAGGTTCACCTGAAAGACCAGAGAGATCGGGTTTTCCGGGTCCAGCGCCAGCAGGTCGATCAGCGTGTTGCGGTTGATCTCGACCGAGTAGCGGCGGCGGTGGGTCATGACGCTGTCGCCGATCTCGATGCACAGGTCGTAGCTGCCCTGCGGCGCCTCGGGCGTGGCGAAGCGGTGCAGCAGGCTGCACATCTGGATGCCGCGTTCCACGGCCCGGCCCATGGTCATGAAGCGCCAGCCCGAGAAGCGGAACATGTTGTCGTTCGAGATTCCCGCGAAGGCCGCGAGGATGCGCAGCAGGCGCCCCATGTTGCGGGCGGTCTCTTCGCCGGGGCGGCTGTCCTTGGCGATGCGGCGGACCTCGTGCGAGAGGTCGTCGAGCGCGTGCAGACCGTCGTCGGAAAAGCGGTCGCGTACCTTGCCGGCGCAGAAGCCGGTGGCATCCATCAGGGCCAGCAGGGAGGCCGGCACCGGCTGGGTCGCCGGGTCCGGGGCCTTGCCGAAGGTGGCGAGGTGTTTGCCCAGCTCGCGCATCATTGGCATCGGCGTCGGACCCGCGGTTTCCAGCCGCAGGTGATAGGCGCGCAGCGCGCGGATCTGCGCGTTGGCCCGCTCGACGTAGCGGCCCAGCCAGTACAGGTTATCGGCGGCGCGCGCGGGCAGGCGGCCCGGCATCCGGCGGATGAACGGCCCCTTGCGCGTCGCCACCAGCGAGTCGAAATCGGCGGGTTTCCCGCCCGTCACCCAGACGTCCGAGACCGATCCCCCCGCCTGCATGGCCAGCGCAGTGGGGTCCTCGGTCTTGCCGATGCGGGCGTAGCCGCCGGGCATGACGGTCCAGCCCTGCGGCGTGCGCACGGCGAAGACGCGCACCACCATCGGGCGCGGCACAAGCTGGCCGTCGATCATGGCGGGCGTCGTCGACAGGGTCACCGCCTGCTGCGCCACCAGATCGTGGCCTTCGGCGTCCAGCCATTGACGCACCGGCGGGTGCGCCGAAGAGCGGAACCTGCCGCCAAGCGCCGTGGCGCTGTCGATGTCGAAGGGCAGCTGCGTGGACATCGCGCGCCCGATCATCATCTTCTCGAAATTCTCGCGGACGTAGGACAGCTCCTTGTCCTGGCCGCACCACCAGGTTGCGATATTGGGCAGCGCCAGCGGCGCACCGGTCAGGGCCTGCGCGATGCGCGGCAGGAAGGCCATCAGCGCCCGTGCCTCCAGCACTCCCGACCCCAGCGCGTTGAGCATCGACACCGAGCGGTTGCGCAGCGTGCCGACAAGGCCGGGCGTGCCAAGCGCCGAGGTCTCGTCCAGTTCCAGCGGGTCGGCGGAACGCGAGTCGAGCCTGCGCCAGAGCACGCTGACCGGTTCCAGCCCGTTGATGGTGCGCACCATCAGGCGCCCGTCGACGGCGCGCAGATCCTCGCATTCCAGCAGCAGAAAGCCGAGGTAGCGCGCGATATAGGCGTGTTCGAAATAGGTGTCGGTGTGCTGCCCCGGTGTCAGGATCGCCACGCGCCCCTCGCCGCTCTGCCGCAGCGCGTTCATGGCATCGCGGAATTCGCGGAAGAACCCGGCAAGGCGGCGGACGTTGGCGTCGGGCATGAAGTCGTGGAAGATCCGCGCCGTGGCCATGCGGTTTTCCAGCGCGAAGCCCGCGCCGGATGGCGCCTGCGTGCGATCGCCCAGCACCAGCCAGCCGCCGTCCGGCGAGCGCCCGACCTCGAAGGCCAGCACGTGCAGGTAATGCCCGTCGCGCGGCTGCACGCCCACCATGGGGCGCAGCCATTCCGGGTTCGAGGCCACCAGCGAGGCGGGCAGCAGCCCGCGCCGCACCAGGTCGCCGGGGCCGTAGAGGTCGGCCATGACCTTTTCCAGCACCTCGGCGCGCTGCGCCAGCCCGGCGGCGAGCGTATCCCACTCTTCCTCGGCGATGATCACCGGCAGGTGGCTCAGCGGCCAGTTGCGCACCGTCGAGCCCTCGGCGGTGTAGTGGCGGAAGTAGACGCCCGCATCCCGCAGGTACTGGTCGCCGCGGGCGAAATCCTGCGCGATATCGGCCGGGTCGTGGCGCGCAAGGTGGGTGATCAGCGGCTCCCAGCCCGGGCGGATGCTGCCATCGGCCCGCAGAAGCTCGTCCGCCACGCCCTCGGGCGGGTGGTAGCTTTCCAGAAGCGCGTCCAGCCCCTCGTCCAGGGTGGCGGGTTCGTCCATCTCAGATCCCCGGTGCCCGGCGCAGGTCCAGAGTCATCGGGAATTCCGGGTGCCTCTGTTCCGGTGCCGGCCAGAAGCTGCCGGGCGTGTGGCCGAACTTCTCGAAGCGGGCAAGGCGGCGGGCATCGGCCTCGTTGGTGTTGACAGGGAAGGTGTCGTAGCTGCGCCCGCCCGGATGGGCCGCGTGATAGGTGCAGCCGCCGATGGACCGCCCGGCGTAGGTGTCGAAGATGTCGAACACCAAGGGCGCGTTGATCGGCAGCACCGGGTGCAGCGCATCGGCGGGTTGCCAGGCCTTGAAGCGCAGGCCGCCCACCTTGACGCCGCTTTCGCCGGTATCGGTCAGGGGCACGGCGCGCCGGTTGCAGGTCACGATATAGCGGTCGGGGTTCAGCGTGGTCAGCTGCACCTGCATGCGTTCCACCGAGCTGTCGGTGTAGCGCACCGTCCCGCCGATGGCGCCGCGTTCGCCCAGCACGTGCCAGGGCTCCAGCGCCTGATTGATCTGAAGGTGCACGCCCTGATACTCGACCTCTCCGGCGAAGGGGAAGCGGAACTCTTTCTGGGCCTCGTACCATTCCGGGCGGAAGTCGTAGCCGTGATCGCCAAGGTCGCGCAGCACGTCCATGAAGTCGGCCCAGACAAAATGCGGCAGCATGAAGCGGTCGTGCAGCTGCGTGCCCCAGCGCACCGGCTTGCCCTTGATCGGGGCTTTCCAGAAGCGCGCGATCAGCGCCCGGATCAGCAGTTGCTGGGCCAGCGACATGCGCGCGTCGGGCGGCATCTCGAAGCCGCGGAACTCGACCAGACCCAGCCGCCCGGTGGGGCCGTCGGGTGAGAACAGCTTGTCGATGCAGATCTCGGCGCGGTGGGTGTTACCGGTGACGTCGATCAGGATGTTGCGCAGCAGGCGGTCCACCAGCCAAGGCTGCGGCTGGGGCGCGTCGTCGCCCGGGTCGGGGATCTGCGACAGCGCGATTTCCAACTCGTAGAGGCTGTCGTGGCGGGCCTCGTCGATGCGCGGTGCCTGCGAGGTTGGCCCGATGAACATGCCGCTGAAGAGGTAGCTGAGCGAGGGATGCCGTTGCCAGTACAGGATCAGCGAGCGCAGCAGGTCGGGCCTGCGCAGGAAGGGCGAGTCGCCCGGCGTCTGGCCGCCCACGACGACGTGGTTGCCGCCGCCGGTGCCGGTGTGGCGCCCGTCGATCATGAACTTGTCGGCGCCAAGACGGCTTTGCCGGGCCTCCTCGTAGACGCCATTGGTGATTGCGACGCAGTCCTCCCAGCTTGCGGCGGGGTGGACGTTGACCTCGATCACGCCGGGGTCGGGGGCCACGCGGATCACGTTCAGGCGCGGGTCCTGCGGGGGCGCGTAGCCCTCGATGTGGATCGGCAGGCCAAGCTCTTCGGCGGTGGTCTCGGCGGCGGCGATCAGGTCGAGGTAATCCTCGAGCGTCTCGACCGGCGGCATGAACAGACACAGCCGTCCGTCGCGCGGCTCGATGGCGATGGCGGTGCGCACGGGGCCTTCGAAGGGGTCGAAGTGCTGCTGCTGCACCTCTTGCCGCTCTCCCAGCTCGCGCGCGGCACTGACGGGCTGGCTGCGGCCCGGGGTCTGCTCGGGTTCGACCAGCTTGCCCTTGTCCTTGCCGCCCTTGCCCTTCTTCTTCCCCTTCTTGCCCGCCTTGCCGGCAGCCTCTTCGGAGGCGATGCGTTCCAGTTCCTCCAGCAGGGCGCGGCGGCGTTCGGCGATCTCGGCGTGGAAATCGGGCAGATCCTCGCGCGGGACGGTGGGATCGGCGGGGTAGGTATAGGGATAGGACGAGGGCGGCACGTAGGGCAGGGTGCCCAGCGGCAGGCGGAAGCCCACGGGGCTGTCGCCGGGGATCAGGTACAGGTGCCCGCGCCGGGTCTGCCACTTCTCGGACCGCCAGCGGCGGCCCAATGCCTTGGACTGCCAGCGCTGGATCGGCAGCACGAAGCCAGAGGCCGTGGTCAACCCCCGCTCGAAGACCCGCGCGATGCGCGCCCGCGCCTCGGGGTCCTTCAGGCGCGAGTCCTCGGGCGTGACGTTCAGCGGCAGTTCGGCCTCTTTCAGGATCCACTCCGCCGGGTCCTCGTAGGCGGGCAGGGTGTAGTCCTCCTCCAGCCCGAGGTTGCCCGCGAAGGCCTTCATGAACTGCCCCGCCTGTTCGGCAGTGGCGTCCCTGGCGGTCTCGCGGGCGATCAGCGCAGGGTTCTTCCAGACCGGCTGGCCGTCGCGGCGCCAGAACAGCGAGAAGGTCCAGCGCGGCAGGGTCTCGCCCGGATACCACTTGCCCTGACCGTAATGCAGGAAACCGCCGGGCGCGAAGCAGTCGCGCAAGCGGCGGATCAGGTCGTCGGCCAGCCCGCGCTTCATCGGGCCGACGGCGGCGGTGTTCCACTCGCTGCTCTCGAAGTCGTCGATCGACACGAAGGTCGGCTCGCCACCCATGGTCAGGCGCATGTCAGCCTCGGCCATCTCGGCATCGACCTTTTGCCCCAGCGCATCCAGCGCCTGCCAGCTTTCCTCGGAAAAGGGCTTGGTGATGCGCGGGTGTTCGGCGACGCGGGTGACCGTCATGGCGAAGTCGAAGTCGGTCCTGGTGTCCTTGTGCCCGGAAAAGCCGCCGACGATGGGGGCTGCGTTGGAATAATGCGGCGTGGCGGCCAGCGGGATATGGCTTTCGCCGGTCAGCAGGCCCGAGGTCGGGTCCAGGCCCACCCAGCCCGCGCCGGGCAGGTAGACCTCGCACCAGGCGTGCAGGTCGGTGAAGTCGTGGTCGGTGCCAGAGGGGCCGTCCAGCGCGTCCAGATCCGGCTTCAGCTGGATCAGGTAGCCCGAGACGAAGCGCGTGGCGAAGCCCAAATGCCGCAAGAGGTGGATCAGCAGCCAGGATGTGTCGCGGCACGACCCCGACCCCTTCGCCAGCGTCTCTTCCGGCGTCTGCACGCCCGGTTCCATGCGGATCAGGTAGTCGATGTGCTGTTCGAGCTTGGCGTTCACCTCGACAAGGAAATCGACCGTGCCCATGGTCTTGCGCGGGATGCCCTTGAGGTAGGTCTGGAAGGTCGGGCCGAACTCTTCGGTCTTGCGGTAGACCGCAAGGTCGCCCGCGATCTCTTCGGGGTAGGTGAAGGGCCAGTCCTTCGCCACGTCCTCGAGGAAGAAGTCGAAGGGGTTGTAGACGGTCATGTCCGCGACCAGATCGACCTCGATCCGGAATTCGGTCACCGGCTCGGGAAAGACGAAACGCGCCAGCCAGTTGCCGTAGATGTCCTGCTGGTGATTGACGAAATGCCCCTCTGGGCCGACCTTCAGCGAATGCGAGATGACGCGGGTGCGCGAATGCGGCGCCGGTCGCAGGCGGATGATCTGCGGGCTCAGCGTGACCGGGCGGTCGTACTTGTAATGCGTCAGGTGGCGAATGCTTGCAGTGATGGCCATCGGATGTCCGTTTCTCCTGTCCCCCAAGGATAGAGCGCGGAAGGGGGCCTGTGTAAACCCGCAGGGCAGGGGCGGTGCGGCGAGACCGGCCCCCGGGCAGGCAGGCGGGCGAGCCCGATGCCTGTTTCTTGTGCAGGCGGGGCGGCCGGTGTCCCGGGCGGTCGTGGCGGCCTTGCGCGACGGGGCCGGAACGGCCTTCCTCTCGACCCCGAATGTCGCGCTGCGGGAAACATCCTTCCGACAGGGGCGGCAGGGCAGAAAGGCCGTTCCCCGCGTCCGCCTGCAAGGTCTTGACGAAACCGTGACTCGGGCACCCGGATCTGCGCGCAAAAGCGCCGGAAATCCCCTTTTGCCCTTTGCCGTGGCGTGACATGCTCTAGGGTGAACGCGACTGGGGAAAAACAATCCGAACAACGGACGGGACATGCATGTGGGGTAAACGCGCGGCTGCGGCGCTTGTGGTCATGGGGCTTGGCGGCCAGGGGCAGGCGCTGGACAATCTGGAATTCCGCCTCGTCGGGCAAAAGAACGACGACCTTGTCGGGGCGCTGCGCGGTGCCTCTCTGCTGGTGGACCTGAAGTCCCGCGATATCGACGATACCCCCGACATCCTCTCTGCGGCGCAGGGCGATTATGCCCGCCTTGTCGAAACGCTCTATGCGCTGGGCTATTATTCCGCCGTCGTGAATATCCGCGTCGACGGGCGCGAGGCGGCCGAGATTTCGCCGCTTTCCGTCCCGGCGCGCATTTCGAACGTGACGGTGACGGTCGAGCCGCGCTCTGCCTTCACCTTCGGGCGCGCCGATATCGCGCCGCTGGCGCATGGCCGCGACCGGCCCGAGGGCTTCAGAACCGGCCAGCCCGCACTGGCGACCGTGGTGCGCGACGCGGCCAGCGGCGCCATCGACGGCTGGCGCGAGGAGGGCCACGCCAAGGCCGATCTGGCCGGGCAGGACATCGCCGCGCGCCACCGCGAGTCGCAACTGGACGTGACGCTTCGGGTCGATCCCGGCCAGAAACTGAGTTTCGGCGACGTGATCGTGACCTCTGACAGCGCGGTGAAGGCGCCGCGCATCCGTCAGATCGCGGGAATCCCGCGCGGCGAGACCTTTTCGCCGGACGACGTCGAGAAGGCGGCAGAGCGCCTGCGCGCCACCGGCACCTTCCGCTCGGTGCAGGTGACGGAATCCGAGACCGTGAATCCCGATGCCTCGATGGATATCTTCATCGAGGTGGTCGACCAGAAGCCGCGCCGCTTCGGCGCCGGGCTGGAACTGTCGTCGAACGAAGGGCTGGCGGTCTCTGCCTTCTGGCTGCACCGCAACTTCCTTGGCGGGGCCGAGCGGTTCCGCGTCGACGGGCAGGCGCGCCAGCTTGGCAATGTCGGCGGGCAGAAACCCGACTACCAGATCACCGCCCGGCTGGAACGGCCCGCGGTCTATGGTCCCGACACGCTGGCCTACCTTTTCACCGACCTCGAGTACGAGGAAGAGCCCGACTACATCTCGCGCAAGTTCGAGATCGGCATCGGCGCCTCGCGCGAGTTCTCGGACCAGGTGACCGGGGATCTCGGCATCACCTACATGCGCTCGCGGGTGACCGACCTCTACCTGCCGGGCGAACCGACGCGGGTGCTGAACGTGCTCAGCGTCCCGGCCTCGCTGACCGTGGACCGCCGCGACGACCCCCTGAACGCGACCGAGGGCTTTTACCTCAAGGTCGAGGCAGAGCCCTTCTACATGCTCAACGACGACCAGCCCGGCGCGCGGGTGTCGCTGGACACGCGCGGCTACCGCGCCTTCGGCGAGGCGCAGGCCGTGGTGCTGGCGGGGCGGTTGCAACTGGGCTCGCTGGTCGGACCGGACGCCGCCGATGCCCCGCCGAACGACCTGTATTACTCCGGCGGCGGCGGCACCGTGCGCGGCCATCCCTACCAGTCGCTTGACGTCGACTATGGCGGCAACAGCCTTGGCGGGCGCAGCTTCGTCGCGCTCTCGACAGAGCTGCGCGTCGACGTGACCGACAAGATCGGCGTCGTGGGGTTCTTCGACACCGGCTACGTCGGCCCCGAAAGCTTCTACGACGGCAGCGGCGACTGGCATTCCGGTGCCGGGCTGGGGCTGCGTTACGACACCCCCGTGGGTCCGATCCGCTTCGACGTGGCCGGGCCGGTGCAGGGCGATACCGGCGACGGGGTTCAGATCTATATCGGGATCGGGCAGGCCTTCTGATGACTTACCTCACGCGCGTTTTCACGCTTTTCATGGCCCTGTGCCTGCCCGCCACGCTGCCGGCGCAGGAGGCTGAAACGGACCGCGGCTTCATCCAGGGGCTGCTGGAGGACGCGCTGTCCGGCGAGGGCCGCAGCGTCCGCATCGTGGGCTTCGCGGGTGCGCTGAGTTCGCGTGCCACCATCGAGGAAATCACCGTCAGCGACCCGGACGGCATCTGGCTGACCATCTCCGACGTGGCGATGACCTGGAACCGCTCGGCGCTGCTGCGCGGGGCCATCGACATCGAGGAACTCACTGCCGCGCAGATCGACCTGCCGCGCCTGCCGCTTCCGGCGGAAGGCGCGGTTCCGACGCCCGAGGCCTCGGCGCCCTTTTCCCTGCCGGACCTGCCGGTCTCGCTGGTGCTGGAAGAGCTGTCGCTGGCGCGGGTGAACCTGGGCGAGGGGCTGTTCGGCGAAGCCGCGTCGCTGACCGTCGAGGGCACGGCGCAATTGGCGGATGGCGAGGGGCAGGCGGACCTGCAGGTCCAGCGGCTGGACAAGGGCGGCGAGATCGCCTTTCGCGGCGCTTACAGCAATACCTCGCGGGTGCTGGGGCTGACCCTTTCGGTGCAGGAACCCGAAGAGGGCATCGTCGTCAACCTGCTGAACCTGCCGGGGCGGCCCTCGCTGGCGCTGACGCTTGAGGGCAACAGCCCGATCGACAATTTCGATGCACAGTTGCAGCTGGCCACCGACGGGCAGGAACGCCTTGCGGGCAACGTGATCCTGCGCGCCGATGCCGAGACCGAGGCGCGCCGCTTCCGTGTCGACATCGGCGGCGACATCGCGCCGGTCGTGGCCCCGGCCTACCGCGACTTCCTCGGCGACGAGGTGCGGCTGGTGGCTGAGGTCGCGCAGGACGCCGACGGGCGCGTCGCGCTGAACGAGCTGGAGCTGAGCGCGCAGGCCCTGACCCTGACCGGAGAGGCGGCCATCGGGGCCGACGGCTGGCCCGAAACGCTGGACCTTCAGGGCCGCATCGTGCCGCCCTCGGGCGACGAGGTGCTGCTGCCGGTTTCCGGCGCCGACACCTACGTGCAGTCCGCCACCCTGTCGGGCACCTTCGACGCCAGCGCGGGCAACGGCTGGCGGCTGGAGGCGCGTGTCGCGGGCCTGCGCCAGCCGGCGATGCAGATCGACACCCTGTCGCTGACCGGCGGCGGCGAGATCTCGCGCCAGACCAACCGCGTCGACGGGTCGCTTGCCCTGAACGCCTCGGGGCTGGATCTGACGGATGCGGCGCTGGCGCAGGCGGTCGGCAACAGCCTGCGCGGCGCGCTGCGGTTCGACTGGCAGCCGGGATCGCCGCTGATCCTGGACGAGATCGAGCTTGCGGGCGGCGACTACGGCGTGACCGGCGCCGTCACCGTTTCGGCGCTGGACACGCTCAATCCCATAGTGTCGCCCGACATCACCCTGCGCACCGAAGACCTGTCGCGCTTTGCCGCGCTGGCGGGGCTGGCGCTGTCGGGCGGGGCTGAACTGGGCATCGACGGCGGGCTCGAGCCGCGCTCGGGTGCCTTCGACATCGATGTGCGCGGCACCACGCGCGACCTGGCGCTTGGCATCCCGCAGGCGGATACGCTGCTGGCGGGTGTCGGGTCCGTTGCGCTTCAGGCGCGGCGCAACGAAGAGGGCCTCGTGGTCGATCCGCTGCGGATCGCCACCCAGGCGGCAGAGATCAACGGCACCGCGCGCCTCGCCTCGGGCGCCAGCACGGCGCGGCTGGACGCGGTCATCAACGAAACCGGCGACGTGCTGCCCGGTCTCTCGGGGGCGTCGACGCTGGTTGCGACGCTGGGCCAGACCGGCGACAGTTTCGATATCGACGCCGACGTGACGATCCCCGGCGCGGCGCGCGTCAACTACGTGGGCAATATTCAGACCAACCTGCCGCTGGGCATGCAGATCGCCGGGCGGGCCGAGGCCATGGTCACGCGGCTGGGCGCCTTTTCCGAGCTGGTGGGGCGCGACCTTGGCGGGTCCGCCGAACTGGTGATCGAGGGCACGGGCAACCCGCAGGCCCTGACCTTCGACCTGACCGCCAATGGCACCACGCGGGACGTAGAGGTGCAGATCCCGGCGGTGGATTCCCTGCTGGCGGGGCAGAATGGCATCCGCTTCATGGGCAGCCGCACGGACACCGGCCGGATGGAGATCACCCGGCTGGAGATCGACGGCGCCACCGATGCCTCCTTCGCGGGGATCGTGACGGGCGACAGCCTTGAAACGCTGGACGTGGATGGACGCCTGACCGCCTCCGTTCCGGACCTCGGGCGCTTTTCCGGCGTGACCGGGCGGTCGATGTCGGGGGCGGCCTCGGTGGACCTGACGGTGGAGGGGCCGGTGATGCAGGGGCCGCTGACGGTGACGGGCAATGCCACGGCGCAGGACGCGGTGCTGGGGCTCGAGGCCATCGACCCGGTGCTGCAGGGGGCAAGCCGGATCGACCTCGATGCCGCCCGGGCCGAAGACGGCACGATCACAATCACCCGGCTGCAGACGCAGGGCGCGGCCAATGCCAGCTTTACCGGCACCGTTGCGGGCTTCGATCCGCAGGCGCCGGAGGATCTGGACAGCCTTGCCGTGGACGGGCGCCTGACGGCGGATGTGCCGCAGCTTTCGCGGTTCTCGCGGTTGGCCGGACGCGATCTGGCGGGTTCTGCCTCGGCGGATGTGACGGCGCAGGGGCAGGTGCTGGAGGGGCCGCTTTCGGTCGAGGCCATCGCCACGGCGCGCGGCGTCGCCATCGGCATGGGTCAGGTGGATTCGCTTCTGGGTGGCGAGACGCGCCTTGACCTAAAGGGCAGCCGCGACGCGACGGGTGTCTATGCGGTGGAGCGGTTGCAGACCTCGGGGGCGGTCAATGCCACTTACAACGGCACCCTGCAGGTGGCCGAGGGCGACGCCAGGCTGGATGGTTCTCTTGTCGGCGACATTCCCAACCTCGCGGCCCTGTCGGGGCTTGCGGGACGGCGGCTTGGCGGGTCGGTGCGCTTCGACGCCGAGGTGCAGGGGCAGGCGCTGAGCGGGCCGCTGTCGCTGCGGGCCGATGTGACGGCGCAGAACCTCGTGACCGCGGTCGAGACCGCTGACCGCCTGCTGCGCGGCACAACCAGCCTGAACCTGCAGGCCGCGCGGGACGCCAACGGCCTGCTCAGGATCGAGCGCGGCGTGCTGGATGCCAGCGGCATCGACGCCACCGTGTCCGGGCAATACGCCTCTTCGAATGCCAATGTGACGCTGGATGTCTCGGTGCCGAATGTCGGGCTGATCGTGCCGGATCTTCAGGGCGCGGGCACGGTGCGCGGCACCGTCAGCCATTCCGGCGGCCCTTGGCAGGTGAACCTGACCGGGACCGGTCCGGGCAGCATCGGCGCCACCGCGCGCGGGTCGATCGCGCAGGACTTCGGCTCTGCCAACCTGTCGCTGAACGGCTCGGCGCCGCTGGCGCTGGCGAACGAGCGGATCGCGCCGCAGGTTCTTACCGGCGTGCTGAACTTCGACATCGGCGTGAACGGGCCGCTGGCGCTGTCCTCGGTGTCCGGCAGCGTCAGCACCGATGGCGCGCGGCTTGCCGTGCCCTCGGTCTCGCTGGTGATCGACGGGCTCACCGGCGCGGTGCGGCTGTCCGGGGGCAGCGCGCAGGTGGAGCTTGGCGGCAGGCTCTCGTCCGGCGGCCAGCTGCGGGTCAGCGGCCCGGTGACGCTTTCGCCGCCCTTCAACGCCAACCTGACGATACAGCTGATCGAGGCGGTGCTGCGGCAGGCCGACCTGCTGGAGACCACGGCCAACGGCACGGTGACGATGAACGGCGCGCTGACCGGCGGCGCCCAGATCGGCGGCGTGATCAACCTTGGCGAGGTCGAGGTGCGGATCCCCAACCTTGGCGCCTCCTATTCGGCGCTGGACGGGCTGCGCCATATCGACCCGCCCGCAGATGTGCAGCGCACGCTGGCCTTCGCCGGGCTGAACGGTTCGGGCCGCGAAAGCGCGGGAGGGGGCGGCGGCAGCGCCGTGGCCTATCCGATCAACCTGAGGGTCAATGCGCCGAACCAGATCTTCGTGCGCGGGCGTGGTCTGGATGCCGAGCTTGGCGGCTCCCTGCTGCTGACCGGCACGACGGCGAACCTTGTCCCGCAGGGGCAGTTCGACCTGATCCGCGGGCGGCTGGATCTTCTGGGGCGGCGTCTGGACCTGACCGACGGATCGGTCAGCCTGCGCGGCAGCTTCGACCCCTATGTCCGCTTCGGCGCCTCGACGCAGGTCGAGGACACGATGATCACCATCCGGATCGAGGGCTTCGCGTCAGAACCGGACCTGCGGGTGACCTCGGACCCGGAACTGCCCGAGGACGAGGCGCTGTCCTTCTTCCTGTTCGGACGTTCGGTGACCAACCTCTCGCCGCTTCAGGCGGTGCAGCTGGCGGCGGCGGTGCGGACGCTGTCGGGGCAGGGCGGGCTTGGCCTGACCGAGAACCTGCGCAGCGGACTGGGGGTCGACAACCTCGACATCGGCACCGATGCGGACGGCAATGCGCAGGCGACGGTGGGCAAGTATATCTCGGACAATATCTACACCGACGTGACGGTGGGGAGCGACGGCACCTCGCAGATCAACCTGAACCTTCAGGTGAACCCCAATGTGACGGTGCGGGGGCGCGTCGGGTCGGATGGCGACACCGGGGTGGGCGTGTTCTTCGAAAGGGATTACTGAGGCGCGCCCTGTCGGGCGGGGCGCTGCGGGGCGGCCTCGGATTTCGGTATTTGGACCAAGAAGAAGCCCAGGGTTGCGATCGGGATTGCAGCGTGCCGCGCTTTGCGGGCGGGGACGAGGGCGGTTTGATCGCCGAGGGGCTGGTTCAGCCCTCCCTGTAGAGTGCGGGCATGTCCCGCGCGCGTCCGCCGAGGCTCAGCGAGGCGCGCCACAAGAGCCGTGCGTGGCGGTCGGGCAGGGTCTGTGTTGCCGTTCCGTCCGGGAGGAGGTCGGACCAGGCCGGGCCGGGCAAGTCGCGCATGTCCACGTCCAGATGCCGCGCGGTATGGGCGAAGAGGGCGCGCAGGGCGCGCGGCGGCAGGGTTGCGCCAAGCGCCTGTTCCGCATCGCGCTGTGCCGCGCTCTCCCACATCGGCTGGCCCGCGAGAAGGCGCGTGCAGGCCCGGGCGTGGTAGCCGAGCGTCGCGATGGTCTCTGCGATCTGACCGGACAGCGCGCTGTCGGGCAGGGCGTCGATCAGGCGCGCCACGGCGGCATTGCCGCGCCGCATCCTGAGCAGGGCGTCGGCAGGGGCTTCGGGGGCGTCATAGCGCGCGCCTGCGCCCTGCCGGGCGCGCAGCGCCGCGCGCGGGTCGGTCATCCGCCGACCTGGCTGCGCATGAACTGCAGCCGCTCCATGATCGGGGCGTCGGAGAAGCGGAAGAGGTCGAATTGCGTCTCGGCCTCCAGCGACCACTGGCACCAGGAGGGGGCGACGAAGATGTCGCCCTTGTCCACCGCGTGGCGGGTGCCGTCCAGCACCACCGCGCCGCGCCCCTCGAAGACCTGGAAGACCGTCGAGCCGACCTCGCGCCGCGCCTCGGTCTGGGTGCCCTCGCGCAGGCGGTGGAATTCGCAGCGGATCGTCGGCATGACGTCGCCCCCGGTGGTCGGGTTGACGTAGCGCACCGCCGCATGGCCCGGTGCGACGGTGGCCGGGTGGCCCTCGTCCTCCAGGAGCAGCTGTTCGGTCAGGGCGCGGTCCGTGTGCTCCCAGCGGAAGGCGGCCAGCGGCGAGGACACGGTATCCTGCAGCTGTGACAGGGGCCTGAGGCCGGGGTTGGCCCAAAGCCGCTCCCCGCGCGAGAAGTTGGGCGTGGCGTAGTCGGTGACCTTGTCGGCGCCGAACTCGAAGAAACCCACGTCCATCTGCTGGCTGAAGGGGATGTCCAGCCCGTCGATCCAGGCCATGGGCGCTTCGCGGTCGTTGTGGTGGCCGTGGAAGTTCCAGCCCGGCGTCAGCAGCAGGTCGCCGCGCGACATGCGCACCGGGTCGCCGTTGACCACGGTCCAGACGCCTTCGCCTTCGACCACGAAGCGGAAGGCATTCTGGGAATGGCGGTGTTCCGGGGCGGTCTCGCGCGGGCCGAGGTACTGCACGGCAGCCCAGAGCGTCGGCGAGACATAGGCCTTGCCACCCAGCCCGGGGTTCGCCAGCCCGATGGCCCGCCGCTCGCCGCCGCGCCCGACCGGCACCAGTCGCCCCGAAGCCTCTGCCAGCGGCAGCAGCACCGACCACTTCCAGACATGCGGAACGGCCCGGGGCTTGGGATGCATGGGCATCAGGTCGCCGGTCTGAGTCCAGAGCGGGTTCATGTGGTTCTCGGCAAACCCCCTGTAAAGCGCCCGCAACTCGGCGCTGTCCTCGGGCATCATGCCATGCGCCACCGTGTCGTGATCCAGATCCTCGCCCATGTGACCCTCCTCCCGGTCGGTGTTTCTTCTGTCCGAAAATATCCCGGGGGAGTCCCGCAGGGACGGGGGCAGAGCCCCCTTATCCCCGCGCCCCGATGGTCACCGTCAGGCCCGGCAGCCCGTCGATGGACACAGTGCAGACGTCGCCGGGCACCAGCGCGCCGACACCGGCGGGGGTGCCGGTCATGATCAGGTCGCCGGGCCGGATCTCGACCGAGCGCGACAGGAAGGCCACCACCTCGGGCACCGACCAGATCATCTCCTTCAGGTCGCCGTCCTGCTTGCGAGAGCCGTTGACCGACAGGCGGATCGGACCTTCCGACAGGTGCCCGACCTCTGCGACCGGATGCACCGGCCCGATCACCGCCGAGCGGTCAAAGCCCTTGGCGAAGTCCCACGGACGGCCCATCTGCTTGGCCTCGGCCTGCAGGTCGCGCCGGGTCAGGTCGTTGCCCGCGGCATAGCCCCAGACGTGGTCCAGTGCCTTCGCCTCCGGGATATCGCGCCCAGCCCTGCCGATCACCACCACAAGCTCCGCCTCGTAATGCAGGTCCTCGGTCAGCGGCGGATAGGCCAGCGTTGCCCCGTGATCCACCACCGCGTCGGCGGGCTTGGTGAAGAAGAAGGGCGGCTCGCGGTCCGGGTCCTTGCCCATCTCGCGCGCATGGGCGGCGTAGTTGCGTCCCACGCAGAAGATCCGGCGCACCGGCAGGCGATCCTCGCTGCCCGCCACCGCCACAGAGGCCACCGGGGCCGGTTCAAAAACGAAACTCATCGCGCATCCTTCCCTGCGGGGCACCCGGCCCCTGCTTCTTCTTGGTAAAAATACCTCAATGCCCCGGCCTGCAACAGGTCTGACCCTCCAACCCGTCAGAGCCGTAAAGCCACTGCAGCTGCCGGTACCAGTCCTGCGGGGACATGCCCTGCATCACGTGGTTGCGCACGGCGGCCTGCGCGTCGGCGGGGTGATAGATATACTCTCCGATCAGGCGCGAGTTCATCTGCACCCGCGCCGTGCGCAGGGTCCGCATCGCCTGGTAGCGCGCCAGCGCGGTATCCCGGTCCGCCGCGCCGTCGAGGCAATGGGCCAGCGCCACCGCGTCCTCCATGGCCATGCAGGCGCCCTGTGCGAAGTATTGCAGCATCGGGTGCGCCGCATCGCCCAGTAGCACCACGCGCCCGTCGACCCATGTGGACACCGGGTCGCGGTCGCAAAGCACCCAGAGCTTCCAGTTGTCGCCATGCTCGATGATCTGCCGCGCCCTGGGGTGGATATGCTCGAAGCCCTGCGCGACCTCTTCGCGCGGCACCGGGCGGCCCGAGATCGCCTCCTGCAGGTCGCGGTGATAGGTCACCACCAGGTTGTAGACCTTGCCGCCCTTCAGCGGGTAGTGGACGATGTGGCACTTGGGCCCGGCCCAGAGCGTCGCCGCGTTCCAGCGCAGGTCCTCGGGCATCTGCCCGGTCGGGATCACCGAGCGGTAGGTGGTATGGCCCGAGATGCGCGGCTCTCCGTCGCCCAGCATCTGCGCGCGGATCGGCGAGCGCAGGCCCTCGGCCGCCACCAGCAGCGCCCCCTTCAGCGGATCGCGGCCCGCCAGATGCAGTGTCACCGCCGCGCCGTCCTGCGCATAGCCCGCGACCCGGTGTTCGGTGCGCAGCTCCACGAGGTCCGAGCGTCGGCATTCCTCCAGCAGAACGCCATGCAGGTCGGCGCGATGCACCACCGCGTAGGGGTTGCCGTAGAAGTCGCGGAAGGGCTGGTCGAGCGGGATCCGGGTGATTTCCTCGGCGGTCCGGGCGTCCATCAGGCGCAGGGCGTCGATATAGACCGCCTTTTCTCGCGCCGCGTCCCCCACGCCCAGCCTGTCGAAGCAGTGAAAGGCGTTAGGACCGATCTGGATGCCCGCGCCGATCTCGCCAAAGGCCTGCGCCTGTTCGACGACCACGCTGCGCAGCCCTTTGCGGGCGAGGGCGCAGGCCGTGGCCAGCCCGCCGATGCCGCCCCCGGCGATCAGGATGGGAAGCTCCGTCAACGCGCGCTCCTCCTTCGCGGGCTGATGATATGTATACTTATTAATTGCACGGGGTGCCGGGCCATGTCAAGAAGGGCCATGGGTGGCGACACAGACATCGGCATGATGGCGGGGCATGTGATCCGCCGGTTGCACCAGCACTCGGTGCAGGTCTTCGCGGCCCATGCCCGCGCGGCGGGGGTGGACCTGACCCCGGTGCAATTCGCCGCGCTGGACGCGGTGCGGGCCGCGCCCGGCCTCGATCAGGCAAGCATCGCGGCGGCCATCGCCTATGACCGCGCCACCATCGGCGGCGTCATCGACCGGCTACAGGCCAAGGGGCTGTTGTCGCGGAGGGTCAGCGCAACCGACCGCCGCGCCCGCGTGATCCAGCTGACGCCGGAAGGAGAGGCGCTGTTGCAGCGCTTCCGTCCGGTGGTCGAGGGCGCGCAAGACGAGATCCTCGGCGCGCTGGACGGGGAGGAGCGGCAGGCCTTTCTGGCGCTGGCGCGGCGGGCGCTGGGGCAGGGGGGTGACGATGCGTCAGGCGCAGGGTAGCCTGTGCTCCGGGCAGCCACGAGGGGCCGGGAGAAGCCCTGGTCCCGACAGTCGAAAGAGGACCCCATGATCACTGTGGCCATCGCACTCACGTTCGTCGGCGGGACGCTTCTGCTGGCCTGGGTGGTCTACTTCGCCATGCGCCGCATTGCCGGAGACCGGACAACGGACGAGACCCAGACGCTGGCCGGTTCGGTGATCATTCGGGTCGCCTCGCTGCATGGGCTGATCCTCGCGCTGGTCTTTGCGCAGGAGCTGGTGGATTACCATGACCTTCAGGACAACCTCGTGCAGGAGGCCACGGCCATTGCCGATATCTACAATGACATTTGGCGCTACGACCCGCGGGTGGCCGACGCCGTGCAGGCCGACCTGAGGCGCTACACCCATACAGTGATCGAGGACGAGTGGCAGGCGCTGGCCCGCGACCAACGGCTGAGCGGCGAGGGCTGGGCGCTGCGCGAGTCCATTTACCTCGCCGTGCTGGATCTGGAGCCCGCGACCGCGCGGCAGCAATCCCTGCGCAGCCACATGGTGACGCAGGTCCAGCAGATCGCCACCCTGCGGCAGGCGCGCGAGAACACCGCGCTGCACGCGGTCAGCCCGCTTTTCTGGGTGGCGGCGGTGGCGGGGGTCGTGCTGGTGACAGTGCCCTATTTCACCTATGCGCCAAGTGGACTGCATCTCATGCTTCTGAGCGTCTACGGCACATTCAGCGGGCTGGTGATGTTCACGATCTTCGCCTTCGCGGACCCCTTCCGGTCCCCGGGTGCGCTGGAACCCGCCCCCTTCGAGCGGCTTCTGGAAACGGAGATCGGCGGGGGCTGACCGTTGGCCGCGGGGGGGGCGCTCCGGCCAGCGCGACAGCGCGGTCGCCCACCGCAAAAGCAAAGGGCGGACCGAAGCCCGCCCCTTTTTTGACAGCCGCAGCCCGTCGTTACCGAACAACCAGCACCGACTGGGTGGCGTGGCGCACCACCCGCGCGGCGTTGGGTCCGACGAGGTAGTCGCGCAGCTCGGGGCTGTGGGCGCCGACGACGATGGCATCGGCCTTCAGCGCATTGGCCATGCGGATGATCTGGTCGTAGATCGTGCCGTGGGTCACATGGACCTGCGGGGCCAGCCCCGCGGGCAGGGCGGTCGCGGCCCATGCGGAGAGGCCCGCCTTGGTCTCTGCCTCCATCGTCTTGACGTGATCCGGTCCGAAGGCCGAGCCCACCACCGCCATGCCCATCTTGGGCAGGACCGTCAGAACATGCAGTTCTGCCCCCTCCGTGGCGGCCAGCTTGCCGCCGTACTCTGCCACCTTGGCCGCGCCTTCCAGGTCGTTGTAGTCGACGGCGAGCAGGATTCTCCTGAACATGCGCTTTCCTCCTCAGAACGCGGGTTGCGTGGCGCGGCGGCGCTGGATCATCACGACGCCCGCCAGAAGCAGCAGCGCCGGGATGAAGAACAGCTCTTTCGGCAGGCGCTCTGCCTCGACCTCGACCAGCGTGATCTCGACCGGGTCGTCGCCGTAGTAGTCGTATTCCAGCCCCAGCGTGTCGAAGAGCGGCGTGCCCGGGAAGGGTTCCTCCAGCAAGAGGCGTCCGTCTTCTTCGAGCACCGTCAGGCCCTGCGCCTCCAGCGCGGCCATGCCGTCGCCCGGCACCGCCGGAACCGTGACCGTCGTGGGCCTTGGCTCGCCGTCGTCGAAGTCCGGGCCGGTGACGTTCAGGCGGATCGGCTCTCCCTCCGGCGCGGTGCCCATCAGTTCGATGGCGGCGGGGCCGCTGGCGGTGTCGTAGGGCTCGCTCACCTGGTCCAGCCAGAAGCCGGGCCGGAACAGCGTGAAGGCGATCAGCAGCAGGACGACCGTTTCGTACCATTTCGACTTGGCGATGAAGTAGCCCTGCGTCGCGGCGGCGAAGAGCAACATGGCTATCAGCGCGATGATGAAGACGAAGACCGCCTTGAACAGCCCCACGTCGATCAGCAGCAGGTCGGTGTTGAAGATGAACAGGAAGGGCAGCAGCGCCGTGCGGATGTCATAGGCGAAGCCCTGGATGCCGGTCTTGATCGGGTCGCCCCGGCTGATCGCCGCCGCCGCATAGGCCGCAAGGCCCACCGGTGGCGTGTCGTCCGCCAGGATCCCGAAGTAGAAGACGAACATATGCACGGCGATCAGCGGCACGATCAGCCCCGCCTGCGCGCCGACCGAGATGATCACCGGCGCCATCAGCGAGGAGACGACGATGTAGTTCGCCGTGGTCGGCAGGCCCATCCCGAGGATCAGCGACAGGACCGCGACGAGGAACAGCAGGACCATCAGGTTGCCGCCCGAGATGACCTCGATCACGGTGCCGATGACCTGGTGTGCGCCGGTCAGCGAGATGGTGCCCACGATGATGCCTGCGGCACCCGTCGCGACGCCGATGCCGATCATGTTCCGCGCGCCGAGGATCAGCCCCTGCACGAAGTCCTTCCAGCCCGCCAGGGTCTCTGCCGCGGCGCCTTCGCCCCGGAAGAAGGCCTTGATGGGCCGGTGGGTCAGCGCAATGATGATCATGAAGACCGTGGCCCAGAAGGCCGAGAGCGCGGGCGACAGCCGGTCGAGGTTCTCGGTCCGCACCATCAGGTTCCAGACCAGGATGAAGATCGGGATCGAGAAATACAGCCCGCCGACCAGCGTCGGGGTCAGGCGCGGGGCCACCGGGGCGCCGTCCTCTCCGGTCTGGGTTTCGATCTCGGGATAGCGCGACGAGACCCAGAGCAGGTAGAGATAGAGCGCCGCGACCAGCGCCACGGCGGCATAGATCGAATCCCCCATGATCGGGTCGAGGATGGCCCGCAGGCCGACCATCAGGAAGGCGAGGATGCCCAGCACGATGAAGCCGGTCAGGAACAGGATGGCGATCATGATCACGCCGATCTTGCGGCCCGGTTTCTCAAGGCCCTTCAGGCCCATCTTCAGGCTTTCGAGGTGCACGATGTAGAGCAGCGCGATGTAGCTGATCACCGCCGGCAGGAAGGCGTGCTTGACCACGTCGATGTAGGGGATGTTGACGTATTCCACCATCAGGAAGGCCGCGGCCCCCATGACCGGCGGCGTCAGCTGGCCGTTGGTCGAAGAGGCCACCTCGACCGCGCCGGCCTTTTCCGCCGGAAAGCCGATGCGCTTCATCAGCGGAATGGTGAAGGTGCCGGTGGTCACGGTATTGGCGATGGACGAGCCGGAGATCATGCCGGTCATCATCGACGAGAGCACGGATGCCTTGGCCGGGCCGCCCCGCAGCGAGCCCAGCAGCGCGATGGCGACCTGGATGAACCAGTTGCCGCCGCCCGCGCGGTCCAGAAGCGCGCCGAACAGCACGAAGAGGAAGATCATCGCCGTCGAGACACCCAGCGCCACGCCGAAGACGCCCTCGGTCTGCATCCAGTAGTGCCCCAGCGCCTTCGACAGCGAGGCGCCGCCGTAGTTGGTGATATTGCGCGCCCATTCCGAATAGCCGCCGAAGAAGGCGAAGGCGATGAAGGCACAGGCGATGATCACCAGCGGCAGGCCCAGAGAGCGGTAGACCGCGATCATCAGGACAACCATGCCGATGGCCGACATGGTGATGTCGGAGGTGCTCCAGAGGCCGGGGCGGCTGGCGATCTCGAAGCGGAAGACCACGAGGTACAGGCAGGCCGCGACGCCAAGGAACATCAGTACCCAGTCATACAGCGGGATGCGGTCCTTGGGGGCCGAGGCGGTCAGCGGAAAGGCCATGGTGGCCAGCGCGATGGCAAAGGCAAGGTGGATGTAGCGCGCCTGCGCCACGAGGTTGGCGAAGAAGCTGGTCCCGAAGGTGGTCGACAGCATCGAGGGGATCGACGAGGCGATATAGAGCTGGAACAGCGACCAGGCGATGCAGGTGCCGATGATCAGTTGTGCTTGCCACCTGGCGGCCGGGTTGCGCGCGCCGGTATCGGCTTCGGCGACCATGTCGTCGGCTGTTCTGTCGGTCGAAGGCGTATCCACCATCTCCGTCGTCCCCCTGTTATGTCGTTCTCTGCTGCAAGGCTGCGTCGTAAGGGGAAGGGGGGCAAGGGAAAAGTGAATTCGACACCGGGATAGAGGGGGCCGGGACTTGAAATCGGGGTGTCGAATGACCAACGCGGGGGCCGGGATGACCCGCCGAAGAGGCGGCGGGGCGGCGTCGCGGCGGTTTCGGCCTCGGGCGGGGCCCTGCCTGCGCCGTTGCATTTCGCGCCATCCTTGCGCCTTGCCGGTGCGGCGGGCCGCTTCTGCGCCGCCGATGCCCTCTGGTTCGATCCGTGGGGCGGGGGTGTCCCGCCGCACCGTCGGCCTGCTGCGGCGTATCGCCCAGAGACAGCAGGGCGTCTGAAAGCAAAGAAAAACGGCGGCAGGTTGCCCTGCCGCCGTCTGTCACGCTCTCGGGTGAGAGGCGCTTATTCCATCAGGCCCAGTTCCTTGTAGGCCTTTTCCGCACCGGGGTGCAGCGGGGCCGACAGGCCGTCCTTGACCATTTCCTCGGGCTTGAGCTCGGCGAAGGCCGGGTGCAGCTGCTGGAAGTCCGAGATGTTTTCCATCACGGCCTTGGCCACGACGTAGACGGTGTCCTCGGGAACCGAGGCAGAGGTCACGAAGGTCGCGCCGACACCGAAGGTCGTGGTGTCCTCGTCGTTGCCCTCGTACATGCCGCCGGGGATGGTGGCGACGCGGTAGTAGGGGTTGTCCGCGACCAGCGCGTCGATGGGCTCGCCGACGACGTCGATCAGCTTCACGTCACAGGTGGTGGTGGCTTCCTGGATGGCGGCGGCCGGGTGACCCACGGTGTAGATCATCGCGTCGATGTTGCCGTCGCACAGCTGCTGCGCCATTTCCGAACCCTTGTACTCGGTCGCGAGCGCAAGGTCGTCCATGCCGATGCCGAAGGCTTCCATGACGACTTCCATCGTGGCGCGCTGGCCGGAACCGGGGTTGCCCACGTTCACGCGCTTGCCGGCAAGATCCTCGAACTTCTCGACGCCTGCATCGGCACGGGCCAGCAGGGTGAAGGGCTCGGGGTGGACCGAGAAGACGGCGCGCAGGTCGGGGAAGGCCGCATCGCCTTCGAACTGCGAGGAGCCGTTGTAGGCGTGGTACTGCCAGTCGGACTGCGCGACGCCGAATTCCAGCTCGCCCGCCTTGATGGTGTTGATGTTGTAGACCGAACCGCCGGTCGACTCGACGGCGCAGCGGATGCCGTGCTCTTTGCGGTCCTTGTTCACCAGGCGGCAGATCGCGCCGCCGGTCGGGTAGTAGACGCCCGTGACGCCGCCGGTGCCGATCGAGATGAACTCTTGCGCCTGTGCGGCGCCGCCGAAGGCGAGGCCCGCAACCGCGGCAAAGCCGAGTACCGTATGTTTCATGGTGGTGCTCCCTGGTTATACGCTTGCTCCGCGACCCCTCGGGGTCGCCCGGGACCCTCGGCCCCACGAACGTCCACAGTAGAAGCCAAGGATCGCCTCGCTTGCAACCCGAAAAGGGCAAACGGCCGCGAGGCAGGTCCCTGTCCGGAGGGCGCGCGCCCCTGCGCCCCGCCTGTCCCACGGGTGCGCTTATCGATCTGACAAGTCAGGCAAAGCCTGCCCGGAGGGGGCGGGCGGTCCTGTCCGGGGCAGGGCGATTCGCCTGCCCCCGAGGCGATCCCTGCCCGGCGTGGGCCAGGTTCAGGGCGCAGGCCGCTTCCCGGCGGACCCGGCAGGGAGGGGCGGGCCGGGGTGGCGGGCCGGGGGCTCAGGCCCTGACCTGCGCGCCCTCGGCAATCGTCCGGGGCGCCGCGTTCAATGCGTCGATGGCAAAGCCCGCGGCGCGCTTGTAATCGGCCATGAAGGCCGCGCGCTCGTCTGCCGGGATCACCGTGTCGATGTCCTCGAAGGTGCCGCCGCAGCGCTCGTGCACCATGTTCAGCAAGCCGAAGGGACCGGCGCCCCGATTGCGCAGCACCAGTTGCGAGACCGGGCCGCAGAGGCCTGCGTCGAAGGCGGCCAGCGCGTCGGGCGAAACCCCGTGTTCCAGCAGGCAGACCCCCAGCGTGCGGGCGTCGATCACCGCCTGGCTCGCGCCGTTGGACCCGGTGGGATACATCGCATGGGCCGCGTCGCCCATCAGCGCCACCGGCCCGTCGACCCATGTGGGCACCGGATCGCGGTCAATCATCGGGTTCTCATAGGCCACCTCGGCGCCGCGCAGAAGCGCGGGCACGTCCAGCCAGTCATAGCGGAAGCCGTCGAAGTGATGCGCGAAGCTGTCGACCGAGACCGGGCGGAACCAGCCGGTTTCCTGCCATGCCTCGTTGTCGTCCAGCGTGCGCTCCGCGATCCAGTTGACCAGCGCCTCGCCGTTCTGGTCGGGGGCCGAGATCGGGTAGATCACCATTCGGTGCCGATGCGTGCCAAGTCCGACGAAGCTGGACCCGGTGCGGATCGGTTTCGCCCGCGTCACGCCGCGCCACATGAGCGCGCCGCCCCAGTGGATCGGCGGCTGGTCGGGGTGCATCTGGGCGCGCAGGGCGGAATGAATGCCCTCGCCCGAGATCAGCAGCGCGGCGCGATCCTGAAACGGCCCGTCGGCGTGCTCGAAGAAGGCGGTGACGGTGCCGTCCGCCTCCTTGCGGTAGCCGGTGACCCGCGAACCGGTCTTCACTGCCTCGGGGCCCGCGCGCTCCAGCAGGGTGCGGTAGAGCAGCATGTGGAAGGCGCCCCGGTGCACCGCGTATTGCGGCCACATATACCCCGCCTGCAGCCCGCGCGGCTCGGCATAGATGTCGCGCCCGTTCAGCCCCACCAGCGCCCATTCACGCGCGGGCAGCCCGACGCCGTCCAGCGCCTCCGGCCCCAGCCCCATGTCGGACAATTCGCGCACGGCATTGGGTTGCAGGTTGATGCCGACGCCCAGCGGTTTCAACTCGCGCACCGCCTCGTAGAGGGTGAAGGGCACGCCGATCTCGTGCAGGGTCAGCGCCACCGCCAGCCCGCCGATGCCGCCGCCGGCGATGATCACCCGGTTCCCGGTCATGGTTCGTCACTCCGTCCGTGTTCGTGGGCGTTGGTTTCCGGCCCGCACCTGCGCCGCCATGGACGTCAATGCCATGGCGCGTTGCCTCTTACATTCCCAGGAGACGCCGCGCGTTTTCCTTCAGGATCAGCGGGCGCACCTCGTCGCGGATCTCCAGCCCTTCGAAGTCCGACAGCCAGCGGTCCGGCGTGATCGCGGGCCAGTCCGAGCCGAAGAGCATCTTCTTCTTCAGGATCGTATTGGCGTATTGCACGAAGATCGGCGGGAAGTACTTCGGCGACCACCCGGACATGTCGATGTAGACGTTGGGCTTGTGCTGCGCGACCATCAGCCCCTCTTCCGTCCACGGGAACGACGGGTGCGCAAGGATGATCGGCGTGTCGGGGAAATCCACCGCCACATCGTCGACATGCACCGGGTTGGAATACTTCAGCCGCATCCCCATGCCGCCTCGCATGCCCGATCCGACGCCGGTCTGCCCGGTGTGGAAGAGCATGATTGCGCCTTCCTCGGCAATCGCCTCGTACATCGGGTAGGCCCAGCGTTCGTTGGGGTAGAAGCCCTGCATCGTGGGGTGGAACTTGAAGCCCTTGACGCCGAACTCGCGCACCAGCCGCCGCGCCTCGCGGGCACCCGCCTTGCCCTTGGCCGGATCGATCGAGGCGAAGGGCACGAGGATATCGTCGTTCTCGGCGGCGATCTCGGCCACCTCTTCGTTCGAATAGCGGCGGAAGCCGGTCTCGCGCTCGGCATCGACGGGGAAGATCACCGCGCCGATCTTGCGCTCGCGGAAGTATTCGGCGGTCTGCTGGACCGAGGGCAGCATCCCCGAGGCCCCCGCCGGGTTGCGGAAATACCTGGCCATGGCCGCCTGGAAGTCGTCATAGCCGTCGTCGCGCGGCCCGCAGCAGGGTTCTTCGGCGTGGGTGTGGATGTCGAAGGCGACAAGCTCGTCGAAATTCAGGGGCATGGGGTGTCCTTTCTCAGGGCTCTGCGTCGAGCCGCAGGTAGCGTTGCAGCAGGCCGCGCAGGGTGGCGGCATCCTCGGGCGTCATGCCGGAGCCGCTGCGCGCCTCATGCGCCAGCAGCGGGCCGCGCACCGCCCGCACGCGCCCGGCGCCCGCCTCGGTCAGCCACAGTTCGACCGACCGGCGGTCGCTGTCGGGCACGGTGCGGCGCACCAGCCCGGCCTCTTCGAAGGCCTGCACCATCTTCGTCATATGCGCGCGCTTGATCATCAGCGCCCGCGCCAGCAGGCCCTGCCGGATGCCCGGGTTCTCGGCGATCAGCAAGAGCACGGTCATCTCTCCGGGGCGCAGGCCAAGGGCCTCGAACCCGTCGTAGAAATCCTGAAAGGCCTGCAATTGCGCGATCCGCAGCAGGAACCCAAGGCTGTCGGACAGCGGACCAAGGCGCACCCCGTCCTCCGTCCGCATGTCGGGCGTGTCGGAAGAGACAGGCGTGTCAGGCATCGGGGGCCTTCACCTTCTCGGCCCGCTTTTCAAGGAAATCGCGCAGGCGCTCCTGCGCCTCGGGGGTCATGGTCGCCAGCGAGGCCACCATGCTTTCGGCAAAGAGCCCGTCCTCGGAGGACATGTCGGCGATCCGGGGCAGGGCGTTGATCACGGCGTAATTGGTGAACTCGGCATTCTGCGCCATGCGGGCGGCGATCTCGATGCCCCGCTCCAGCGCCTTGCCCGGCTCGACCACGTAAGAGACACCGCCCCAGCGCTCCATCTCGGTGGCTGACACGGACCGGCCCGTCAGCATCATGTCTCCCATGCGCGCCGGCCCGATCAGGCGGGCGATGCGGACCGAGCCGCCCCCGCCCACGAAGATGCCGCGCTGGCCCTCGGGCAGGGCGAAGAAGGCGCCGTCCTCGGCGACGCGGATATGGGTCGAGGCGGCCAGTTCAAAGCCGCCGCCCACCGCCGCGCCACTGATGGCGCTGACGAAGGGGATGCGCCCGCGTTCGATGCTGTCGAAGGCGGAATGCCAGCGCCGCGACCCCAGCACCGCCTCGAAAAGCGGCTTCTGCGAATGCTCCGACAGGTCGAGCCCGGCGCAGAAGTGCTTGCCGTGGCCGTGGATCACCCCGGCCCTGGCCTCGCGCGTGGCGCGGGCGACGGCCTCTGCGATGGCCTCGACAAAGCGGTCAGAGATGGCGTTGCGCTTGTCGGGGCGGTTCAGGCCCAGAATGGCAACCTCGCCACGCAGCTCGTAGCGGACCAGATCCGAGGCGTCGGACATGGCGTTCTCCTCCCTGAAACACCCCGGACGGGCGTCATTTAGTTTCCTGGTAGACAATATGCGCGATTCGGGACCAAGGTAAAGCGCCCTGACCGGGGCCGCGCGGGGGAGGGCGCCGGCATGGATATGGACTTCATCGCAGAGCTTTTGACCGTGACGCCGGGCTGGCAGGCACAGGCCGAGGCCGCCCGCCTGTGGTGTGCCATGGCCCCGGCGCAACTGGCCCGGGCCGAGGCGCAGGTCGCCGGGGCCCTGCAGGGCTGACCAAAAGCCCCGACACCGCGCCGCCCGGCCCGGCCACCATGGCCCGAAGGCGGACGGCCCCCGGATATCGCCCGGACCGCCTTCCATCTTCTCTGGTCTTCCAAATACCTCTGCGCGCGGGGGCCTGGGGCGCGGTGCCCGCGGGGCGCGCGCCGGTCGCAAGGCGCCCCGGGGGGCAAGGCCTCAGATGGCGCCGCCCTCGACCATGAAATTCCCCGCCGTGCACATCGCCGCATCGTCCGAGGCGAGAAACAGCACCATGCGTGCAAGGTAGACCGGTTCCAGCGGCACCGGCAGGCACTGCCGGGCCAGGTTTGTCTCCATCGCCTCGGGCGTCACCCACAGCTCTTTCTGGCGCTCGGTCATGACCCAGCCGGGCACCACCGTGTTCACCCGGATGCCATGCGGGCCCAGATCGCGCGCCATGCCCCGGGTCAGCCCGTGCACCGCCGCCTTGGCGGTGGTGTAGGCGGGCATATTGCCCATGGCCTGCCACCAGGAACTCGACCCCATGTTGATGATCGAGCCCTTGCCCTTTTCGATCATCCCCGGCGCCACCGCCTGTATCGCGAAGAAGGCGTGGCGCAGGTTCGTCGCCTGCCGCTCGTCCCAATATTCGGGCGTGACCTCGCGCCAGTCGTGGCGGTCGTCGCGCGCCGCGTTGTTGACGAGGACATCCGCGGCGCCCAGCCGCTCGGTGAGCCGGGAAAAGGCGCTTCGAAGCGCCTTCACGTCCCGCAGGTCGCAGGGTTCGAAATCCACCGCGCCCGCTGAGTCCGCCACCAGCGCCCGGGCCGCGTCCTCGTCGAAATCGACAAAGCCGGTGCGGGCGCCCTGCGCGGCGAAGGCCCTGACGATCTCGGCGCCGATGCCCGAGGCGCCGCCGGTGATGAGCACCGTCCGCCCTTCCAGGCTGGGATACTGTGCGAATTGCATGGTCATCGGTGATCCTCCGTCCCGGCCCCCTTGGCCTCTTTGGCCCCCGCGGCACTGAACGCCGGGCGCGCGGGCTTGTCAAACCCGGGCAGCCTGCGCGGGAAACCGGGCCTTTCCCGCGCCATCCCACGCTCGGGCCCACGCCCGGGCGGTCGGGACGCGCCTTGCTGGCCGGGGCCCGCCGGTGCAGGCTTCCCGCCGAATTCGTGACGCGTGGGGCGCCAGCGCAAGGCACCCGAGGCGAGGCGCGTCAGGCCTCGCGCCGTTTCGGGGGATCGGCGGGCGCGGCATCGGCGGCGGTGTCCACGGCGGACCAGCCCTGTGGCCCATGCCGCCAATGCGCCCGGTCCAGTTCGGTGAAGCGGTCCGGGGCCTCGGGGCGCGTGCCCATGGTCACCACCTTCAGCCGCTTGCCGTCGAAGTCGAGCAGGTTGAAGGTGTTGCGCTGATCGTGGCGCAGCCGGGTCGACAGGCCGGTGCCGGCCTCGACGAACAGCAGGTCCGGCGCGGCGCGGAAGGGCCGGGCCGAGGCGCGGTGCAGGTGCCCCGAGAGGACAAGGTTGGCGCCATAGTCGGACAGGACCTCCAGCGCCTGTGTCGCCCCGCGCATCAGCCGCTTGTCGGTCTCTGGCCCGTGCTCCAGCGGGTGGTGCAGCACCGCGATCCGCAAGGCTTGCGGCGCATCCGCCAGCCGCGCCGACAGCCGCGCCAGTCTTGTCCGCCCGACCTTGCCGCGCTGCCACGAAAAGCGGTTCACCGTGTTCACGCCGGCCACGATCATCTGGTCGTCGTGGAACTCGGGCTCCAGATCGCGGCAGATGTGCTTGCGGTAGCGGTAGAAGGGCCAGAGAAAACGCACGAAGACATTGTCGAGCGGGATGTCGTGGTTGCCGGGCACCGAAAGCACCGGCCCGGGCAGCTGGTCGATCAGGGCACGGGCCTTGCGGAACTGGCTGTGCCGGGCGCGCTGGGTCAGGTCGCCCGAGATCACCGTCAGGTCGGGCGCCAGCGCAGAGACCGCCGCGACCAGCGGGGCGGTCAGCGACTGGTCGACACGGCCGAAGTGCAGGTCGGAAAGGTGAACAAGGCGGGTCACGCGTCCTCCGTGTCGGGTTCGGGAATGAGGATGTTCAGCATCCGGTCGGACATGCGGAAATCGAAGGGCGGCCTGGCCAGGGATTTCTCGCCGTCATAGGCCACCAGCGCCCGGGACTTGCGCATGTCCACGGTCAGGCTGCGCGCGGCGATGAAATCGTAGTCGCGCCCCTCGACGGCGGTCCGGGTGACCATGCGCAGGGCGGTGCGGAACAGGTCGGCGCGGGTGTCGCCCCGGCCCACCAGCACCGCAAAGCTGTCGTCGCTGATGGCCTCGGCGCCGCTCAGGCCGAAGCGCTCCAGCTGGAAGGCCGAGCGCGAGACGAACAGCAGCGGCGTGCGCCGGGCCTGCAGGCTGCCGTCCGCCTCGAGGGCCAGATGCATGGGGCGCTGGAAACGCAGAAAGGTCTTGGCCACGGACCAATGTGCCATGATGCGGTGGCGGCCATAACGCGCGTAGACCGACTCGCGCTGCTTCAGGATCGCCGGGTAGATGCCGAGGCTGGCGTTGTTCAGGAAGACCTTGCCGTTCACCATGCCGACCCGGATGCGGTGCCGGCGCGCGCGCATCAGGGCAGCGGCGGCTTCTCCGGCCTCTTCCGGCAGGCCAAGGCCGCGTGCGAAATAGTTGAAGGTGCCAAGGGGCAGGGCGGCGAAGGTGGTGCCGGTGTCGAGCGCGGCCTGTGCCACGGCCATGGCGGTGCCGTCGCCCCCGGCAGAGACGACGGTCTGCGCTCCCTCGCGGATCGCCGTCTCGACCAGCCTGCGCATCGAGCCGTCGGGATCCTTGCCGGGGGTCCAGCTGTAGCGCCGGGCACGCTCTGCCCCGAAGGCCTTCATCGCGCGCCCGATCGCGGCATTGTCGCGGGCATTGGTGCCGGACTTGCGGTTGGCGATGACCGCGATACGGCCAAGGTCGGGCGACGACGCGGGGGCCGCCGGGGCGGCGGCAAGGTCTGGGCTTTGCAGCATCTCTGTGTCCCTCTTCGCAGCGACAACGCCGCGCCCGCGGGGATGGTTGCAGTCAGTCACCCCGGTTTCATGTGATTGTCGGGGCAGCTCCGCAAGGCGGGCGCGCAGGCGCGGCCCGTGCCATTGCCCCCAGGGCCTGCAAGCCCCGCTGTGCGGGTGCTCCGGCAAGCCGACAGGCCCGGGCCGCCGCCTCTGTCTGGGTCGGTCAACCGGAACGGAGCGTGCAGTGGGGACGGGGGGGCGATAGCCGACACCTGCGCCGGGCGGCCCGAAAGCCTGCAACGCGGACCTGCCTGCCGTTGCTTTCTTTTACAAACCTCGGGAAGTCAGGTAGGGATATCGGCGAATATTGTCGTCACGGGAAGCAGATAGCCATGCCAATGCCCTGGACATACCGGCACGCATCCAGAGAGTGGCGCGCTTTCCTTGACGACGTGAAAGACCGCATGTGCCTTGAGTCTGACAACATGGCTTACACGGCGGTCGATGCCGTCCTGCAGGTGTTCCGGCGTCGTTTGACCGCCCGGGAAGGCCTGGAATTCGCCAGCGTTCTGCCAAGTGTGCTGCGAGCAATTTTTGTTCATAGCTGGGATGTTACCGCGCCTCGCGCGACTTTTGACGACCGCGAGAAACTGGTTGCCGAGGTCAAAAAGATCCGTGTGAACCACAACCTGACGCCGGACAACGCGATTGAGGCGACGGCCTGGGCGGTTCGGCGCTGCACCAACGGCAGAGACTTCGAGCGCGTGCTGGCGGGACTTCCGGAAGAGGCGCGGGATTTCTGGCATGTCGATGTGGCTGATCCTGCCGAGCTGGAGCAAAGGATCGTCTAGCTGGGGGGCAGCAGCGCGCCCTTCGGGCGCGACGCCGACCTGTGTCGCAAACCGCCCGTATCAGGTCACGCGTGCAGGCGGCGAAGGCCTTGAAGACACCCGTCCGTTCTGCCTGCGCTTTCTGGCTGGGCGGGGCTGGGCTGGGCACCGACCGGCGCTTTGCGGGCGCGCCTGTTCCCACCCGCAAAGGCAAAACGCGCGAGCCGCGAGGCCCGCGCGTCGGTGTCTTTGGGGAAGCGGCGCTCAGGCCACGTTCTTCAGCGACTGGTTCGGGGTCACGCCAAGCGCGAAGCAGACGTCGCGGGTCAGTTCCGGGCGGTTCAGCGTGTAGAAATGCAGCTTGTCCACGCCGCCCTCGATCAGCTCCGAGCAAAGCTCTGTGCAGAGCGCGGTGGCCAGCAGGTCCTGACGGTCGTCGCGCTCGGCCTTCTCGAAGGCCTCGATGACCCATGCGGGGATCCTGGTGCCGCAGCCCTCGGCAAAGCGGCGCGCGCCCTTCCAGTTCTCGATCGGCAGGATGCCCGGCGTCACATATTGGTCGATGCCCGCCTTGGCGCAGGCGTCGCGGAAGCGGAAGAAGGTGTCCGCCTCGAAGAAGAACTGCGTCAGCGCCTCGGTGGCGCCGGCGTCCAGCTTGCGCTTCAGCCAGTCGATGTCGGCGCCTGCGTTCGCGGCCTCGGGGTGGGTGTCGGGGTAGGCGCCGACGCGGATGGTGAAATCGCCGGTCCCGGCCAGTGCCTCGATCAGCTCGACAGAGTTGGCGAAGCCGCCCGGGTGCTGGCGGAACCCGTCCGAGCCCTTGGGCGGATCGCCCCGCAGCGCCACGATGTCGGTCACGCCGACCTTGGCAAAGCTCTGCGCGATCTCCAGCGTCTCTTCGCGGGTGGCGTCGACGCAGGTCAGATGCGCGGCGGTGCGCAGGCCGGAATGCTTGTGGATCGTGGCCACCACGTCGCGGGTCAGGTCGCGGGTTGTGCCGCCCGCGCCGTAGGTCACCGACACGAAGCGCGGCGCCAGCGGGGCCAGCACCTGCACGCTGTCCCAAAGGCGGAACGTGCCCTCGATGTTCTTGGGCGGGAAGAATTCGAGCGAGATCTCGGGGCGGGTCATCTGGGTCATCCTCTAAGCGTTGACCGCTTGTCGCACGCGGACCTTTGTGAGACAAACTCATAGTTTTCAAGTTCAACATGAGCCGGATATGCATATAGAGTTCCGTCACCTGCGGACCATCAAGGCCATCCACGAGGCCGGGGGGCTGGCCCGCGCCGCCGATCAGCTGAACATCACGCAGTCGGCCTTGTCCCATCAGATCAAGGGGTTGGAGGATCAGGCGGGGGTCGAGCTCTTTGTCCGCCGCTCCAAGCCGATGAAGCTTTCCGCCGCCGGTCTGCGGCTGCTGCGGCTGGCAGAGCAGGTGCTGCCGCAGGTCGAGGCGCTTCAGGACGAATTCGCGGGTCTGCGGGCGGGCAACGCCGGGCGGCTGCACATCGCCATCGAGTGCCACGCCTGTTTCGAATGGCTGTTCCCGGTGCTCGAATCGTTCCGCAAGGCCTTCGGCGATGTCGATGTCGACATCCGCCCCGGTCTGGCCTTCGACGCGCTGCCCGCGCTGATGAAGGAAGAGGTCGACGTGGTGATCTCCTCCGATCCCGAAGACCTCGGTGGCGTCACCTTCGTGCCGCTCTTCGACTACAACCCGGTCTTCGTGGCCTCGTCCCAGCATCCTCTGGCGGCGAAACCCTTCATCGAGGCGCAGGATTTTCGCGGCGAGACGCTGATCACCTATCCGGTCGAACGGTCGCGGCTGGACATCTTCAGCCAGCTGCTGACCCCGGCCAAGGTAGAGCCGGCGGCGATCCGGCAGGTGGAACTGACGGCGGTGATCCTGCTGCTGGTGGCCTCGAACCGCGGCATCGCGGTGCTGCCCGACTGGGTGGTGCGCGAGGTCAAGTACAACTCGGACTATGTCACGCGCCCGCTGACGGAACAGGGTATCACCCGCAGGCTATACGCGGCGGTGCGGACCGAGGATCTGGAAAAGCCCTACATGCAAAAGCTCATCGCGCTGGCCGGGCAGGAGGCAGGCAAGCTGCAAAGCGCCTGATCCACGCTCAGCGACACCGGTCAGCGGCCTGGGACAGGGCCAGCGCCCAGGGGTCCGCGTAGGTCCAGCCTTTGATGCGGGGGTTGTCCTGCGCCATGATCTGCACGGCCTTCTGCGCAAAGCAGCCGCAGTCCACGCCCGGCAGGGTGGCGCGGCAATAAGAAAGCTCGTCCAGCACGGTCCGGCCCTGCGCATCCTTCCGGCCCAAAGGCGCCTCATAGGCGGTCAGCGGCGGCAGGAACTGCACTGCGCCGACGGCGGCGCCGGATGCGGCGAGAATGGCAAGGGCAGTGGCGGTTTCGCTGGGCATGATGGCGGCCTCCTTGACAGGCGCCATCCTACTCCGACCGGCCTCCATGCCGGAGCGCGAAGTGCAAAACAGGTTAACCGCACGCCTGACCCGGGGATCCCGGGGTCGGCCCGCACGGTTCCGGGCGATCTGGCCCGGCCCCTCCGAGACACTGCCCGACATGGCCCGATACAGGCCCCGCAGGCAGCGGGGGCCGGTCGCGGGACAGGGTGTCGGTTCAGAGGGTCTTCAGGTCAGAGGCCATCTGGCGGCCATCGCGGCCTTCGCGCAGCTCGTAGCTGACCTTCTGGTTGTCGGCGAGGCCGGTCAGGCCGGACCGCTCGACTGCCGAGATATGGACGAAGACGTCCTTGCCGCCCTCATCTGGCGCGATGAAGCCGTATCCCTTGGTGGTATTGAACCATTTCACGGTGCCGTTCGGCATTGTTCCCGTGCTCCTTTCCAGTCCTGCATTCGGCCCCTCAGCGCCGGGGCCACCGTGACACATCCGAGGGCCGGTGCCATGGTGGCGGCCCCGCAGGGCGACACCTTATGCCGAACTTCGAAGGTCTCGAAAAAAACATGAAGCCCCTGCAGGAAAAAGCAAGCCCCGTGCTTTCGTATTTCATTCCCGCGACGCATATTTGCGGCTGGATGAAGAAGAAGAGGGCGAGTTTCCCATGCAGCTATACGGATTGCGGACCTGCGACACCTGCCGGAAGGCCTTGAAGGCCCTGCCGGGTGCCACGCTGGTCGATGTGCGCGAAGAGGGGCTGCCCGATGCGGTCCGCGACCGCGCGCTGGCCAGCTTCGGCGCGCGCCTGGTGAACACCCGCTCCACCACCTGGCGCGGCCTGTCCGAGGCAGAGCGCGCGGCTCCGCCCGAGACCCTGCTGGCCAGCCACCCGGCGCTGATGAAGCGGCCCTTGATCGTCGATGGCGACGCCATGTGGCTGGGCTGGGACAAGGCGGTGCAGGCAGAGCTTGCGGGCTGAAACAGGGCGCCCCGGCGGCGCGGCCCCTCAGGCGGCGGGCTGGGGGGCGCGCCGCTCCAGTCCCAGCGCGCGATCCAGCGACAGCGCCCCGGCGCCCTTGAAGACCAGCGTCGCCAGCAGCAGCCCCCAGAACAGGCGCTGGTCCAGGATGACCCCGTCCGGCGCCCGGTCGAACCAGGCCCCCAGCGTCGCCGCATGGGCCAGCCCGCCGTGACCGTAGAGGTCGGTCAGGCTCTGCACCGCGACGAACCCGATCATGCCAAGCGCGGCCAGCCGCGTCAGCAGGCCGGCGAGGATCAGCAGCGGCAGCAGGAACTCCGCCCAGGTGCCCAGCACCACCACCGCCCAGTGCCAGAGGCCAAGCGCCTCGCTGTTGTAGCCCACCGCCTCGAACTGGCGCGGGAAGATCTGCGCATAGGCGCCGCTGGAGGGCCGCAGAAAGCCGAGGATTCCCTCGCCCAGCTTGGTGGCGGCAGAGGCCCAGAAATACCCCGCGAGGCTTGCGGCGAAGATCAGGCGCGCCAGAAGCGGCAGCGCTTCGTCCCCGGCGCGGGACAGGGCGGCAGAAAGCCGCGCCAGCGCGGCCTTGAGGCGGTCAGTCATCGGGGCAGGCATGGGGGTGATCCTCCGGCGCGAGGGTAAGGGCAGAGAGCGCGCCGCCTGACAGAAGCAGCGAGAGGAGCGGACCGGGATCGCTGTACCCGGCATGGCCGAAGGCGGCGCCCAGCGATTCGCCCCGCATCAGCGCGGCGGCAACCTCGGCGCCGCCCGGCGGCAGGGCATGGGGCACCGGGTCGAAGCCGGGACGGCAGACAAGGACATCCTCGGCGACAGGCTTCGGCGCGGGCGTTCCTGGCGTCATCGCGTAGCGGTACAGCGACAGCACCGGCCAGCGCGACCGCAGCAGGCGCGTGGCCGGTGCGACGGTGACGCGGGCCTGCGCCAGCGCCGCCTCGTCCAGCCCGGCAAGGGCGGCGGCATCCAGCCGGGGCGCATCGGCGGCGTGGTAGCTTTGCCGCAAGGCAAGCTCCAGCCGCGCCACCTCCCCAAGATAGCCAAGAGGCGCCAGCCGGGGTTCCGCCTCCAGGAAGGCCGGGAAACCGCTGCCATAGACCATCATGCGCGGCGAGCGGGGCGGCGACCGGCGCAGGAAGGCCCCGGCGACCATGGCGAAATTCTCGGGCCCAAGCAGCCTGGCCACCGCCGGAAAACCCGCTTCCAGCGCCTCGCGCAGCGAGACCGCGACATTGTTGCGATAGATCGCATAGCGCCGTTCCGCCGCGCGGCCCGCGGCATCGCGCAGCCCCCCGGGCACCGGCTGCGCCGGATCCAGAAGCCCGCGGTAGAACCTGTCCTGCGAGATAATCATGCGCGCAGCCCGCCCGTCTTCTTTGGTCCGGAAAATACCTCGGGGGTGAGGCCGCAGGCCGAGGGGGCAGCGCCCCCGGCCTTGGCCGCCGCCCGGGCCAGGGCCCGACCGGCCCGCGCCGCCTCTGCCTCCAGCACCGGCCAGTCGGGCACGTCTGTGTCCCATTCGATCAGCACCGGGCGCGGCCCCGCCCGGTCGAGCACCCGGTCCAGCAGCGTCCAGACCGGATCGGCCACGGCCCGCCCGTGGCTGTCGATCAGCAGCGGCGCGCCGTGCTCGTCGCTGTCCTCGTCATGGCCGCCCAGATGGATTTCGCCCACGGCCTCCAGGGCGAAGGCGTCCAGGTAGGCCTCTGCCGACAGCCCCAGGTTCACCGCCGAGACAAAGACGTTGTTCAGGTCCAGCAATAGCCCGCAGCCGCTGCGCCGGGCGATCTCGGCAAGGAAGGCGGGTTCCTCCCATGTGCTTTCGGCGAAGGCCAGGTAGGAGGACGGGTTTTCCAGCAGCATCTGCCGCCCCAGCGCCTCCTGCACGCGCCCGATGTGGTCGCAGACCCGGGTCAGGGTGGCATCGGTATAGGGCAGGGGCAGAAGGTCGTTCAGGAAGGCGCCGTCATGGGTCGACCATGCCAGATGTTCCGAAAAGCGGGCGGGCTTCAGCCAGCCGGTCAGATGCGCCAGCCGCGCCAAGTGGTCGCGATCCAGCGGCGCCGCGCCGCCGATCGACAGGCCCACGCCATGGACCGAGACGGGAAAGCGTTCCGCCAGGGCGCGCAGCTGCGCCAGCGGGCGGCCGCCGTCGCCCATGTAGTTCTCGGCGTGGATCTCCAGCCAGCCGACCGCGCCGGGCGCGTCGAGCAGGGCGGCGAAATGCTGCGGTTTGTAGCCGACCCCGGGCAGGGGCGGCAGGTCGCGGAGGGTATCGAACATGGGTGGGGTCCTTTGACCGGGAAAGCGCGGCGGGGCGGTGCGGGCACGAACACGGCGGTCTGGCACCGCACCGGGACGGGGGCGAAAGGGCGCGGGGGCCCCTCCGCCCCTGCCGGTCATGCGTTGGGCAGGTCGCGGTCCAGCGCCTCGAGCGCGCCCATCCGGGCCGAGCCGTCCGCCATGTCCGGCAGCTCGATCTCGGCGCAGGTGCCGGCCTCGACCAGCGTCCAGGCATTGCCCTGGTAATCGACGGTCGAGGTGCCCGCGCAGGTGGTGCCGGGACCGGCGGCGCAGTCGTTTTCCCCGGCGAGGCTGACGCCGAAGCACTTCTCCTGTTCCATCGCCTGGGCGCCGGTGGCCGAGAGCGCGGCGGCGACAGCCCCGACGAGGGCGGCGGTCTTGATCGTTGCGGACATGGAATTTCCTTTCGGTTGAGCGGTTGGAACCTCTTGGCCCCAAGGCATCGCCCCGGGGATGACCCAAGGCTGCCCTGACGCAGGGTCAGCAACCATTCACGGCCCCGTGGATCACGCGGCTGTCAGCCCACCGGACCGTTCCGTGAGGCTTTGCAGGTGCAGAAAGTCAGCCTTTTCAAGGCGCAGCGGCGGGGCGGCGAAACATTCGCGGGCCTATGCCGACCTTCCAGCGCTGGAATGTTGCAGTCGCGGGGCCGGACAAAGGGGGCAAGACAGGCCGCCTCACGTCCCGCGTCAGAAATGTTACGGGCGCCAAGGGGCGTGATCCGGGCACGGGCGGGCCGGGACGCGGCCCCGGCCCTTGCCAGTCCCGGAGGCCCGGCAAAGCTGTCAGGG
>NZ_JBLXGL010000001.1:109162-430740 GCF_048381735.1 Ponticoccus sp. (in: a-proteobacteria)
CAGCACGGCAGCACGGCAGCACGGCAGCACGGCAGCACGGCAGCACGGCAGCACGGCAGCACGGCAGCACGGCAGCACGGCAGCAGGGGGCAGGGGGCAGGGCAGGAAAAAGCCCGCCCCGCGGCGATGCGGGGCGGGCTCTGTTCTGGCGGGCCTCGGTGTCCCGGGCATTCGCCTCGGCTGGTCCCGATCCGGTTACCCGGATCAGAGCCGCGTCTCAGTCCTTGCGCAGGTCCGGCGGCGTCGCCTCGACGGCCACCGCGCGCAGGAAGTCCCCGAGACCCTGCATGCTGGTTTGCTTCTCGCCAAGGCGGCGGACGGAGACGGTGCGCTCTTCGACCTCGCGGTGACCCACGGCCAGGATCACCGGCACCTTGCCGACCGAATGCTCGCGGACCTTGTAGTTGATCTTCTCGTTGCGGATGTCCAGCTCGGCCCGGACACCGGCAGCCTGAAGGGCCTGCACGATCTCTTCGGCATAGCTGTCCGCCTCCGAGGTGATCGTCGCCACGACAACCTGACGCGGCGCCAGCCAGAACGGCAGCTTGCCCGCGTGCTCCTCGATCAGGATGCCGATGAAGCGCTCGAAGGAGCCCAGCGTCGCGCGGTGCAGCATGAAGGGCCGCGTCTTGTCGCCGTTGGGGGCGATATAGGTGGCGCCCAGCCGCTCGGGCAGGTTCGGATCGACCTGGAAGGTCCCGCACTGCCAGACCCGGCCGATGGCATCGGTCAGGTAGAAGTCCAGCTTCGGCCCGTAGAAGGCACCGTCGCCCGGTTCCAGCGTGTAGGTGCGGCCCGTCTTGCGGATCGCCTCTTCCAGCGCGTTCTCGACGTAGTCCCACGACTCTTCGGTGCCGACGCGCTTTTCAGGGCGCGTGGCGAACTTGATCTCGAAGGTCGGGAAGCCAAGCTCGCGGTAGATATCGGCGAGGAACTCGATGAACCGCGCGCATTCGTCCTCGATCTGCGCCTCGGTGCAGAAGATATGCGCATCGTCCTGCGTGAAGCCGCGCACCCGCATGATGCCGTGCAGCGCGCCCGAGGGCTCGAACCGCGAGCAGGATCCGAACTCGGCCAGCCGCAGCGGCAGGTCGCGGTAGGACTTCAGGCCCTGGTTGAAGACCTGAACGTGGCAGGGGCAGTTCATCGGCTTCAGCGCGTTGATGCGGGTCTGCGCCTTGTCCTTCACATCCGCGTCGTCGTTTTCGCCGTCGCGGGATTCATCCACCTCGACGAGGAACATGTGGTGCTGGTACTTGTCCCAGTGGCCCGAGGCCTCCCACAGCTTGCGGTCCACGACCTGCGGCGTGTTGATCTCGCGGTAGCCGCCGGCGCGCTGCTTGCGGCGCATGTAGTCCTGCAGCTGCGTGTAGATCGTCCAGCCGTTGGGGTGCCAAAAGACCTGACCGGGCGCCTCTTCCTGCATGTGGAACAGGTCCATCTCGCGGCCCAGCTTGCGGTGGTCGCGCTTGGCGGCCTCTTCCAGCATGTTCAGGTGCTTGCGCAGGTCTTCCTTGTTCTTGAAGGCGACGCCGTAGATCCTTTGCAGCATCTGGCGCTTGCTGTCGCCGCGCCAGTAGGCGCCCGCGACCGACATCAGCTTGAAGGCATCGCCGGGCACCTGCCCGGTGTGCTGAAGGTGCGGACCGCGGCAGAGATCCTGCCAGTCGCCGTGCCAGTACATGCGCAGCGGCTCGTCGCCGGGGATGCTTTCGATCAGCTCGACCTTGTAGGGCTCGCCGCGCTCTTCGTAGTACTTCACCGCCACGTCACGCGCCCAGACCTCGGTCCGGACGGGGTCGCGCTTGTTGATGATCTCTTTCATCTTCTTTTCGATGGCGCCGAGATCTTCGGGAGTGAAGGGCTCTGCCCGGTCGAAGTCGTAGTACCAGCCGTGCTCGATGACCGGGCCGATGGTGACCTTCACGTCGGGCCAGATCTCCTGCACGGCGCGCGCCATGATATGCGCGAGGTCGTGGCGGATCAGCTCCAGCGCCGCGCCGTCCTCGGCCAGCGTGTTGATCGCGATCGAGGCGTCGGCCTCCAGCGGCCATTGCAGGTCGAAATGCGCGCCGTCGACGGTGGCGGAGATCGCCTTCTTGCCGAGCGACTTGGAGATGCTCTCGGCGACCGCGGCGGGCGTGGTGCCCTTGTCGAAATCGCGCTTCGAGCCATCTGGGAATGTCAGGGAAATCTGGGGGGAAATCTGGGCCATCGGCCTCAACTCCTCGTCGGTTTGGCGCCCACGGAACGCCCGGTTGCGGGTTATTGTGTGTGGGCGCGTTTTGACCCCCGGGGGGCGGGCTGTCAACGGGGTAACGGCGGCGGGGGCGGCCATGGGCGCCGCCGGAAACTGATCCGCGCGGGTTCCGGGGCCGTATGACCCGGTGACGATGCAGCCCGGCCCGTCGCGGCCCAGCGAAGAAGAAAGACGCATGACCGATACCGTCGACCTTTACGAGAACCTCACCGGCGCCGAGGCAGAGGTCCGCGCCGCCGAGGCCCGCAACGGGCTGCGCCACATGGCCGCGCTGTCGATGACAAAGATCGCCGACGGGCTGATCGACCCCAAGCTGGTGCTGAGCTGGCTGGCGGGCTCGCTGGGGGTGCCGGCGGCGATCACCGGGCTTTTCGTGCCGATCCGCGAGGCGGGCGCGCTTCTGCCGCAGATCCTGATGGCGGGCCGGGTCGAGGCCATGGCGCACCGCAAATGGGCCTGGGTCGCGGGATCGCTGGGGCAGGGGGTGGCGGCGGCCTGCATCGCGCTGGCGGCGCTGCTGTTGCAGGGCTGGGCGGCGGGCACAGCCATCGCGGCGGCGCTGGCGCTGCTGGCGGTCAGCCGGGCGCTCTGTTCGGTCAGCTACAAGGACATCCTCGGCAAGACGGTCGAGAAGCGGCGGCGCGGCGCGGTGACGGGCGTTGCGGGCTCGGCGGCCTCTCTGGCGGTGCTGGGCTTCGCAGCGCTGCTGATCTTCGGGCCGGGGCAGGAAACCGCCCCGGTGGTGATCGCGGTGGCGCTGGCGGCGGGCCTCTGGCTGGCGGCGGCGGCGCTGTTTTCGACGCTGGAGGAAAGGGCTTCCGAAGCGGCGGGGGCGGGCAGGCCCTTCGACCTGACGCCGCTGCGCGAGGACGCCCAGTTCCGGCGCTTCATCGCGGCGCGCGGGGCGCTGACGGTGACGGCGCTGGCGCCGCCCTATTTCGTGCTTCTGGGCGGCGGGCAGGAGGCGCTTCGGGGGCTGGGGGCGCTGCTGGTGGCCTCGGCGGCGGCCTCTTTCGTCAGTTCCTACCTCTGGGGGCGGCTGGCCGACCGCTCGTCGCGCTGGGTGCTGGCGCTGTCGGGCTTCGTCGCGGCGGGTTTCATGGCGCTGGCGGTGGGGCTGGACCTTGCCGGGCTGTCCGGCGGGCTCTGGGTCGTGCCCATGGTGCTGTTCGGCCTGATGGTGGCCTATCACGGCGTGCGGCAGGGGCGATCGACCTACCTTGTGGACATGGCGCCCGAGGACAGCCGCGCGTCCTACTCTGCGCTGGCCAACACGCTGATCGGCGCGCTGCTTCTGCTGGTGGGGCTTCTCGGGGGCGCCCTGGCGGCGCTGGGGCCGGTGGTGGCGCTGGCGGGCTTCGCGGCGCTGTCGGCCCTTGGGGGCGTGCTGGCGCTGGGGCTGGCGGAGGTGGAAGGGCGTTGAACGCCCTTCCCGGCGCGCCACGGCTTGCGGCGCGTACCGGTCCGGTGTTTCCTGCGCGCGAGGGTTCGGTCGGCGCAGGGGGGCGGCATGCGGAGATTTGCGGACATTCTGGAGATTGCGGCAGAGCGCAAGGGCGGGCGCGCGGCGGTGCTGGCGGATATGCCGGCGGTGCTGTCCGCCGATGCGCTGGCGGCGATCCCGGACGAGCGCTGGCTGGCGCAGATGGCGCGCGGCATCCTGCAGACCGGGATCAGCTGGACGGTGGTGGACCGCAAGTGGCCCGGCATCCTCGAGGCTTTCCATGGCTTCGACGTGGCCCGTGTTTCGATGATGTCGGACGACTGGTTCGATGCGCTGATCGCCGACACCCGGATCATCCGCTCGCCGCCCAAGGTGCGGGCGGTGCAGGAAAACGCGGTCTTCATCCGCGAGATCGCCGCGGCGCATGGCTCTTTCGGGCGCTGGGTCGGGGATTGGCCCGCAGAGGATTTCGCGGGTCTTCTGGTGCGGCTGAAGGCCGATGGGGCGCGGCTGGGCGGGACGACCGGCGCCTATACGCTGCGGGTCATGGGGAAGGAGGGCTATATCCTCTCCGCCTCGGTGGTGGCGCGGCTGGCGGAAGAAGGGGTTGTGGACAAGGCGCCGACCTCGCGAAAGGCCTGGGCGGCGGTTCAGGACGCCTTCAACCGGTGGCGGGCGGAGAGCGGGCAGAGCCTGACCGTGATCAGCCGGGTTCTGGCGCAAAGCATCGACGCCTGACCTTCGGTCTGGGGGAAGCGCCGTCGACGGCGCTTTGAAGCCGCGTCGGCGCGGCTTCACAAGGCTGTTCTAACAGCCTTCCACGCGTCGGGATTGCAGACGCCCGGACAGGCGCGGCGGGTCAGGCGCGGCGGGCCCCTGCGGGCCAATAGGCGAGGCGCGCGGTTTCCGCCGGTCGGAGCGGGCAGGGGGCCAACAGCCGGGCCGCGCGCAGAGCAGGGGGCGCCCGCGCCGGAGGCTGCGACCCGGCGGACCGGCTTGGCAATCCGCGCCCGGTGGCTATGGTGGCGGCGTTCCGAAGAAGGAGGCCACCGATGCCAGAACTCCGCCATGTCGACGGTCCACGCGGCGACCGGCTTGCCTGTGTGAAAACCGAAGGCCAGGGGCCCTGCGTGGTCTTCCTGTCCGGCTATCGCTCGGACATGGAGGGCACCAAGGCGGTCCATCTCGAGGGCTGGGCCCGGGCGCGGGGGCAGGCCTTCCTGAGGCTGGATTATGCCGGGCACGGCGCCTCGGGCGGTGTCTTCGAAGAGGGCTGCATCGGCGACTGGGCGGCGGATGCCGAAGCGGTGATCCGCGCCATGGCGCCGGGGCCGGTGGTGCTGGTCGGCTCTTCCATGGGCGGCTGGATCGGCTGCCTTCTGGCACGGCGCTTGCCGGAGGTCGCGGGCTTCATCGGCATCGCCGCCGCGCCGGACTTCACCGAGGACGGCTTCTGGGCGGGCTTCTCCGAGGACGAGCGGCGGCAGGTCATGGAGACCGGGCAGCTGCTGATGCCCTCGGCTTATGAAGACCCCTACGTGGTGACGCGCCGCCTGATCGAGGATGGCCGCGACAACCTTGTCCTGCGGGCCCCCCTGCCGATGCCCTGGCCGGTCCGCCTGTTGCAGGGCACCTGCGACGAGGCGGTCAGCCGCGAGACCGCCCTGCGGCTTCTGGATCATATCGACGGCCCGGATGTCCGCCTGACGCTGGTCAAACACGCCGACCACCGCTTTTCCACACCCGAGACGCTTGCCCTGATCGAAGCCGCGCTGGAGGAGGTTCTGGCGTGACCGCCACCGGGTGGGGCCTGTCCGATCGACCGGGCGGCGGCCCCGGCCCGGAGATCCCGGCGGGCGGCGTTTCGGACTGGCTGGCGGCGCGCGAGGCGGGGGTTGTGGACCTGCGCCCGGGGGCGGAAAAGCGCGTGCTCTGGGCCGGCAGGCCGGAGGCGCGCACCGATTGGGCGGTGGTCTACGTGCATGGTTTCTCTGCCTCGGCCGAAGAGCTGCGCCCGCTGCCGGACCGCGTGGCCGGGGGGCTGGGCGCGAACCTCTTCTTCACGCGGCTTGCCGGGCACGGGCGCGACGGCGCGGCCATGGCAGAGGCCTCGCTGGAGGACTGGATGCGCGACATGACAGAGGCGCTTGCGGTGGGGCGCCGGATCGGGCGCCGGGTGCTGGTCATGGGCTGTTCCACCGGCGCGACGCTGATCGCGCTGGCGCTGGCGCGCGACAAGGTGCCGGGGGTGGCCGAATTAGCCGGGGCGCCGGAGGCGGCCGAGGTGGCCGGGGCGGTCCTGCTGTCGCCGAACTTCGGGCTGCGCGACCGGCGGTCGGCGATCCTGACCTGGCCGGGCATGGGCCGGGTTCTGCCGCTGATCCTTGGGCCGGAGCGGGGCTTTGTGCCCCGCAACGCCGGACATGCGCCGGCATGGACCACGCGCTATCCCGTGGGGGCGCTGATCCCGATGGCACGGGCAGTGCAGGCGTCGCGCCGGGTCAGGGGCCTGTCGGTTCCGGTGCTCACGGTCTTCGACCCGGGCGATACGGTGGTCGATCCCCGCATCAGCCGCGCCATGGCGGCGCGCTGGGGGGCCAGGGTGCAGGAGGTCCGGGTGGGCGACGGGGACGATCCCGCCCGCCACATCATCGCGGGCGAGATCCTTTCCCCGGGCATGACCGCGCCCGTCGCGGCGCAGGTGCTGGACTGGGCGCGCGGCCTGTGATCCCTGCCGACCCCGTGCGGAAGGTGCGTTGACGGCCCCGCGACCGTGGCCAAGGGGGGCTGGTCCCCGACCGTGCCCGGATCGCGGTATGGGGGGCTTTGATGCGCGGGGGCGCCCCGGCGGCTTGCCCGCGCATCTGCATCGCGGACCCCCCGCGTCTTGCTGCCGCTTCCTGTCAGGAGCCGGGTTCCGTGGCTGGCCGTTCGCGGGCATGATCATCGGGCGTGGCGGGCAACACGCAGACCCGCCAGCACGGCAAGGGAGACGCGACATGGAACAACGGATCAGCCTGATAACCCTTGGCTGCCGCGACATCGCGGCGGCGGCGGCCTTTTACGAGGCCATGGGCTGGCGCCGGGTCGAAACGCCGGACGGCATCGTCGTCTTCGACCTGATCGGGCAGGCCCTGGGCCTCTACCCGCTGGAGGATCTGGCCCGCGACATGGGCGTGGTGCCGGGCACGCTGGGGACCGGCGCCGCCACGCTGGCCTACAACGTCCGCGAAAAACCCGAGGTCACCGCGCTTCTGGCCCGCGCCGAAGCGGCGGGCGCGCAGATCCTGAAACCCGCGCATGACGTCTTCTGGGGGGGCCATATCGGCTATTTCTCGGACCCCGAGGGCCATGTCTGGGAGATTGCGCACAACCCCTTCTCGACCCTGGCCCCGGATGGCGCGTTCCGCTGGAACGGCTATGCCGAAGGCTGAGCCATGAGGCGCCCGCGCTCCATGTGGTCGCTGGAGACACTGGGCCGCGAGCGCCTGTCCCGGCACTTCTGGATGCGCGAGTTCCTCTATTCCGAGATCGGCAATATCCACGAGATCGCCAATATCCCCGACGACCCGGACCGGGCGCTGGAGCGGGGCCGCGCCTTTGCCACGCAGCTTCTGGACCCGCTGGAGGAAACCTTCGGGCGGGTCTTCGTGCGGTCGGGCTACCGCTCTGCGCGGCTGAACGCCTTCGGCAATGCCAACCGCCTGAACTGCGCGCGCAACGATTACCCGCTGGAATGCCACATCTGGGACCTGCCCGACCGCCCGGTCGCGGGCGCCTCCGTGGTGCTGCCCTGGTTCGCGGACCGCTATGCCCGGGGCCGCGACTGGCGCGATCTGGCGTGGTGGCTGCACGATCACCTCGATTATTCCGAGATCTGGTTCTTCCCCAGGCTCTGCGCCTTCAACCTTGCCTGGCGGCCCGACCCGCTGCGGCGGATCGACAGCTATATCGCCCCCCGGGGTAGGCTGCTGCGGGCCGGGGCAGAGCCCTGCGAGGACCGCGCGGCGCGGCAGGCGCGCTACGCGGATTTCCCGCCGTTCCGGGGCATCGCCCATCCATGACGGAGCCCGTGCGATGATCGACAACCGCGCCGTCTACGAGCGGCAGGCCCTGCGCTACGACCGCGAGCGCGGGCGCTCGCTGTTCGAGGCGCCGTGGTTGCGGGCCTGCGTCGCGGATGTGCCGCCCGGTGGCCGGGTGCTGGATCTCGGCTGCGGCGCCGGGGCGCCCATCGGTGCGTGGCTGGTGGCGCGGGGCTTCGCCGTGACCGGGGTGGATTTCTCGCCGGCGATGCTGCGGCTGTTCCGCGCCCGGCTGCCCGGCGCAGAGGCGGTCGAGGCCGACATCGAGGGGCTGTCCCTTGCCAGGCATTTCGATGCGATCATCGGCTGGGGCAGTTTCTTCCACCTGTCCGAAGAGGCGCAGCGCCGCGCCCTGCCGCGCATCGCGGCCCATCTGGTGCCGGGCGGGCGGCTCTTGCTGACGGTCGGCCCCGGCGCGGGCGAGGCCCTGGGCAGGGTCGGCGGCGAAACGGTCTATCACGCCTCGCTGGACATCGTGGAATACCGCGCGATCCTCGCCCGCTGCGGCGTGACGGTGGAACGGTTCAGCCCCGAGGACAGGGAGACCGCGGGGCACTCGCTGCTGCTGGCCCGCCGAAGCGCCGCCTGAGGGGGCGGGCGCAGAGGGTCGGCTTGGGGGCGGCTGCGCCCGTCCCGGCGCCGGGGGCAGCATCTGCGGGGGGGGGGGCGAGATGCCGGGCAAGGGGCCGTGTCGCCCGGCGACGGGCTGCGGCAGGGGGGAGCGGATCGCCGGGACCGGGTGGCCGGAAAATTCCAAATTTTCCGGGCCGGATTTCCTGCCGGAAATCCGCGCGCGCCGAAGGCAGGGGCGGGGAAATCCGCCGATGCCCGGCGGGTTTGGCTTTCGTCCGCCGACCGCTTTGATAGGGTGCGCGCGCAATCAGGCAGCGCGGGGCGGTTTAGGTGAAGACTATGACAGGGCAGGGCGAATTGGCAGCCGAGGGCGCGCGTGCCTGAACCGCTCGTGTTCCTGCCGGGGCTGATGGCCGACTTGCGCCAGTTTGCGCCGCAGATCGGCGTCTTCTCGCCCGAGCGGGCGGTGATGGTCGCGCCCCTGCAGGGGGGCGAACGCATCGAGGAGATGGCCTCGGGGCTGCTGGATGTGCTGCCCAAGCGGTCCGCTCTCGTGGGCGCGGGGCTTGGCGGCATGGTCGCGCTGGAGGTCATCCGCCGCGCCCCGGACCGGGTTGCGCGGCTGGCCCTCATGGACACGACGCCGCTGGCCGCAACGCCGCAGCAGGTCGCCGATATCGAACCGCGCATCATCCGCGCCCGCGCCGGCAAGTTCTCCGAGGTCATGGCGGAAGAGGTGGCCGCCGCCGACCTCGCCCCCGGGCCGCAGCGCGCCGAGGTGCTGGCGCTTGTCGCCGAGATGGCCCGCGGCCTTGGCCCCGAGGCCTATGTCCGCCAGTCCCGCGCGCTGCAACGGCGCCGCGACCAGCAGGGCACCCTGCGGCGGATCAATGCGCCGGTGCTGGTGCTCTGCGGCGAGCAGAACCGCCGCTACGAGGCGAAGCGCCATGCCTTCATGGCAGAGCTGATCCCGGGTGCGAAGCTGGCGGTGATCGAGGGCGCGGGCCTTCTGCCGACGCTCGAACAGCCCGAGGCGGTTGTCGCGGCCCTGCGCGACTGGCTGAAGATGCCCCTGCTGCTGCGCTAGGCGGCTCCGCACGGCAGTGCCGGTCCGGTAGGGTTTCTTCCGCTGCCGCCCCTGCGGGGTGACCATGCGGGCGGACCGCCGTGGGCATCCGCGTTTGTCATGGGGGGGGCTTTGACCGGCACCCTCGGAAAGGCCGAAAGCAGGGTGCTGGACTGCGCGGGGGGCGTATCGGCAGGGCCGCGCTGCCGCGGCTCAGGCGCCGGAACGGATCATCTCCCGGATCTTTGTCGCCTTCTCGAAGTGGTCCAACTCGTGGGTCCTGATCCACCATTCGGCGGCTTCCATGAGCAGCTCCGGGTCATCGTTCTTGTTGGCGAAAAACGCATAGAACGAAAGTCCCACGGTCTCGCCTTTCCGGGCGATCCTGTCGTTGCAGATCGCGATTGCCTTGGTTCTCAGCGATGGGCGCATTGGGAATTCGCTTCTCTTGGTCTCTGACGTGCGGATTGGAACGTATAGGGAACGGGTGCGCGCCGCAAGGCGGGCGAAGCGGTGGTCTGGCCTCGAAGCGCAGATTCGCGGCAGGCCGAGTAAACCGCCCGCGCCGCGCTTTTGGCTTGTGCATCGGCGCCGCCGTCTTCGGGCATCCCTGTCGGTCGGTGCTGCACATGGGCAAGCCCTGTGGTGTCGAACAGTTCCGGGACCGCGCCGCTTTGCCCGGCCCCTGCCGGGCTGTCTTTCGCCTCCCGCACGCGGCCCGCATGGGCCGCCGGTGCCATGGGCGCCCGGCCCCATGCCCCGGTGCGGACTGCCGGGGCCGGGCGGTAGGGTCCGCTGCCGAGACTTTTGCCCGCCGGCATTCACACCAACCGCCCGAATGCGCTTGACCGGCGCCCGCCGCCTGCCTATCGCTGCCCTCGCGCGGAAGGCCGGACGGCCGCTTTGGGGGCGCAAGCCCCCCGAGAGGAAAGTCCGGACTCGCCAAGGCATCGGTGCCGGGTAACGCCCGGGCAGGGCAACCTGACGGAAAGCGCCACAGAAAACAGACCGCCCGTCATGCCCGAGGGTTTCCAAGGGATGCCATGGCGGGTCAGGGTGAAACGGTGGGGTAAGAGCCCACCGGGGGGCTGGCAACAGCGCCCGCATGGCAAGCCCCACCGGGAGCAATGCCAAATAGGGACCCCGCGTGCGTTCGCGGACAGGGCCGCCTTGGCCCGAGGGGTCCGGGTTGGCAGCTAGAGCCGTGCAGCAATGTACGGCGCAGAGGAATGGTCGTCTGAGGGCGGGTTTCGGCCCGTCCAACAACAGAATCCGGCTTACAGGCCTTCCGCGCATCGAAAAACCGCGCCGCAGGGCGGTCGCGGCGCTTGACTCGGTCGCGAGGGCCGTTAAAAGGCGGGCTTCGAGACAGATTTCACATGGGCGCCCCCCATGTTCCAGGAGACGAGACATGGCGAAGCCGACCACCATCAAGATCCGCCTGAATTCGACCGCAGGCACTGGCCACTTCTACGTGACCAAGAAAAACGCACGCACGATGACCGAGAAGATGTCGATCCGCAAGTTCGACCCGGTTGCGCGCAAGCACGTCGAATACAAGGAAGGCAAGATCAAGTAAGATCGCGCCCGTCCATTTTGGACACCGCCAAAGCCGCGACCCGACGGGGAGCGGCTTTTGTCGTTTCAGGACAGGGCCCGCGGGTCGGGCCTACCTGGGCAGCGGCTCTGCCGGAGCGCCGGCCTCTGTCGTCCAGCGCCGCGCGCCGCCGCCGCAGCGCTCCACATGCAGGACCCGGTCCTCGCCGGGGTAATGCACCCGGTCGCGCGGGGCGCGGGTTCCGATGACAAGATAGCGTGCCGGGCTGTCGCTGCGATTCTCCAGCCGGTGCCCCAGCGCCTGACCGGCGGGAAAGGTCGCGGCCTCCCCGGCGTCCAGCGGCACCTCGTCCTCGCCCTCGACAAGGATCACGCTGCCCTCGAGCATGTAGACCATCTCGTCCTCGTCCTCGTGCCAATGCGCGTGGCTGGACCGGGCGCCGGGGGCGAGGGTCTCGACCAGGGCGCCGAACTGGGTCAACCCGCCGCTGTCGCTGAACAAGAGCGCCTCATAGGGGCCAAGCACCCCGTCTCCGGATTCGCGCCGGACGCTGTCTGGCTGATGTTTCGGCATGGCTCCCCCAAGCGTGACCGTTCTGTCCACCGGCCTGCCCGCGTTGCGGGAAAGCCGGCCACCATCACTATAGCGGAACTCGTGGCGCGCGGGGCAGGGATTCCCCTCCGCGCGGACCGAGGGCGGCGGGGACGTGTCTTGCGTGCACCGTCGGTGGCGGTGTCGCGCCGGGTCAGACCTGCTCTGCGTGGCGCTTGAAGCTGTTCAGGATGGCCTGCCAGCCGTCGCGTTGCAGGGCGATGTCGTTCTCTGTCTCGGCGTCGAATTCGGTCACCACGCGGGTGCCGCCGCCCTCGGGGGTGAAGGTGGTTTCGGCCAGCCGCCCGTCGCTCATCCTGAGGGCCACGCGGTCCTTTTCCTCGAAGACCTCGTAGGTGCCCTCGAAATCGAATCCGACGCTGCCGTCCCTTGCCTCCATCCGCGCGGCATGGCGCCCGCCCTGCCGGGGCTCGACCAGGGCGGACGGGCAGCACCAGTCCTCCGAGGCGAAATTCCACTGGGTGATGTGTTCGGGCGTGATCCACGCCTGCCAGACCTTGTCGATGGAGGCATCGACAAGGGCCTCTACCCTGACCTTTTGCGGTGTCATCTGCGTTCCTTTCAAGCAAGCCTTCGCCCCGGGGACCGGCCTGGCCGGTGCGGTGGATGTTACGGACGGCGCGAGGATCGGGTCAACCGCCGGGCATTCGATCCGGCGCGGCGGTTGACCGGGGCCAATGCGGCCAGCGTGGCCGCCTGATAGCCCTTGCCGCCCGCCATCGCGCGCATGGCACGCTCGGCACCGCTGGCGAAGGCGGCGGGCTTTTCGAAGACCATGCGGGCGGCCTCTTCGGGGCGCAGGGTGCCAAGCGCCATCTGCATCACGCGCAGCTGCACCACCGTGGCGGCGCTGAACCACAGCTGCCATGTCTTCACCATCAGGCGCTGGTTCTGGTCCATGGTCTTGAAGAGGTGGGTCAGCATGGGGGGCTCCGGTTGCGGGTTCTGGGCCGTCACCGGATCAAGCCGCGACGGGGCGATCCGGTTCCCCGGCGCGGTGGCGATTTCTTCGAAAGAAATCGGGCCGAAATCTTTGGAAGATTTCGGCCCCCGTGTCAGGCGCTGCGCAATGTGTTTGGCGGAGGGCGACTGTGGCACCGCTCTGGCCTGCAAGACCGGCGCGGCATGTCGGCGCGAGGCCCGTCACAGGCGCCCCTGCGAGCGGGCAGGGCTGGCCCGGGGGCTCAGGCCCCGGAGCGTTCCGGCAGGTCGGCCACGAGGCCGGGCAGGGCGGTCCACTCCGCGAAGGCCAGCCGGTGCGGCATCGCGGCGACCGGCCCCTTCCGGTAGCCCTCTGTGAACAGCAGGAAGGGCACATCCGCGTTCACCGCCGTATGGGCATCCACCTCGCTGTCGCCGACATAAAGTCCCGGCCCGCCGCCAAGCGCCGCGAAGGCCGCCTTCAACGGCGCGGGGTCGGGCTTGTGCACGGGCAGGCTGTCGCCGCCGTAGATGCAGCCGAAGTAGCGGGCAAGGCCAAGGTGGTCGAGCACCGCATGGGTCGGCTCCAGCGGTTTGTTGGTGCAGATCCCCAGTGCGTGGCCCCGGGCCACCAGCGCGTCCAGCGCATCGACCACGCCCGGGTAGGGCCGCGTCAGGGTGACGGCGCCGCGATAGCGTTCCATGAAGGCGGCGTGCAGGGGCTCTTGTTCGCTGTCGGGGATGTCGCGGGCGCGGCGCATCTTCTGCACGAAGACCTTGACGCCGTTGCCGATGAAACCGCGCGCCTCAGCCAGCGTGATGGGCGCGCAGCCCTGTTCCCGAAGCAGCGCGTTGGCGATGCCCTGCAGGTCGGGGACGCTGTCGATCAGGGTTCCGTCGAGGTCGAAGACGATACGGGCTGTCATGCGGCTTTCCATTTGATTGAACATCCCACCGAGGGCACCTGCGCGCGCGGGCCTTCGCCGGTTTCGGCCACCTGTTTCATGGCCTCGTAGAGATCGCGGCGGGCGTCCTTTTCGGCGGCCCTCCCCGAGGCGTCGAGGCGGCCCCGGTATTGCAGGCCCAGCCCGGCGTCGAAACCGAAGAAATCCGGCGTGCAGGCGGCGCCATAGGCGCGGGCGACGGACTGCGTCTGGTCGTGCAGGTAGGGAAAGGGGAAGGCGCGGGCCTGCGCCATCTCCTGCATTGCCGGGAAGTCGTCGGTGGGGTGGCTGGTCGCGTCGTTCGAGCAGATCGCCGCCACGCCGATACCGAGCGCCCGCAGGTCGCGCACGTCGCGGATGATGCGGTCGAGCACCGCAAGGACATAGGGGCAATGGTTGCAGATGAAGAGGATCAGCGTGCCGCGGTCGCCCCGGATGTCGGAGAGCGCATAGGTCTGGCCGTCGGTGGCGGGCAGCGAGAAATCCGGTGCCTGCCAGCCGAAGGCGCAGAGCGGAGGGGAGACGGCCATGGGGGCTCCTTCTGTGCGGGTGCCGGGGCCAGTGGCAGACCCCGGGCTGTTGCGCGGTCCGGGCCGAAGCCCGGGCAGGGGATGCGGCGCCGCCCTGCCGCCGGTCCAGCAGGGTCAGGGGCGCGCGGCGCGCCCGGTCAGGCGGTCTTCTGGCCTGCCGTGGCGGCGGCGCGGATGGCGGCGATGTTCTCTCCGTAGACGCCCGGGTTGTCGACCGAGCCGCCGCGGAAGACCGCGGACCCGGCGACAAGGGAATCCGCCCCGGCCTCTGCCACCAGCGGTGCGGTCACCGGGTCGATGCCGCCGTCGACCTGGATATGGATCGGGCGGTCGCCGATGGCAGCGCGGATGGTGCGGATCTTGGCGGTCATGTCGAGGAACTTCTGTCCGCCGAAACCGGGGTTCACGGTCATCACCAGCACCATGTCGGCAAGGTCCAGCAGCGGCAGGGCGGCCTCGGCGGGCGTGCCGGGGTTCAGCGCGACACCGGCCTTCATGCCTGCGGCGCGGGTTGCCTGAAGCGTGCGGTGGATGTGCGGCCCGGCCTCGACATGGGCGGTGAGGAAGTCGGCGCCCGCCTCGGCATAGGCCTCGATGTAGGGATCGACCGGGGCGATCATCAGGTGGACGTCCATCACCGTCTTCACATGCGGACGAAAGGCCTTCACCGCGGGCGGACCGAAGGTGAGGTTGGGCACGAAATGGCCGTCCATCACGTCCACATGCACCCAGTCGGCGCCCTGCGCCTCGATGGCGCGGATCTCCTGCCCGAAGTTGGCGAAATCGGCGGAGAGGATGGAGGGGGCGATCTTGATCGAACGGTCGAAGCTCATGGACGGAATCCTTTGCGGGCGGTGCGTGGCTGCGCCCGTTCTACGCCCGGCGGGGCGGGGGCGCCAGTGGCGGCGGCGGGACCGGGGCTCTGCCGTCGCCATCGTCTCTCGGACCGAAGGCGCGACGATGACGACCCCCGAGGTATTTGGGGACCAAAGAAGCAGGGAAGCGTTGGGGGGAGCGGTCTTGCGGGTGGCGAGAGGGTCCTTCGGGGTCGACGCAGGCATGCCGGTAGCAGGCGGGTCTTTCGGGAGAGCGGGACAGGCTTTGGTGTGGGGCGGCTTTGGATCGAGGGGCGCGCCTTCATGAGGATCGCGTGTTGCGAGAGCAAGGGCAGCCTTCGGGGAGGGGGAAGAGAAGCGCGCCTTCGAGGGCGCGGCGTGGCGAGGAAGATTCGCGTCTGCGGGACGGCGGCGTGGCGGTTGCCAGGGCATCCTGCCGTTTGGTCTGATGGTGACGTGGGGGATGACCTGCGGTGTCGCGAGGGTGGCCCCCCTCGGCCACGACCGGTGCCGCCGCGTTAGCCCCCTCGGCAACGACCGGTATCCCGGGGAGCCACCGCAAGGTCCGGTCGGACTGCCGCCGCGCCATTGTCCTGCGGCGCGGCGGCGGGACCGGGCTGACCGCTGCGGGATCAGCCCCTGCGGAAGGTCCGGTCGAGTTCGGGCGAGATCGGGATATGCTCCGATTCGTCGCCCGGGGGCAGGCGGAAGGGGCCGTTTTTCCAATCGGCGGCTTTCCAGGCCTCCTTGGCCTCTTCGATGCGGTCCTTCGACGACGAGACGAAGTTCCACCAGATGTAGCGGCTTTCGCCCAGTGTCGCCCCGCCGAGCGCCATCAGCCGCGCGCCCTGCGGGCCGGCCGTCACGCCGATCCGGTCGCCGGGGCGGAAGATCATCATGCGGCCGGCCTCATAGGTCTCGCCGGCGATCTCCACCGAGCCCTGGATGACATAGAGCCCCCGGTCCTCGTGCTCGTCCGGCAGCGGCCAGGGCCTGCCCGGTTGCAGCGTCACGTCGAGATAGAAGGTTTCCGACTGCATGGTCACCGGGCTGGTCTGCCCGTAGGCGCTGCCGAGGATCAGCCGGGCCTCGACGCCACTGTCGCTTATCACCGGCAGGGCCTCGCGTCCGTGGTGCTCGAAATCCGGGGCCATGTCCTCGCGGTCCTCGGGCAGGGCGATCCAGGTCTGCACGCCGAAGAGGCTGTGGCGGGTCTTCCGGGTGCTGGCCGAGGTGCGTTCGGAATGGGTGACGCCGCGCCCGGCTGTCATCCAGTTGACCTCTCCGGGATAGATCATCTGGTGGGTGCCGAGGCTGTCGCGGTGCTCGAACTCGCCCTGATAGAGGTAGGTGACGGTGCCGAGGCCGATATGGGGGTGCGGTCGCACGTCGATGCCGCCCTCGGTAATGAACTCGGCGGGACCCATCTGGTCGAAGAAGATGAAGGGGCCGACCATCTGCCGTTGCGGCGCGGGCAGGGCCCGGCGCACCTCGAAGCCGCCGATGTCGCGGGCGCGCGGGATGATCAGCGTTTCGGGTGTGCCGTCGTGGGTGGGGTTCCAGCTCATGTCAGGGTCCTCCGGGGCGCCGGGGTGGCACCGCTATGCCCCGAAGGTAGGCCCGTCGCCGCGCTGCACAACGCGAAGGAATGGTGCGCCTTCGCACAGAATCCGGGCCCGCGTGGCGAAGCGTGCGTTCAGCCGACGATCAGCTGTTTCAGCTGCAGGGCTTCGTGTTCCAGCTGCGTCAGGCGGAAGTTCACCGCGTCGCCGATGGTGATCATCCCGGCGAGACCGCTGTCGTCGACCACCGGCATGTGGCGGAAGCGCCCCTCGGTCATGCGCTTCAGCACGGTCACGAGCAGGTCGTCGGGGGTGCAGGTCTCGACCTTGTGGGTCATCACCTCTTCGACCTTCTGGGGCAGGGTCTGGCCCGGGGTTTCGGCCAGCTTGCGGACGATGTCGCGCTCGGAGAGGATGCCGATCAGCGCGCCGGTGGCATCGGTCACCAGAAGCGCGCCGATCCGCTTGTCGCGCAGGTGGACAACCGCCTCGTGCAGGGTTTCCTGCGGGCGGATGGTGAAGGTCTCGGAGCCCTTTGCCTTCAGCACGTCCTGCACGCTGGCCTTGGAGGGGGCCATGTTGCTGTCCAGAGACTGGCTGGAGGTGCGTTCGACCGTGTCGTCACCGCGCGTGTGGGGCTGGTAGGATGCGGGCATGAAGGGGACTCCTCTTGAATGTCCTTGGGGGCCGTGTCATCAGCCTACGTCCAAACGCACCACCTTGAGAAGAGTTGCTTTTGACCCCTGTCCTGACCCCCGTCACCGCCACGCTGATCTTTGTCGCGGGCTGCCTTGCCGGCTACCAGTATCGCCGGACCTGGAAGGCCGGGGGGGCGCGGTGGAAGCTGTGGCTTTACGGGATGGTGGCGGCGGCGGCGCTTTTGACGCTGGGATTCGTGCCCATGGTCGCGCCGGCGTCCTGACCCTTCGTCCTGGCCTGAACCGGTCGGTTCGGAGGGGCTTTCCGGCTGCGCAGGGGCTTTCTTGCCAGTGCCGCCTTCGCCTTTGGCAGCCTGGGGAAGGGGGCGCTGCCCCCCGGCCCTTTGCGGGCCTCCCCCCGGGATATTTTCGGACAGAAGAAGATCTGGGCGCCTTCAGAGGCCGGGCGCCTCGGGGCGATCGGGGGGGGCGCGGGAAGACGAGGGCTGGGCCCGCGGCGGGGCTCAGGCCTCGTCCTGTTCCATCTGGTCGAGCATCTTCCTGGCGCGTGGGCAGCCCGCCAGGCGTTCGCGCAGCGGGCTGTCCGGGTCGATGTCCTTGTTGCAGACAAGGCATTGGTCCGCATCGGAAATCGCGTTGAGGCCCCCGCAGCTGCCCTTGATCGTCTTGCCCTGGAACATCACGCCGAGCGCCATGCCGAGCATGACGATCAGAAGGAGGCAGAAGGCGAGGATATAGGTCATGCGGGGCCTTTCGCGGTTACGCGGTCAGCGTGTCGAAACGCGGGCTGGGGATGGCTTTGAATTCCATGTCGGCACCCGCGCCGTCGCGATCAAGGAAGAGCACGGCGAGGTCACGCTCTTGTGCGATTTCCAGGCCGCGCTCCGAGCCCAGGGCCAGAAGGGCGGTGGCCCAGGCATCGGCCAGCATGGCGTCTTCGATCAGGACCGTCACCGAGGCGGTGCGATGGGTGACCGGGCGACCGGTGGTGGCGTCGAGGATGTGCGAGAAGCGCTGGCCGTCCTGCTCGAAGTAGTTGCGGTAGTCGCCCGAGGTGGCCATGCCGAGATCCGACAGGCCGATCACGCGGGAGATGCCGCGATCATGGGCCAGCGGCTGCTCGATGCCGATCTGCCAGGGCTGGCCATCGGGGTTCAGACCGGCGGTATAGAGGTCGCCGCCGATTTCCACCATGAAGTCGGAGATGCCGAAGTCGCGCACGGCGCGGGCCAGTTCGTCGACGCCGAAGCCCTTGCCGATGGCCGAGACGTAGATTTCCGCGCGCGGATCCCGCTTGCGCAGGGCGCCGTCCTGCACCTCGATCACGCGGGACTGGCCGGAGGCCTGCAGGGCCTCGGCGATCGCCGCTTCGGTCGGGCGGTGGGCGGATCCCTTGGCGCCGAAGCCCCAGGCGTCGATCAGCGGGCCCACGGTGACGTCGAAACGACCGTCAGAGCCCGCGTGCACCGCGTCCGCCGCCTGCATGACGCGGGCGAACTCCGGCGAGACCGCGAAGGGTTCGGTCGAGCGCGACGCGTTGAAGCGCGAGATTTCCGAGGATGCTTCCCAGTTCGACATCTGTGCGGTCACGCGGCCAAGGCGCTTGTCGACGGCGGCCTGAAGCTCTGCCTTGTCGACCTTGTTCGAGTGGTCGACGGCGACGATGGAATAGGAAGTGCCCATCGTCCGCCCGGCGAGCTCCAGCACATTCCAGCCGTCCTTGCAGGCGGCAAGGGCAAGCGGCATGACGAGGAAGCTGCGGCGAGAGAGCTTGAAAAGATCGGACACGGTTCTGGCCTCCAAGGGGAGTTGATCTGAGGTCTTGATGCGTTGACGGGCTTCTGCGCGGTTTTTCGACGCAATTCAATGTCCGACCCTGATTTTTATTGTCGCAGACCTTTCAAAAGTCGGGCGACCGACGCATAAGACGCCAAAATCAACGACAGGACTGACGACGTGCAGCGATTTGATCTTAGCAAAGGTCTAGACGTTCCGGTCATGGGCGCGCCGGAGGGCGGCATTCAGGATGCGCCGCCGGTGACGACGGTGGCCGTTCTGGGCGATGACTACATCGGGCTGAAACCGCGCCTTGCGGTGCAGGAAGGCGACGTGGTGGGCGCGGGTGCGCCGATCTTCGCCCATAAGGACACCCCCGATGTTCAGGTCACCGCGCCGGTTACGGGACGAATCAAGGCAATCAACCGGGGCGCGCGGCGCAAGCTGGTCTCGGTCGAGATCGCGGTGGACGACAGCGCGGCGGAGCCCCTGGACTTTTCCGCCGTCGGCGATGTGACCACCGTCGAGGGGCTGGTCGAGCGGCTTTGTGCCTCTGGTCTGTGGACGTCGTTCCGCACGCGGCCCTATTCCAAGGTGCCCGACCCGATGACCCGCCCGGCGGCGATCTATGTCACCGCCATGGACACCGAGCCGCTGGCCGCCGATCCCGCGCCGATCATCGCGGCCGAGGAGAAGGCCTTCGTGCACGGGCTCGAGGCGATCATGGGCCTGAGCGAGGGCAATACCTACCTGTGCCAGGCCGCCGATGCCTCGCTGCCCGGCGACACTATCGCGGGCATCCACGTGGCGGGGTTCTCCGGGCCGCATCCGGCCGGGCTGGCCGGGACTCATATGCATTTCCTGGAGCCGCCGAGCGCCAGCAAGGTGGTCTGGACCATCGGCTACCAGGACGTGATCGCCATCGGCAAACTGCTGGCGACCGGGCGGCTTGACCCGACCCGCGTGGTGGCGATCTGCGGACCCATGGCACGGCACCCGCGCCTGGTGCGCACGGTTGCGGGCGCCTCGTTGCTGGAGCTTTGCGCCGAGGACCTGGACAGCAAGAAGCCGGTGCGGGTGATTTCCGGCTCGATCCTGTCGGGGCGGATGGGGGCGGGCGAGACCGCCTTCCTTGGCCGCTACGCACGGCAGATCACGCTGATCGAGGAAGACCGCGAGCAGATCCCGCTGGGCTGGATCCGTCCGATGCCCGGCAAATACGCGGTGCAGCCGGTGCTGGGTTCTGCCTTCGCGAAGAAGCTTTACGCGCTGACGTCCAACCTGAACGGCGGACGCCGGGCCATGGTGCCGATCGGCACCTTCGAAAGGCTGATGCCGCAGGACTACCTGCCGACGCAGCTGCTGCGGGCGTTGCTGGTGATGGACACCGACACGGCGCAGGCGCTGGGGGCGCTGGAGCTGGACGAGGAAGACGTGGCGCTCTGCGGCTTTGCCTGCCCCGCCAAATACGAGTATGGCATCGCGCTGCGCGACAGCCTGACCAAGATCGAAAAGGAGGGCTAGGCCTTGGGGCTGCGTTCATTCTTCGACAAGATAGAGCCGAATTTCACCAAGGGCGGCAGGTACGAGAAGTACTTCCCGATCTACGAGATGGTGGAATCCTTCATCTACACGCCCAAGACGGTGACGACCGTGGCGCCTCATGCGCGGTCCTACATCGACATGAAGCGGATCATGACCTACGTGGTTCTGGCGACGGTGCCCTGCATTCTCTTCGGGATGTACAATGTCGGGCTTCAGACCAACATGGCGATTGCCGAATACGGCGCCTCTGGCTGGCGCGCGGCGATCATCGAGGCGCTGGGGATCGGCTTCGACTACAGCAACCCGCTGGCCAATATCCTGCACGGGCTGCTGTATTTCCTGCCGATCTACATCGTGACACTGGTCGCGGGCGGCATCTTCGAGGTGATCTTCTCTGTCGTGCGCGGGCACGAGGTGAACGAGGGCTTCCTCGTGACCTCGATGCTCTACACGCTGATCATGCCGGCCTCTGCGCCGCTGTGGCAGGTGGCGCTGGGGATCATCTTCGGCGTCGTCATCGGCAAGGAAGTCTTCGGCGGCACCGGCAAGAACTTCCTCAACCCGGCGCTGGTGGGGCGTGCGTTCCTGTATTTCGCCTATCCGGCGCAGATGTCCGGTGACACGATCTGGACGCCGGTCGACGGCTTTTCCGGTGCGACGGCGCTGTCCATCGGGGCCAGCGACGGCGTGGCGGCACTGCCCGAGCGCGGCATCACCTGGATGGATGCCTTTATCGGCACGATCCAGGGCAGCTTTGGCGAGACCTCGACGCTGATGGCGCTGATCGGTCTGGCCTTCCTGCTGGTGGTGAAGATCGCCAACTGGCGGCTGGTGGTCGGCTGCCTTGCGGGCATGATCGCCTTCTCGACGCTGCTGAACGTGATCGGGTCGGACACCAACCCGATGTTCGCGATGCCCTGGTACTGGCACCTCGTGGTGGGCGGCTATGCCTTCGGTCTCGCCTTCATGGTGACGGAACCGGTTTCCGCCTCGCATACCAACATGGGTCGCTACATCTACGGCGCGCTGATCGGCTTCATGGTCGTCATGATCCGCGTCATCAACCCGGCCTTCCCGGAAGGCATGATGCTGGCGATCCTCTTCGGCAACGTCTTTGCGCCGCTGATCGACTATTTCGTGGTGCAGGCCAATATCAAGCGGAGGGCAAAGCAACATGCCTGACGATCAGAACAAGGGACCGATCCGCCGCTTCCTGGATGCGCCGCCGGATTCCGTCGCCAAGACCGTGACCGTGGCGGTGGCGCTGTGCCTGGTGGCCTCGATGGTGGTTTCCGCCGCCGCCGTGGCCCTGCGCCCGGTGCAAGAGGTGAACAAGCAGCGCGACAAGCAGATCAACGTGCTTGAGGTCGCGGGCGTCTACCAGCCCGGCGACAACGTGCAGGAGGCTTTCGCCGCCTTCGAACCCCACGTGCTGGACCTGTCCACCGGCGAGTTCACCGACCAGTGGGAGATCGAAGAGTTCGACCAGCTGGCCACCGCCAAGGATCCCGCCATCGTGCGGGCGCTGGACGAGGATCCGGCAGGGCTGGGCGGCCAGATGCAGGCCTATCGCATGATCTACCTGCTGCGCGACGACGCGGGCGAGATCGACAAGGTGATCCTGCCGGTCGAGGGCTATGGCCTGTGGTCGACGCTCTACGGCTTCATCGCGCTGGAAGAGAACGGCAACGACATCTTCGGCCTGCAGTTCTACCAGCACGGCGAGACGCCGGGTCTGGGCGCCGAGGTCGACAACCCGCGCTGGAAGGCGCTGTGGAACGGCAAGAAGCTGCGCGACGACGAGGGCGATCTGGAGATCACCGTCGCCAAGACCGTGCCGCCCGCCGGGCCCGAATTCCACGTCGACGCGCTGGCCGGCGCGACGCTGACATCCGCCGGGGTGGATAGCCTCGTGCGCTTCTGGATGGGTGAGGCGGGCTATGCCCCCTTCCTCGAACGCCTCAAGGCAGGAGAGATCTGATGGCCCAGACACGCCGTTCCCAACTGGTCGATCCGCTGGTCGACAACAACCCGATCACGCTGCAGGTGCTGGGCATCTGTTCGGCGCTCGCGGTGACCTCTTCGTTGCAGGTGTCCTTTGTCATGGCGCTGGCCGTGACCTTCGTGACCGCCTTTTCGTCGATGTTCATCTCGATGATCCGCAACCAGATCCCCGGCTCGATCCGGATCATCGTGCAGATGGTCATCATCGCCAGCCTCGTGATCCTGGTGGACCAGGTGCTGAAGGCCTATGCCTACGAGATCTCGAAGACCCTGTCGGTCTTCGTCGGCCTGATCATCACCAACTGCATCGTCATGGGCCGGGCCGAGGCCTTTGCCATGAAGAACCCGCCGCTCGACAGCTTCATCGACGGGGTCGGCAACGGGCTGGGCTACGGGCTGATCCTGATGACCGTCGGTTTCATCCGCGAGCTCTTCGGCTCGGGCTCGCTGTTCGGCATCACCATCTTCGAGACCGTGAACAACGGCGGCTGGTATGTCCCGAACGGCATGCTGCTGCTGCCGCCCTCGGCCTTCTTCATCATCGGCCTGCTGATCTGGGCAATCCGCAGCTGGAAGCCCAGCCAGGTCGAAGAACGTGAATACAAGATCCAGACCGTGGAGGGCCACTGATGGAAGGCCTGATCTCACTCGCCGTCAAGGCGATCTTCGTCGAGAACCTCGCGCTGTCCTTCTTCCTGGGCATGTGTACCTTCATCGCCGTGTCTAAGAAGATCTCGACCGCCATCGGTCTGGGCATCTCGGTCATGGTGGTGCAGGCGATCACCGTGCCCGCCAACAACCTGATCCTGAACTACTTGCTGGCGCCCGGCGCGCTGGCATGGGCCGGGTTCGGCGAGGTCGACCTGACCTTCCTCGGCCTGATCTCCTATATCGGGGTGATCGCCGCGCTGGTGCAGATCCTCGAGATGGTTCTCGATAAGTACTTCCCGCCGCTCTACAACGCGCTGGGTGTCTTTCTGCCGCTGATCACGGTGAACTGCGCCATCCTCGGCGGGTCGCTGTTCATGGTGGAACGCTCCTACGACTTCGCAGAGGCAGCGACCTATGGCGTCTCTTCCGGCTTCGGCTGGGCGCTGGCGATCACCGCCATGGCCGGTGTGCGCGAGAAGCTGAAGTACTCCGACATTCCCGAGGGCCTTCAGGGGCTGGGGATCACCTTCATCTCGGCGGGACTGATGGCGCTGGCCTTCATGTCCTTCTCCGGCGTGAAACTGTAAGGGGGCCGATCATGGAAACCTTCGGACTGGGCATCGCCCTTTTCACCGTGATCGTGCTTGTGCTTGTGACGGTCATCCTTGCCGCGCGGTCGAAGCTCGTCTCGACGGGCAACGTCAACATCGAGATCAACGGCGAGAAGACCATTTCGGTCCCCGCCGGCGGCAAGCTGTTGCAGACGCTGGCCGAGGCGAAGCTCTTCGTGCCCTCGGCCTGCGGCGGCGGCGGCACCTGCGCGCAGTGCCGGGTGCGCATCCACGAGGGCGGCGGGTCGATCCTGCCGACCGAGGAAAGCCACATCACCAAGCGCGAAGCCTCTTGCGGCGACCGTCTGTCCTGTCAGGTCGCGGTCAAGCAGGACATGAAGATCGAGGTTCCCGAAGAGGTCTTCGGCGTCAAGAAGTGGGAGTGCACCGTGCGCTCCAACGAGAACGTCGCGACCTTCATCAAGAACCTCGTGCTGGAACTGCCCGAGGGCGAGGACGTGAACTTCCGCGCCGGTGGCTACATCCAGATCGAGGCGCCCGCGCATCACGTCAGCTACAAGGACTTCGACATCGAGGAGGAGTACCGCCCGGATTGGGACAAGTTCAACCTGTGGCAGTACGAGTCCACCGTGGATGAGCCGATCGAGCGGGCCTATTCCATGGCGAACTACCCCGACGAGAAGGGGCTGATCATGCTGAACGTGCGCGTGGCCTCTCCGCCGCCGGGCACGCAGGGCATCCCGCCGGGCAAGATGTCGTCCTACATCTTCAACCTGAAGCCGGGCGACAAGGTGACGATCTCGGGTCCGTTCGGCGAGTTCTTCGCCCGCGACACCAACAAGGAGATGGTCTTCATCGGCGGCGGCGCGGGCATGGCCCCCATGCGCTCGCATATCTTCGACCAGCTCAAGCGGCTGGAGAACCGCGACCGCAAGATCACCTTCTGGTACGGCGCCCGGTCCAAGCGCGAGATGTTCTTCGTCGAGGACTTCGACCAGCTGGCCGAGGAATTCCCGAACTTCACCTGGCACGTGGCGCTGTCCGATGCGCTGCCCGAGGACGACTGGGGCGGCTACACCGGCTTCATCCACAACGTGCTCTATGAGGAATACCTCAAGAACCACCCGGCACCGGAGGATTGCGAGTACTACATGTGTGGTCCGCCGATCATGAACCAGTCGGTGATCAACATGCTGCTCGAACTTGGCGTCGACCGCGAAGACATCATGCTGGACGACTTTGGGGGGTGAGGCGCGGTTCCGGGCCCAGGGGCCCGGATGGACAGTCCGGGGGACTGTCCAAGCGCCGAACGGGCGAAGCCCCAGCGGTTCCGGGCCCCTGGGCCCGGATGGACAGTCCGGGGGACTGTCCAAGCGCCGAACGGGCGGAGCCCCGGGAGGCCTGCCAGCTCGAAGTCCCAAGGGAAAGGCTGCCTTTCCGCGGGAAAGCTCAGCGCGCACCCCTGAGCAGGCCCGGTCTCCAAGGCCCCAAACCAAAAAGACCCCGCGCCATCCAGCGCGGGGTCTCTTCGTTTGCGCGGTCCGAGAAGTCTTCGACGAAGACTTCTCGTCCGCCAGAGTCTTCGTCGAAGTCTCTGGCTAGAGCAGCCCCTCGGCCCTCACCTCCGCCAGAACCCGGTCGAGCGCGCGCCCCAGCCGGGCGTGGATCTCGGCGACGTCGGCTTCGGTCACGATCAGCGGCGGGCAAAGCGCCACCGTCTCGTAGACCGCGCGGACGATCAGGCCTTCGTCGGCGCAGGCGGCCACCACGCGCGGCGCCATGCTGCCGGCGGGCGCGAAGCTTTCCTTCGTCTCGCGGTTCTTCGCAAGCTCCAGCCCCGCAATCAGGCCGGTTCCGCGCACCTGGCCCACCAGCGGGTGATCGGCGAACTTGCGCAACCCGCTCTGGAAGACCTCTTCCAGCCGCGCGGCGTTGCCCATCAGGTCGCGTTCCTCGATGATGGCGAGGTTCTCCAGCCCCACGGCACAGGCGACCGGGTGGCCCGAACCGGTGAAGCCATGCCCGAAGGTGCCGAGCTTAGCGGAGTTGTCGGCGATGGCGTCATAGACGCGGTCGTTCACGATGATCGCGGCCAGCGGCATGTAGGAAGAGGTCAGCTGCTTCGAGGTCACAAGAATGTCGGGGGTGAAGCCCATCTTCTGGCAGCCCCATGTGGTCCCGAGCCGACCGAAGCCGTTGATGACCTCGTCCGAGACCAGCAGGATGTCGTGCTTGCGGCAGATCGCCTCGACGCCCGGCCAGTAGCCCTCGGGCGGAAGCATGACGCCGCCCGCCCCCATGACCGGCTCGCCGATGAAGGCGGCGATGGTCTCGGGGCCCTCGCGCTCGATGGTGTCCTCCAGTTCCTTCAGCAGGCGCGCGGTGAACTGTGCTTCGCTCTCGCCATTCTCGCCCCAGCGCCAGTAATGCGGGCAGGTCAGATGTGTCACCGGGATCGCGGGCAGGTCGAAGTCCTTGTGGTTGCCCGGCAGCCCGGTCAGCGAACCCGAGGCGATGGTGATGCCGTGATAGCCCTTGTTGCGGGCGAGGAACTTCTTCTTCTCCGGGCGGCCAAGGCCGTTGTTCAGGAACCAGGCCATCTTCACCACCGTGTCGTTGGCCTCGGAGCCGGAGTTGTTGAAGAACACGCGGTTCATGCCCTCGGGCGCCATCTCGGCCAGCTTCTCGGCCAGCCGGATCGAAGGCTCGTGCGCCTTGTGGGCGAAGCTGTGGTAATAGGGCAGGCGCTTCAGCTGCTCGTAGGCGGCATCCGCCAGCCGCGTCTCGGAAAAGCCCACGGCCACCGACCAGAGGCCCGCCAGCGCCTCGATGTATTCCTTGCCCTGATCGTCGTGGACGCGCACGCCGTCACCCTTTGTGATGATCATCGGCCCCTTTTCCTCATGCGCGCGCATGTTGGTGTAGGGGTGCATGGAATGGGCGATGTCGGAGGCGTGCAGGGAGTTCGGGCGTTCGGTCATGGCGGGCTCCTTTCGGGCAGGGGGCCGCGCGGCGGCGGCATGGCACGTTATCGGTACGCCCTGGCAGGGGCGGGGGCCAGAGGGATTGTGCGCAGGACCCGGCGCGCGCTTTTGGCGGGAGTGCTGTGGTTCGCCCTGCCGATGGTCTGCCTTGCGAGGGCCTCGGGGGCGTCGCGGCGTGGGTCAGCCTCTGCCGCAGGATACGCCTGCCGGGGCTTCCGGCGGTTGTGCAGCCATGTGCAGCCGGTGCGGCCCGTGGCGCTGTCCGTCCCCCCGGAACAGGCGGACAGCGTGCCATGCCGACCGCCGGGGCCGCGTCATGCCTCTATGCGCGCTGTCCCGGGCGGCGTGGGGAAGATCCGCGCAAGCTCGGCTTCGTGATCGTAGGGGGGCATGGTTTTCCCGCCGGGCCGGGCCAGTTCGATCTGCATGCGGGGCATCGGGACCTTTGCCTGCCGCAGGGCGCGGTCGATCAGCGACAGCAGCTCGTCCCGGCAGTCGGCGTCCCGTTCGAAGCGCGACAGCCAGAACCGCACCGCATAGGAATTGCTGTCGCTGCCCAGCTCTTGCACGCGCACGTCCGGGGCCGGATCGGCCTGGATCAGGCGCGCCTCTCCCACGGCCTTCAGGATCAATGCCTTGGCGGTCTCCACGGGCACCTCCTGTGCAAGCTTCAGGGACAGCTGCGCGCGATACTGCGGTTTCGGGGCAGAGTAGTTGATGATGCGTCGGCGCGCGATCTGGCTGTTGGGCATGATCATGTAGGTCGAATCCAGCGTCAGCACCCGTGTCGTGCGCCAGCCGATCTCGATGACCTTGCCCTTTGTCACCTGTTCGATGTCGACCCAGTCTCCGATCCGGTAGGGCGCCTCGATGCCCAGTGCGATGCCGGACAGCGTATCGGCCACGACGTTCCGGATCGCGAACCCCAGCACGGCGAGGATCAGGCTGGATCCCGCAAGCGCGCCCAGAAGCCCCCGATCCAGCAAGAGCGCGGCCGAGGCAACAAGCGCGGCAAAGAACAAAAGCACCGTCACAAGGTCGCGAAACAGGCGCGGATAGGGCCGTTTGTGGCGTCGCCGGCGGTCTGCGAACAGGCCGAAGAGCCGGCTGCCGATCCAGGCCGCGGCAAGCCAGCAAACAATGCCGCCCATCAGGCGCAGAGACACTCCGACCCGTCGCTCGACGGCCTGGTCGAAAATCACCATTCCGGCGGCAAAAAACAGCAGGAGCGAAGGCCAGAACAGCCTTCGGAGATGAGAGACCAGCCTCATGTCAGCAGTCCTGCTGCAGAAACCGCGATGATGGCCGCCGAGACCGGCACTGAAGGCAGGTCACGGCGGCTCCGGCCTGTTGCTCGACGGCAGAGCCGCACCGACGACAGGAGATCCGGATGATGGGGGTCACCCCCCCGATAATGTGCCGGCAGCTGGGACAGCGGTGCGCGGCTGCACGGGGAAGCGATGACTTGCAGGACGGGCAGGAACGCGGAAGGTGACGAGTCATGAGACCCTCTTTCAACGGGAAGGGAAGGCGCCGCAGGCGCGATTGCCGATATCCCGGAAGGAGCGTCGTGGCTTCGTCAGCGCATCGGGCGGCTCCTTCCGGGCGGGTCATGGGCTTCGGCAAGGCCCCGGGACAGGCGGATCATTGGGCTTCCAGCCCTTCGGGCGCATTCTGGGGCGCGACACTGAGCACGGTCAGAACCCGCCGCTCTCCGTCCCTGGTATTCCAGTAGAGCGATGCGCCCTCGGCCAGGCCGATCAGGGCGACGCCGATCGGTGTCAGGATCGAGATCCGGCCGCGTGCGATATCGGCATCCTCGGGATAGACCGGGGTGACCGTCTTGTCCTGGCCGGTGGTTTCGTCGCGGTAGGTCACCGCGCGGCCGATGGCCACCACGTTCGGCGGAAGTTTCGCCTCGGCAACGATACGGGCCCGGCCGATTTCGCCCAGAAGCCGGTCGGCAAGATCCGGGGTGCGCTGGAAGGCGCCCTCGGCAAGGGCTTCGAGCCGTGCCAGGCTGTCGTCCCCTATGACGACCCGTGGCCGCCGGCCGGTGCCGCGGGGTGCTGTGCTTTGCTTTGTCATTGTCTTTTCCTTTCCACCTTTGGTGGTGTGATTGAAATTTGGGTAATCAACGGTCCTGACCCGCCATTGGCGGATCGGGGCATCAGGCCGCGTCGCGGTCCGGCAGGGGCTTCACATCCAGCACGACGACGACATCGATCTGCCCGTCGTCCCGCAACAGCGGCACCTTCTGCAGCTTGCGCATTCCGATCAGGGTTGCCCCAAGCAGCGACGCGACCGGAACATAACCCGCACCCGGCACCGGGTTCATCGACAGCACGCCGCTGCGTGCCCCCTCGCCGCTGATCATGTAGGTGACATGGCGGCCCGCCACGACGAGATCGAGCGAGGCCGGTTCCTGCGCCCCCCGCGAGATCCGCAGCTTGTGGCGCAGCAGCCCGTTCAGCAGCGGCGGGTTCGGTGCACTCCGGGTTCCCTCTTGGCGAAGCAGCTGCTCGATGCCGAGCCGGTCGTCAACCGTGAGGCGAAAGCCGGTCTGGGCAGCAGCGCGTCTGAAGGGCGGTCGAACCTCCCTGCCGGTCGGCAGCTGGGTGATCCTGGTGATGGTCATGATGTGTCTCCCGGGGCGGCGAAGCCCGCGTTCTCAATGCAAGGATGTGAGAAAGCCCCGGGTGGTCGAAGACGCGCTTATGCGCAGACCGCCCGGGGACCCGAGCGGTTCAGAAGCAGAAACCGGAAAAGGATCTCGTGCGTGACCATAAGGAGACCTTAGTCATTGGGTGCAGGCTGTCAATCTTGGAGACCGGGCCGGAACGGCAAGGGCCCCGGCTGCGCCGCATGGGGGAGGGGGAAACAGGGTCATTGCGGATGCGGCCCGGTAACACGATCCTGTGAGCCGGTTGTCCCGGGGCGGGGCGCGCGTCAGCGGCGGCGGCGCGCGCCCGCCCCGGGGGCTTTGGCGGTCAGACGGCGCGCCCGGCGCCTGCAGGCCATGCATTCCGGGGCGGGTGGCGGGTGCCTTGCGGGGCGGTTTCCACCGATGCTGCGCGCGCGCCATCGTCGTCCCGACGGGCCCGGCCCGCGGCCTTCGGCTTCGCGACCGAAAAGGCCTTGTCCTCTGGCGGGAAGAGGTGCGGAAACAGGTCTTCGAAATCGGCCTTGCTGATCATCATTGTGTGCCTCCTTTCAGTTGCGCCATCGGGGTCTCCCCGGGGCGAAAGCCGCGCAGCGACACCGTCCGGCGGTGCGCTTGCTGGTTGTGTCGCCGCGCCTCAGGCTGCCCGGTTGCCGCGCCCCGTCGCATCGGGGTGCCGAACCGCAGACACCGACCGCATGGCCGGTTCGCGCTCGATCAGCCCGTCGACGAGGCGCGGGATCTCACTGCGTTCGATCCCGATGTCGCGCAGCAGGCGATTGTCCATGCCTTGAAGCGCTTCGATCATCTTGCGGCGCTGGAACTTGCGGAACGCGGCCCGAAGCCAAAGGCGAAGCGCGCCGGGCTTGCGGGGGTTCTGGCGGTCGGTGCGGGGGGCCGAAAGGTGAGGGTTGCTGGCTATGAAGAGGTTGGGGTGCATGTCATGCTCCATGAGGCGGAAACTGAACCGGGACGCAGGCCGGACAATCCGCTTGCAGGCGGAGCTGTCCGACCGGATTGGCGCGCGCGCGCCATGTCGACTGATCTGAAAAAAGATCGAGAAAACCCCGAGGCGCGGACAGGCACGCGGCCTGATCCCGCCCGGGGTTACCGGCGGTTCAGTGTTTTTCCTGCGTTCAGCAGGAACCTCGTATGAAGACTGAACAGGGTCATGATGGGGATATCGGCAATCCGCCTTTGGTTATCAAGGGCAGGGCAGGGCCTGCGACTTTCTGGCACCTTTTGCAGGGCTCCGGGCCCGCGAAACGCCTCCCCCGGTGGTCGCGGGGCAAGGCCGGACCCGTCGCGTGACGGGGCGCGCGCGGGTGCTCTTGGGGGCTTGGGCAGAAGGCGAGGTTGGACGGAAGCCTGCGCAGCGGTCGGCGTCAGGGGATGACCATGCGGATGGCAGGCCTGCTGCCCCGTCAGGTCGGCGCCCTGCACCTCATGCGGGGCTGTTGTCGTCGGCCTCGACGGAAGTCTCCAGCCCCTCGATATCCGAGAGCATCGTCATCGCATGGGCGGCATAGGGCCCGATCCAGCGTTTCTGGACGTCATGGATCGGCAGCGCGTCGAGATGGTTCCAGCGTTCGCGCCCGCGCCGCTCGACAACCACCAGCCCGGCCTTCTCCAGCACCGACAGGTGCTGCATCACCGTGCAGCGGTCGAGATCCGTCAGCCGCGCGCAAAGCGCGCCGGTGGTCTGCGGGCCGTCCTTGATCAGGTCGAGGATCCGTCGCCGCGCCCGGTGGCCAAGCGCCTTGAACAGGGCGTCGAATGTGTCTTCGGTTGACATGTTATGTTTTTATAACATGATTGAAGGAAAGCAAAGGGGATTCGCATCATGGACCTCAGGTTCACCGTGGCGGGGCGCATATCCAAACCCGTCGAAGAGGTCTTCGAGGCCGTTGTCGCCCCCGAGCGCCTGTCGAAATACTTCACCACCGGCGGGGCGCGGGGCCGGCTGGAAACCGGGGCCGAGGTGACCTGGGATTTCCACGATTTTCCCGGCGCCTTCCCGGTTCTGGTGCAGGAGGTCGTGCCGAACGAAAGGATCGTGCTGCAATGGGAGGCGGACGGCACAACCGCCACCTGGACAACCGTGACCATGGAGTTCAGCGCGCTGGACGAGGGGCGCAGCCTTGTGCGGATCAGCGAATTCGGCTGGCCCGAAACCCAGGCCGGCCTGACCTCGTGCTTCGGCAACTGCGAAGGCTGGACGGCGATGCTCTGCGCCATGAAGGCCTGGCTGGAGCATGGCATCAACCTGCGGGACGGTTTCTACAAGTAATCCAAGACCGAAAGAGGAGAGGCATCCCATGGAAGCCGGAAAGAACATTGCCATCAAGGTTCCCCTGCATCGCTGGGACGACACCGTGGCCTTTTACCGGGACCAGGTCGGGCTGCCGGTCGCCCGCGAGCTGGACGACAGCACGGGGTTCGTCTTCGGCGCCCTGACCTTGTGGATCGACCGCGTCCCGCACCAGAGCCAGGTGGATGTGTGGATCGAACTTTTCGACGACGACCCGGACGCCGCCCTGTCGCGCCTTGGCAGCCCCAGGCGGGATGAGCTGGAACCGCTGACCAATGTCACCGGGCACTGGACGTCGGACCCCGCCGGGACGGTGATCCTGCTGCGCAAGGAGCAGATGGGCTGAGCCGGAAAGCGCACGGCTTCGCCCGGTTTCCCAGCCGGGTGAGGCTGCCCCGCTTCGGCCTGTTCGCGCCATGAAATCCGACCAAGAGGGTCCGCTTGCGCCGGGGCTGTCAGGCCGGTTCCGGCGCGGGCAGGGCGATATCGGCAAGGGTCGAGCGGTTGAGGCTCTCGATAAAGGATATCTCGGCCACCCGAAGCCGGGACTTCAGGCGACAGCACCCGTCGATCGTGCATTCTCCGCCGTCCGGCTGAAGGCATTCGACCAGCGCCTGGCCCTCTTCCAGCAGGCGCACCACATCCCCCAGCCGGATCTCCGCGGGCGCGCGGGCCAGGGTGGCGCCGCCGCCACCGCCACGGCGGGTCTGCACCAGCCCGGCCCGGCCGAGTTTCTGCATGATCTTGATGAGATGGTGGCGCGACAGCTGGAATTCCTCGGCCAGATCGGCCGTGGAAAAGGCCCGGTCCGGCGCGCTGGCAAGACGCATCAGCATGCGAAGTCCGTAGTCGGTGAAAGAGGTCAGGCGCATCTGGTCCCCGTGAAGTGGTATTTACAGTGCCTGTTATCGCGCGTATCCAGAAGTGTGAACAGCCCCGGCGCGCAAAGCCTGCCTTGTCCGCGCGACGGAACGCATCTCTTGCAGCGCGGAGTTCGAAAATGGGCAACGGATCCAACAGCTTCAAGGGTCGTGGCGACCACGCTTCCCCGCCCTGCATGGCGGCGGAGGTCGATCCCCTGTATTTCGATCCCCTGGCGGTGGACCCCGAACAGGCGCGCGACGTGGCCCGGTGGCGCAGGGCGGAACGCGAGCGGCTGCGCGCGGCGCGCCGGGCGCTTGCCGCACCCGAAAGGAAAGCCGTCGGGGATGCGCTGATGGCCGGGCTGGAGAGGCTGCTTGGCGCAGAGACGGTCGGGGCGGGGGACGAGATCGTCTCTTTCTACTGGCCGATCAAGGACGAGCCGGACCTGCGCCCGCTGATGACCGCGATGCACGCGGCGGGCCGCCGCATCGCGCTGCCGCTGGTCGAGACGCGGGCGGCGCCGCTGGTGTTCCGCCTCTGGACCCCGCAAACCCGGATGCAGCGCGGTCACTGGAACATCCCCGTGCCGCCACCGGAGGCGCCCGAGGTGGTGCCGGACGTGGTGCTTGCGCCTTTGATGGGCTGGGACGGCGCGGGGTATCGCCTGGGCTACGGGGGCGGGTATTTCGACCGGACGCTGGCGGCGCTGTCGCCACGGCCTTTCCGGATCGGCGTGGGGCTCGCCTCGGCGCAGCTGCCCACGATCTACCCGCAACCCCACGATATTCCGATGGATGTCATCCTGACGGAGCGCGGTGTCGAGGTCAGCGCATGAGGCTGGGCCGGGCCGAGATCGCGCGGCAGCTCTTCGAGGGGATGCCCGACGCGCTGGTGGTCGCGGACCGCGCGGGCATCATCCGGCACTGGAACGGCGGCGCCGAGCGGATCTTCGGCTTTGCCGAGGATGAGGCGCTTGGCCGGTCGCTGGATATCATCACGCCCGAGCGCCTGCGCGCGCGGCACTGGCGCGGCTACGAGACAACCATGCGGACCGGCCACACGAAATACGGCGCGGGCGACCTGCTGGCGGTGCCCGCGCTCCGGAAGGACGGGGCGCAGATTTCGATCCAGTTCTCCATCGTGCCCCTGCGCGACGCGGAGGGCGCCTTGCAGGCGATCGCGGCGATCATGCGCGACGTCACCGAAGACTTCGAGGACCGCAAGAGGCTGCGCCGCGCGCTTCGTGAGGCGGAAGGCTGACGAAGCGCGCGGCGGTCAGGCCGGAAGGATCACCCTGCGGCCCGCTTCATGCACGGCGATGTCGGCGCGGATGGCGCGGTTGCCAGGGCAGGCGGCATGGCCCGGCAGCGCAAACGGGTATCAGGCCACGGCGGCCCGGACGCGGAAGGCGCCGCACCCGCATGGCAGGCCTGGAAGCGGCCGGGTCCAGAGGCCGCCGCACCCGACCGGCAGTCATGTGAGGCCGGTGCGCAGATCGCGACGACGGTTGCGCCCATCGTCAGAGCGGTATCAGCAGCAGAAGGATGCTCATGATCGCCCCGCCGGGGGTGAATGCCGGTCCGATACGAGCTGGGCGCGGGCCTCGGCGCAAAGGGTGTTCAGGCGCTGCGCCGCCGGGACAATCGCGTCGATGTCATCCGCGCCGGTGCCACAGTAAAGCGGCATCTGTTCCAGCGCCCCGCTGGTGGTGCGCAGGGGCGAATCCGTGCTCTGGCGCAGCCGCGGGGTCGGGCCGTCGTAGGCGATGACCTCACGGGCGATCCTCTCGGGGTCGTGTCCCATCAGGGTCGGGCCGAAGGCCTCGGTGACACTGTTGCGCAGGACGCGCACCGCCGATCCCATGGGCCAGTTCAGCACGAAGCCGTCGGTCAGCACGGTATCCGCGCCCCGGGCGGTCACGATCCGCTGCTTGTGATAGTCGTGGGCGAAGGATTCCTCGGTGGCCAGAAAGGCGGTGCCGCACTGCACCCCCTGCGCCCCAAGCGTCAGCGCCCGGGCCAGCGCCTTGCCCGAGCCGATGCCGCCCGAGGCGACAACCGGCAGGGCCGTGGCGTCCAGCACGGAGCGGAGCAGGTCGAAGGTCGGGCTGCGCCCGTGCACGTGTCCGCCCGCGTTCTGCCCCTGTGCGATCAGCACATCCGCACCGGCGGCCTCGGCCTCGCGTGCTGCGGGCAGCGTGCCGACCTGGTGCAGCACAAGGGCGCCTGCCGCCTTCACCCGGGCAATGGCCTCGGGCAGGACGTCCCAGAAGAACGAGAAGATCGCGACCTCCATCGACAGACAGGTTTCGATCTGCCGGTGCAGCAGGCCCGGATCGGTGGCTGCCGGGATGAGGTTGACGGCGAAGGGGCGGTCCGACAGCCGGCGGTAGGCCTCGATTTCCGATCGGATGAGCGACGGCGCCTCGCGCACCATCCCCAGCGTCGGGAAGCCGCCGGCATTGGCGACCGCGGCGGCCAGTTCGGCGCGCGCGACGCCGCCCATGCCAGCAAGGATGACGGGATAGTCACATCCCAGACGGTCGCACAGGGGCGTGCGGAGGGACCCGGAACCGGCGGTCATGACGTGTTCTCCTTCAGGCGCTGCTTCAGATCGTCCCGCAGCACCACCGCCTGATTGTGCTCCCGGTCCGGCGCGGCAAAGCGCAGGGGGGCGGGGCCTGCCCGGCACCATGCGAGGCAGCGCCCGACCGCGTCCGCCTTGTTCGACAGTTCGCGCAGGGGGCGGTTGCGAAAGGCGCCCCGTTTCTGCGGGTCGTGGCCGAACCTTGCCCCGAGCGCGGCGGTCGGCGCGATGCCCCTGAGCCAGTCGTCGTGTCGCTGCGCTGCTTTCGAGACCCCGCGCGGCCAGATCCGGTCTGCCAGCAGCCGCGCGCGGCCCCTGTCGGGCGCCTTGTCGTGAACGCGGGCGATGTCGATATCGGGGTGCCGGGCCATGCCTGCCTCACGCCAGTTTCGGGATGCCGCCGCCCCGGGCATCCTCGACCGCGAAGCTGAGCGACCGGGCAATGCGCTCGGCCCGCTCGATGACATGGGCGGCGCCTGCGGCGGTGCAGATCTCTGTCGCGGCCTCGCGGAAGAGGCAGAGCCAGCGCTCGAAATGGCCCCGGTCGATGGGAAGGCCGATATGCTTGGGCACGGGGGCGCCATGGTAGCGGCCCGTCATCAGGGCGACCGAGGACCAGAAGGCGGTCATCCGCTCCAGATGCGGCGGCCAGTCGTCGATGCGCGCCGCGAAGATCGGGCCAAGCACCGGATCCCTGCGGATCTTGTCATAAAAGGCATGAACCAGCGCGCGCAGCACCCCGTCATCAAGCCCGGTCCTTGCCTCGATCTCGGCGGTGGTCGCCGGTCGCGCGGAGGGGCTGCGGGAGGGGGGTGTCTGGGTGGAGGTCATCGGTGTGGCACCTTGGACGCAGTTGTCCTGTTGTGGTACGGCCCTTAAGTGGTATTGTAAATACCTATTGGAGTCGGGCGCAATCGGACGACGCCGCGCAGAGCCCCGTGGGCCAAGGCGGCAGGGGGCAGGGCCCGGGATCAGGACAAGGGGCGCGATGCATTGAGCGAGGTATCCAGAACCGACAGCGGCTTTGTCGTAGAGGCCTCCGCCCTCGCGCGGGCCTTCGGGATCACGGAAGCACAGGTCCGGGAAGAGATGCGGAGCGGCCTCATCAGCAGCCGCTCCGAGATCGGGGAGGGCGCGGACGCGGGACGTTGGCGCATGACCTTCTACCGTGGCGACCGCGCCTTCCGTCTGGTGGTCGATGCCGAGGGGGCGGTGCTGTCGCGGGGTTACTTTCCGGTCACGCTGCGGTCACGGTCCGGGCACCGGGATTGACACCCGCCGGGCGGCAGGCAACCATACTGCCATGGTCAGGCACCCGATCACGTTTCGGTTTCTTCTGCTGAACCGCCCCTAGCCCCGGGCGGTGCGCGGGCGTGTTCCACGCCGCGATCTCCCGGGGGTATCTCGAACAAGCGCTGAGATTGTCGGAGGTCTCTCCGGGGGGAAACATGGCCATACCTGACGCAACAGGGTCAACGATACCGCAGGACGAAACATGTCAGGCCGAGGGCAAGGATGGCGGCTGCCGCCTGACAGCGTCCGACCGGCTGCAGATCGAGAGATTTCTGAGCTTCGCCGACAACAGCAGTGTCGTCTACTCCCAACTCCTGCTGGAGCTTCTGAACCGGAAGCTGCAGGCGGCGGATGCGATCGAGGGGGCGGCGCCACCCGATCTTGCCGCCTTCGGACGCCACATTTCCTGCGTTGTGGATGAGACGGAAACCGAGAGCGGGGTTCTCAGCTTCGGTCTGGTGGCGCGTGCCGGAGAAATCCCCGTTCACTCGCTTCTGGGGGCCACGCTCATCGGGCTGTCGGTCGGGCAGCGCACGCGTCTCATGTCCGAGGACGGCACCAGCCGGTCCTTGGTGGTCACCCGGGTGGGCGCGCCCTTTGGCGCCTAGGGGCGGGGGCCGCTGCCTCTCCCCGGGGGGCGCCCGGGCATCCCGCCCGAGGCCAGGGGCGCGCGGCCCGCGCCGGTGTTCGGTGCCGCGGGCCGTAGCCGGGCCCGGCGTGGAAGGATCGGCCCGGCGGGCGGCGGCGGCCATTGCCCCAAGACCCTGCCGCGTTTGACTTGGCGTCAGAAACTTCATAGCGTTGCCTCATGTCTGTGTGCTCATCCCTGAACAGAGGCCGGGCTTTTCCCGGATCTCTGCTGAACCGCTCCCTGCCCCGGGCAGGGGGGCGCATGGGCTGACCTTCACGCTCGGGGATCTTCTTCACCAACAGCTTTGAAGTCTTGTGGCCTGCGCCGGGCAGGCCGAGGAGAAGATATGCGAACATCAAATGAAGCGGCGGCTTTCGCAGGCAGATCACGCAACGAGGCTGTCGCGATTGACAGCGGGGCCTTCGCAAGCGTGCAGGCCATGCGCCCGATCCGGTCGGTGTTGTCGCAGCGTGACTTCCGGCGCCTTCAAGAGCTGCGCAGGCAATGCGCCGCAATCGAAAGCGGTGTCTTTCCTCTGCTCACCCACCTGATCAGGGTCAAGCTTCAGGATGCTCATGTGCGGCTTCCGGCGGAACAGGGGGGGCCGGTGGCCACCCTGGGCTCGCGGGTGACCTTTTCTATCCGGGGCACGGCACCGCTGTCCCGGACCCTCTTTGACGAGGGGTTTGCACATGACCAGGCCGGTATCCCGATCAAGACCTTCCTCGGGGTCACCTTGCTGGGGATGACGGTGGGGCAGACGGTGCCGCTGCTGAACGCGGACGGGACGACGGAGGCGCTCGAGCTTGTGGCGATCCCGTGGCACGTCGAGCCGAGGTAGCAGCGCCCATGCAAAGGACGGGCGCTGGACGACGATGCGCGAGATCCTTGCCAAGCTGCCCGCCGACCACACCCGGTCGGCGGGCGGATCCCTTTTTGGCGCAGGGGCCTGCATCCCTGGGCCGCTATGGAATGGAGATATCATGAAAAGACATTTGCGAAGACGGTTCGAAGCGGTCGTGGCCGCCATTGGCCTTGCCCTGCTGCCCGGCGCCCTGGGTGCCGAGATCGACGGGCATGGTCCCGATGCCTGGCGGGTGACCGGGGTGGCGGCGGATGACGTGCTGAATGCCCGGATGGGCCCCGGCACCCGCTATCCGGTGATCGAGACCTTTGCGCATGATGCGCGGGGGCTGGAGGAAATCACCTGCGTGCCCTTCTTCACCATGGCGCATTACGCCGCCATGACGCTGGCCCAGATCGAGGCGCTGCCGCAGCGGTGGTGCCTGATGCGCTCGGCGGACATGAGCAAGGCCGGCTGGGTGGCGCAGCGCTTCCTGATCGAGGATGGCCTCGAGCCGGTCGCGGTGCCCGCCTCTGACAGCGATGCGGTGCCGGGCGATGCGATGATCCGCGAGGCGCAGGAACTGGTCCGCGCCCTGTACGAGAGCGCGCGCCTGGCCCGCATGGGTGGACCGGAGCCGCTGAACCCGGCAAATGCAGGCACCTTCTTTTCCACCGAGGTTGTGGCCTCCCTGAAGGCGACGCCGCTTCAGGCCGACCCGATCTACGGTGCGCAGGATTTCGAAGGCAGCGTCGGCATTCCGCGACCGGACCCCGAACAGCCCATGTTCCGCGGCATGATCACCATCACCGTCGATATCGAGAATTTCGGGCGGCGGCACACGGCCGTCTTCCGGCTGCGCGCAGACACGGGTCGGCCCGGCGCGCCGCTGCGTATCTTCCGCGTCGAACACGACGGCTGGACATTCCCTTAAGACCCGCAAGACCTTTGGAGACGAGTATGAACACGAAACTACTTTCTGTCCTTGTGACCGCTTTGCTGGCCATGTCCCAGACGGCGACGGCCCGGATCGAGACGGTGCCGGTCGGCACGGTGACGGCCACCATCGGCGAGGCCGCCTACGCGGGGGAAACCCTCGACGTGCCCTCCGAGGGCACCTCGACCGCGGAATGGCGCATCTTCGGTCCGGTCTCCACGCTGAGCATCCAGGCCCATGACCCGGAGGCGGCAAACATCATGCAGGGTATCCTGTCGATCGAGATATCGCTGATGGGAACGGACGCCTCGGCTGCGATGATGGATGCCTCTGTGTCGTGGTGGCCAGAGGGCATGAATGAGCCCTTCTATATCAGCGAGGCAATCGGTCCCGACCTGGAAATCGCCATCGACTCGCTTTCGCTCAAGGACGAGGGCTCGACGATCACCGGCAGCTTTACGGCAGAGCTGTGCCGCAAGGACAGCTTCTTTGCCGAGACCGACAGGGGCAACTGCCTTCCGGTCGAGGGGCGCTTCGACACCGCCTTGAAAAAGACGAAGTAGGGCAGCCCCGGACCGGCCGCTCGGAAGCGTGCCGCCGCCGAAAACCAGTCCCGGATCCCGGCAGGGGCCCGGGCACGCACCGGGCGGTGCCTGCCGCCCGGTGACGCAGCGCGCAGCCCGATGCAAGGCGCCGCTACCCGTCGCGGGGGCGCAGGGGCTGCCTGTCGAGGGATAGAGGCCTTGTCGGGGCCTGCCTGCGGCCCGGCCCGTGGTCTGTCCGGTCCTGTTCCCGGCGGATCAGCCTTCCGCCTTTTGCAGCACAAGGAAGGTCATCATGCCGATGGGGGGCAGGGGCTTTGTCTCTGCAACCTCGAGGTCCGGCTGTTGCAGCACGGTGGCGATGTCGAAATCCGAATGCCAGCCCAGAAGGTTCGAGAAGGGCGCAAAGAACCGTTCGATCCGCGCCAGCATGCCGGTCTCCTGCGCGAAGTGATTGGTGATGACGACCTTGCCGCCGGGTTTGCAGACCCGCGCGATCTCGGCCATCACGCGTTCCGGTTCCGGCACGACCGAGATGATGTGCATCGCGGCGACGGCATCGAAGTGATTGTCCGGAAAATCGAGGGACCGCGCATCCATCTGTCGGAGGTGCCGGACATGCCCCAGCGCGTGGCGCTCGACCTTTTCCCGCGCCTTGCCCAGCATGTCTTCGCTGAAATCGATACCCGTCACCGACAGGTCCGAACGGTAGTTGCGCAGCGCAAGGCCGGTTCCGACCCCGACTTCCAGAACGCTGGTCGCGTTTTGTCCATTGATGTAATCGACCGCCGCGCGCCGTCCGGCATTGGTGATCGCGCCGAAGGTATGGTCGTAGACGGGCGCCCACCGCGCGTAAGAGGTCTTGATTGCGCTGAGTTCCATCTTGTTAGTCCTTTGCGGTGCGTGATTTGCGAGCGGATCGGAACGCCCAGATCAGGCTGCAGATGTAGGCACATGTCATCAGCGCCAGGGTAGCCCAGAGATATGTCAGTAATGCTGCGGCCATAAGTCCTGCGCCCAGAAGGAAAAACTTGGCGTTCCCGCGGTCGATGGTCAGCTGCTTGAAGGCATAGGTCGGGACGCGGCTGATCATCAGCAGGCCGACCAGAAAGACATGGCCGGCGATAAGCGCAGGCACGGCCAGGAGAAGGTCGGGGAAGAGGAACGAGACAAACATGGGCAGCATCACGAGGACGGCGCCCGCCGGCGAGGGGACGCCGACAAAGTAATCAGATCCCGGGCCTTCCTTCTCCAGCCGGCTGTCGACGTTGAACCGGGCCAGCCGCAGGACGCAGCAGATGGAATAGCTCAGGACAGCGATCCAGCCGAGGCTTTGAAAGTCCTGCAGGGCCCATTGGTAGATGATCAGGGCAGGCGCCACGCCGAAGTTCAGGAAATCCGCGAGGGAATCCAGTTCCGCACCGATCGGCGACTCGCTTTTTGTCAGGCGCGCGATCCGCCCGTCCAGACCGTCCAGAAGGCAGGCCACCAGAACCAGGCGCACGGCCAGTTCGAAATCGCCTTCATAGCCAAAGCGTATGGCGGACAGGCCGGCGCAAATGGCCGAAATGGTCACCAGGTTCGGCAACAGCTGCAGGACGTTGATTTTCCGTTTCTTTTCCGGCGTGGTGTCAGGCATGCGTCAATCTGTTCGCGCAATACGTGCGGGCTCGTCCGAGGTCAGATCCGCAAGGACCGTCTCGCCCGCGACCATGGTCTGCCCCAAAGAGACCAGCGGCGGCACACCATCCGGCAGGTAGACGTCCAGCCGCGAGCCGAAGCGGATCAGGCCAAACCGTTCGCCGGTTGCCAGGCTGTCGCCCTGCGCGGAAAAGCAGACGATCCGCCGCGCGACCAGCCCCGCGATCTGGACCACGGCGATCTGCCGCCCGTCCGCCATGTCGATGCACAGGCTGTTGCGCTCGTTGTCGGCGCTGGCCTTGTCCAGAGAGGCATTGAAGAACTTGCCGGGCCGATAGGCGATGGCCGAGATCCGGCCCGCCACGGGGGCGCGGTTCACGTGGCAGTTGAAGACGCTCATGAACACGCTGACGCGGGTCAGCGGCTGATCGGTCATGCCCAGTTCCGACGGCGGCACGGCCTTCTCGATCAGCGACACCACGCCATCGGCGGGACTGACGATCAGGCCCTCGCGGATCGGGGTCGCGCGGGCCGGGTCACGGAAGAAGTAGTAGCACCAGATCGTCAGCCCGACGCCCAGCCATCCCAGAACGGAAGAAAGCAGGAAGAGCACCGCTGTGACAGCCGCAAAGATGGCCACAAACCGCCGCCCTTCCGGATGCATCGGCTTGAGGAACGTGTCGCGCATTTTCATAGATGTGTCGCTTTTCCTTGGCGAATGGTCGTTTGCTTACCCAACCCAGGTCATGACCACAACATCATATGGGTGATGGATGCAACCGGGCCTCGGGTGCAACAGCCGGGGCTGCCGGTCTGTTCCGTGACCGACCGGCGGGGTATCGCCGAGCGATGACCCGCTGCATGGGACCGGGCCGGTGGCGTGAGGGTGCGGGTCTGCCGCCGGTCGAAGCGGAAAAGGGGCCTTGCCGCCCGGCAGCGACGCCGGGCGGATCTCCGGGTCGGACCACTGGGGTCAGACCACCGGGGTCAGCACGGGGTTGCCGCGCAGGTGGGCCCGCAGGTTCTTCACCACGAGATCGCCCATCGCGGCCCGCGTCTTGTGCGTGGCGCTGCCGATATGGGGCAGCAGGACGACATTGTCCTGCATGCGCAGCGCCTCGGGCACATGCGGTTCCTGCGCGAAGACATCCAGCGCCGCCCCGGCGATGCTGCCGGTCGACAGCGCCTCGATCAGGGCCTCTTCGTCCACCAGATCGCCGCGCGCGACATTGACCAGACGGCCCTCGGCGCCCAGAGCCTCCAGCACCTCGCGGCTGACGATGCCGCGGGTCTGCGGCGTGCTGGGCGCAATCACCACCAGCCAGTCGACGTCGCGGGCCATGTCCACGGGGTTGTCGTAGTACTGGAAGGGCTGGTGCGCCTGTTCGGAGCGGCCGTGATAGACGACGCGCATGGAAAAGGCCTGCGCCAGCCGCGCGATGGCCTTCCCGATCCGGCCCAACCCGATGATGCCCACCGTGGCCCCGGTCAGTTCGGCGGTGAGCGGCATGGCGCCCTCGTTCTCCCACCGGCCCGCGCGGACATAGTCGTGGCTTTCCGGCAGGCGGTGCGCAAGCGCCAGCATCAGCGCCATGGTCACCTCGGCCACGCAGTCGTTCAGCACGTCGGGCGTGTTGGTCACGCGCACGCCGTGTTCCTTCGCCGCCTCGACGTCGACGGCGTCATAGCCGACCCCGAAGGACGAGATGATTTCCAGCGCGGGCAGGGCCTCGATGATTTCGCGCGAGCAGCCGGTGCCGCCGCCGGTGGCGACAAAGCGCAGGCCCTCGGGCAGGGCCTTCAGGAAGGCGCCCTTGTCCGTGGCGTCGCAATAGCGGTGCAGGGTGAAATCCTGGTCAAGCTGGTCCACCACGCGCGGGGACAGGTCGGCGACAAGCAGAAGGTCGGGTTTGGTCATGGTCGTTGGGTCTTTTCGGTCAGGGGTTTCGGGTCAGGCCGCCGCACCGGCCCTGCGGCGGCGCAACAGCAGCATCACCAGCGGGATCATCCAGACGGCAATGGTGAACAGGCCAAGCCCCGCGGCAATCGGGCGCTCGAAGAAGGCGAGGAAGCTGCCGTCGGACTTGATCATCGAGGTGACGAAGTTCTGTTCCAGCATCGGCCCCAGCACAAGGCCGAGGATCGCGGGGGCGATGGGGATGTCGTTCTCCTCCATCAGGAAGCCGATGATGCCGAAGACGAACATCAGCCAGATCCCGAAGACCGAGTTGTTGATGGCGAAAGAGCCGACCATGCAGAACATCAGGATGATCGGCATCAGCACCCGCTGCGGGATCGACAGCACCTGCCGGGCGCCCTTGATGGCCATCCAGCCCAGCGGCAGCATGATCAGGTTGGCGATCAGGAAGACGATGAAGACCGCGTAGATCATCTGCGGCTGGGTGATGAAGACCATCGGGCCGGGGTTGATACCCTTGATGTAAAGCACGCCGATGACGATGGCGGTGATGGAATCGCCCGGGATGCCGAAGACCAGCGCCGGGATCCAGGCGCCGGACATGGCGCCGTTGTTCGACGATCCGGCCTCGACCAGCCCCTCGACATGGCCCTTGCCGAACTTCTCGGGCGTCTTCGAGAACTTCTTGGACACGGCGTAGCTGATCCATGCGGCGATGTCGGCGCCCGCGCCGGGCAGGGCGCCGATGGCGGTGCCAAGGGCACTGCCGCGCAGCGCCTGCACCGGGTAGCGCGCCATGTTGCCGATCTGCTCGCGGAAGATGCCGCGCTGGCCCGTGGGCGGCGGTTTCTCGTCGCTGCCCCGGTGGATGAAGGCGCGGATGACCTCGGAGACGGCGAAGAGGCCGATCATCGCCGGGATGAACTGCACGCCGCCCATCAACTCGACATTGCCGAAGGTATAGCGCGGCTCGCCCGCCGGGTTCTCCAGCCCCACGGTCGCCGCGAAAAGGCCGATGAACAGGGAAATCAGCCCGCGCGCCGGTGAGCCGGGCGAGATGAAGACCGCGCAGGACAGGCCCAGCACCACAAGCCAGAAGTATTCGAAGGACGAGAATTTCAGCGCCACTTCGGCCAGCACCGGCGAGGCGGTGATCAGCACCAGCGTGCCGAAGATGCCGCCCAGCGACGAGAAGACCAGAGAGGCCCCAAGGGCGGATTCTGGCCTGCCCTGTTTGGTCAGCGCATAGGCGTCCTGCACATAGGCGGCAGAGGCCGGCGTGCCGGGCATGCGCAGCAAGGTGCCCGGGATGTCGCCCGCGAAGATCGCCATGGCGGTGGCGGTGACGATGGCGGCGATGGCGGGCACCGGCTCCATGAAGAAGGTGACGGGCACCAGCAGCGCGGTGGCCATGGTCGCGGTCAGGCCGGGAATGGCGCCGACGAACATGCCGAAGGCGGCGGCGGCAAGGATCACCAGCAGGACGGAGGGCTGAAAGACAAGCCCGGCGGCGTCGAGGACTACGGACATGCTTGGCTCACCACAGGAAGGACAGGAAAGAGCTGCGGGGCAGGGGCACCAGAAGCAGCTTGCCGAAGGCCTGCTGGATCGCCACCACGGCCACCAGCGAGACCGGCAGGGCGATGATCAGCCGCACGCGCAGCACCAGCATCGCAAGGACCATGACCGCGAAGGCCGTGGGCAGGAAGCCCAGCACCGGCGACAACAGGATATAGGCGAGGATCAGCACCAGCACCGCGGCCATGCGGGCCAGCGCCGCCGTGCTGGCGGTCCACTCGGCCAGTTTCAGGCCGGGCAGGCGCTCGCCCGCGATGACCGCCTTGACGATGATGAAAAGGCCGGTCAGCGCCGTCACCAGCGCGATGGCGCGCGGCATGGTGCCCGCGCCGTAGGCCTGTCCGGGGATCGCCTTGAAGCCCCATGCGGAAATGTAGATCGCAATGCCGCCCAGCAGGGTCAGAAGCCCAAGGGTCAGGTCGGTGACGCGCATTCTGCTGTCCTCGTGTTCGGGGCCCGGAGACGGGAAGGGGCCGGAGGAAACGAGATCCCCCGGCCCCCGTTCGCCTGTCGGGCCCTATTCGGCGGCCAGACCGGCCTGTTTCATGACTTCGCCGAAGGCGGCGTCGTCGGCGGCCACGATGTCGCGCGCGTCATCGCCGCGCGCCCACCGCAGGCCAAAGCCGCGATCCTGCATGAAGGTCTGGTACTCGTCCGAGTTATAGGCGGTCTCGATCGCGTCCATGAGCTTGGTCTTGACCTCGTCCGGCAGGCCGGCGGGCGCGGCGACAGAGCGCCAGACGGCCACGGTCCAGTCCGAGCCGGTGGATTCCGCCAGCGTCGGCACGTCCGGGAAGGCCTCTTGCCGTTCCGCCGACATGCTGGCCAGCGCCGTCACGCGGCCCGCGTCGATCATCGAGCGGCCCTCGGCCAGCGACGAGGGGATGATGTCCACACCGCCCGCGACCATGTCGGTCAGGCCCGGCGCCGCGCCCTGGCTGGGCACGAAGGTCACGTGGTCGGGGGCCAGATCCTCGGACAGCAGCCATCCGGCGAGGCCGACGTGCCAGATGCCGCCCTGGCCGGTGCCCGATGCCTTGTAGGTGCCCGCGGGTTCGCTCTTGATGCTTTCCAGCAGCGCCTCGACGCTGTCGAAGCCGGAATCGGCAGAGACCATGACGCCGCCCGGATCGGCGTTGACGATGGCGAGGATGTCGAAGTCCTCGTAGGTCAGTTCCGTCAGGCCCTGCCAGTGCATCATGTCGATCTCGATGGTCATGATGCCGATGGTGTAGCCGTCGGCTTCGGCATTGGCGATGGCGCTGTGGCCCACCACGCCCGAGCCGCCGGTGCGGTTCACGACGTTGACCGGCACGCCCAGTTCCTTCTGGATCTCGGCGCCCAGCAGGCGGCCCACGGCGTCGGTGCCGCCGCCCGCGCCCCAGGGCACGATCAGCTGGATCGGGCGCTCGGGGTACTCGGCCCAGGCGGCGCCGGTGGCGGCGGCCAGCAAAAGCGCGGCGGCTGTGGCGGTCTTGGCAAATTGCATAAATGTCCTCCTCGTGGTCTATAGCGGTTTGGCCGGGCGCCCGGCCCGGACCGTGAAACCCCCGGGAGAGCCGACAACAAAGCCCGCGCGCCTGCACGGTTTCGAACTGTCGATGCTGTCCTTGATCCCCCGGAGCCTCCTCCGCTGTTGACGCTATCCAGCGCAGTGATAACGTTCCAATGAATAAATCCGGTTCTGCAATCGCGAAACGCGATCGCTTGACGAGGGGGGAGCACGCTGGACAGGGACTTTACCGCCAGCCTCAAGGTACGGCACCTGTCGCTGATCGTCGCCCTGGCGGATCACGGCACCACGCACAGCGCGGCGGACGCGCTGAACATGACGCAGTCCACGGCATCGAAGATGCTGCGCGATGTCGAGGACGTCTTTCAGGCGACATTGTTCGAACGCGGTCCGCGGGGCATGATCCTGACCCCGCTGGGCCAGTTCGCGGTCGACAATGCGCGGGCGCAGCTGTCCCGCCTGCAACGGTTTTCCGAAGAGTTCTCGGCCCGGCGCGCCGGGGGCTACGGCACGCTGGCGGTCGGTGCGATCACCGGCGCGGCGCCCGATCTGGTTGCCCGCGCGGTGGCCGAGATCAAGGGCCGCCGCCCGCAGCTGTCCGTGGCGCTGCACGGGGAAACCAGCGACGGCATCCTGTCGGAACTGGAGGCCGGGCGGCTGGACCTGGCGGTGGGACGCTTCAGCGCCGAGCGGCACCGGACGGTTTTCGCCTTCGAACCGCTGGCCGAAGAGCGGCTGGTGGTCGTGGCCCGTGCCGGTCACAGGCAGGCCACCGGCGCGCATCGGCTGGAGGATCTTCAGGACTGCGCCTGGGTCCTGCAACCGGTCAGCAACCCGTCGCGGCAGGCGCTGGACGCGGCCTTCGACCGCGCGGGCCTGCGCCGACCGCGCGAAACGATAGAATGCTCGTCGATCCTGCTGATCCTCAACCTCGTGCAGGAATCCGATGCCGTCGCGCTGCTGCCGCAGGCGGTGGTGCTGGCGCATCTGCGGGCGGGCCTGTTCACGGTTTTGGACATCCGCCCCGAGATCCGGCTGTCGGGCTTCGGTCTTGTGACCCGCCGCAAGGAGCCGCTGGAACCGGCGGCGCTGGAGTTCTGCGACATCCTGCGCGCCCGGGCGCGGCGGTAGGCGGGCAGGGGCGGGCGCGCCCCTGCCGTGTCTTGATCCGCGCGCCTGTGGCGCGGCAGGCCGGGCGGCGTCAGCCCCGGCTGGGCACAACCCGGTTGGAACAGGCGCCGAAACCGACCCGGAAGCCGTTGCCCTGCGCATGGCCGCGTATCGTGACCGTATCGCCGTCCTCGATATAGGCGCGGGTCTCCCCCGACGACAGCTGTACCGGCTCCTGGCCGTTCCAGGTCAGCTCGATCATGCAGCCCCGCGACAGCTTTTCCGGCCCCGAGATGGTGCCCGACCCAAGCAGGTCGCCGACCCGCATCGGGCAGCCCGAGGTGGTGTGATGGGTCAGCTGCTGGGCGGCGGAGTAATACATGTGCTTGTAGTTCGACCGGGTGACGACGGTCTCTTCGCCGGAGGGCGGCGCCAGCGCCACCTCCAGTTCCACGTCGTAGAGCATCGGGCCGTTTTCCTGAAGGTAGTCGAGCAGCGGCACTTCGCGCTCTGCGGCGGCGCAGCGGAATGGCTCCAGCGCGGCGGCGGTGACGATCCAGGGGCTGATCGTGGTCGCGGCGGCCTTGGACTGGAACGGGCCGAGCGGCTGGAATTCCCAGGCCTGAATGTCGCGCGCCGACCAGTCGTTCAGAAGCACATAGCCGAAGATGTTGTCGAAGGCGGTTGCCACGTCGATCATGCCGCCCGAGGGCTGGCCGACGATGGCCCCGAATTCCAGCTCGAAGTCGAACTGTTCAGAGGGGCCGAAACGCGGCATGGTCTCGTCCTTGGCCTTCAGCTGGCCCATGGGCCGCCGCACATCGGTGCCCGAGACAGCGACGGAAGAGGCACGGCCGTTGTAGCCGATGGGGATGTGCAGCCAGTTCGGCGGCACCTCGCCATTGGTACCCCGCAGGACCCGGCCCACGTTGGAGGCGTGATGCCGGGATGCGTAGAAATCGGTGAATTCCGTGACCGTGAAGGGCATCAGAAGCTGCACGTCGGACAGCGCCTGCAGATGCGGCGACAGGGTGCTTTCCGCCCCGGCGCCCTCTGCCAGCGCGGTCAGAAGCCAGCCGCGCAGCCGGTCCCATTCCGGTTTGCCGAGGGCCATGAAGGCCGACCAGTCGCCGGACCGGAGGGTGCCGCCGAAATCGAGGACACCGGCCTCTTCCAGACCGTGGAGGTCCAGCACATGGGTGCCGATCGCGGTACAGCAGCGGCCCGGCTTGCCGTCGCGCGCGAACACGCCGTAGGGCAGGTTGTTGAGCGGGAATTCAGCCGTCTCGGCATTTGCGCTCTCTACCCAAGAGCGGATCAGGTCGGTCATGTCGGTGTCTCCTCAAAGGCATCGGTCTGGTTGTCGGGGTGTGCGGCGCGGAAGGCGGGATGGGCCAGACAGGCCGTTTCGATGGCCACGAGCCGCTGCAGCGGCGCGAGGTCCAGCGCCCACCGGCGCGCGTTGTAAAGCTGCGGGATCAGGCAGATGTCGGCCAGCGAGGGCCTGTCGCCAAAGCAGAAATCGCCGCTGTCCGGCAGCATGGCCTGGAAGGCGGCCAGCCCGCGGCCCATCCAGTGCTGCATCCAGTCGCGCAGATCGGCCTCGTCATGGCCCATGCCGCGCAGCCGCTTCAGCACCGCGAGGTTGTTCAGCGGGTGCACGTCCGAGGCGATGATCTGTGCGGCGGCCCGGATGCGGGCGGCGGTCATCGCGTCGGCAGAGAGCAGGGTGGGGTCCGGCACTTCCGTCTCCAGCCATTCCATGATGGCCATGGACTGGGTCAGGGGGCCCTGATCGGTTTGCAGCACGGGCACGCTGGACAGGGGGTTCAGCGCCATGAATTCGGCGCCGAACTGCGCGCCGTGGCGCAGATCCCAGCTGCGGGCGTCGTAATCCACCCCTTTGAGGGCCAGCGCGATGCGGACGCGATAGGACGCGGACGAGCGCCAATAGCCATGCAGGACCATCACAGGCCGCGTGCCTCCGTTGTCAGCCTCCGCGAGCCGGTCACGGCTTGTTCTCCGTCCCAAGCGTTGCGCGGGTATAGATGGATTTCGCGGCCAGAAGATGGGTGGTCATCACGGCATCGGCCCAGTCCGCGTCGCCGACAAGGAAGGCGTCCAGCAATTCGCGGTGGTGGTTCTGGCTGCGCTCCAGTTCCTCCACCGTCCAGTCCTGGAAGGTCGGGCTGGTGATGCGGTGCCGCGCGACCTGCCGCACCGCCGTGGCCACCGCGCTGCTGTTCGACTGCTGCAGGATCCGCCAGTGGAAGACCTCGTTGAACTGGCGATAGAGGCGCCGGTCGATGGTGTCCGGCTGCGACACGGCGGTCATCTTGTCGATGAGCTGCTGCAGATCCTCGACAAACCCCGGGTCGACGTGGCTTGCCGCCAGCCGGGCCGCCAAGGGCTCCAGCCGGGCGCGCACCTCGAAGATCTGGACCACGGTCATCGGGTTGACGTCCGCCAGATAGGCCCGGCGGTTGGGGTGGCGCATGACCACGCCCTCGGTTTCCAGCTGGTGCAGGGCGTCGCGCACCGGGGTGCGGCTGGTGTTCAGCCGTTCGGCCAGCATCTCTTCGGGCATCGGGTCTCCGGCGACGATCTCGCCGGAAATGATGAGGTTCCGGATGCCCTCGTAGGCCTCCTGCCGCGCGCTGCTCATGAGGCCTCTCCGGGTGTTGCCGCGGGTGCGGGCTCTGCCCCGGGCTTGCCTGCCAGCACGCCGTAAAGGTGGCAGCGGGCCAGAGACTTGTCCCCGGCGGCTAGCAGGTCGGGTTCCTGTTCGCGGCAGACCGGTTCCACATGGCGGCAGCGCGAGGCAAACCGGCAGCCGGGCAGGGTGTCGATGGGCGTCGGCACGTCGCCTTCCAGCACCACCCGTTCCCGCCGCACCAGCGGGTCGGAATTGGGAATCGCGCGGATCAGGTTCTGCGTATAGGGGTGCTGCGGGCGGCGCATGACCTCGCGCACCGGCCCCTGCTCGACGACGCGGCCCAGATACATGACCGCGATCCTGTCGCAGATGTATCCGACGGTCGCGATATCGTGCGAGATATAAAGCACCGCCAGCCCCAGATCCCGGGACAGCTCGTCGAGGATGCGCAGGACGCCCGCCTGAACCGAGACGTCCAGCATCGAGACGGGTTCGTCGCAGACGATGAAGTCGGGGTCGAGCACCAGCGCCCGCGCGATGGCGACCCGCTGCCGCTGGCCGCCGGACAGGTCGGCCGGATAGCGGTGCTCGAACTCTTCGGGGGGCAGGCGCACGTGGGACAGGGCCTCGCGCACCTTGGCGCGCTGCTCGTCCGGGGTTCCCTGACGGTGGATGTGCAGCGGTTCGCTGACGATCTCGCCGATGGTCAGCCGCGGGTTGAGCGAGCTGTAGGGATCCTGAAAGATGATCTGCGCGCCCGCGCGGAAGGTCTTGAGCTCAGAGCCACGGATCTGCGTGATCGAGGCGCCCTTGAACTTCACGTCGCCTGCGGTCGGCTCGTGCATGCGCACCAGTGTCATGCCGAGGGTGGACTTGCCGCAGCCGCTTTCCCCGACAAGGCCCAGAACCTCGCCGGAGCGGATTTCGATATCCACCCCGTCCAGGGCCTTCGCCGTCTTGGCAGGCTGACCCGAGAGGGCGGCAATGATGCCGCCGCCCAGTTTGAAGTGCGTTTTCAGGCCGACCGCTTCGATCACGGTTTCGCCCAGCTGGTGATTTCTCATTGGGACCCTCCTGCAGCGGCTGTCCATGTTTCGGGCCGGGTGGCCAGCGTTCTGAACTCCGCCGCGCGCCCGGCGTGGTGGCAGGCCGCCCGGCGGCCCGGCGCGGTTTCCGCCAGCGGCGGTTCCTCATGGCCGCAGATCTCGGTGGCGAAGGGGCAGCGGTCCCTGAACCGGCAGTCCTTCGGCGGCTTCAGCAGGTTGGGCAGCCCGCCAGCGATGGAAATCAGCGGCGGCCGCTCTTCCGTCTCGCCCAGAATGCGCGGAAAGGCGTTGTAAAGTCCGATGGTATAGGGGTGCTCGGGCGTCACGAGTACCTCTTCGACCGGCCCGGTCTCGACCACCTTGCCCGCGTACATCACCGCCACGGTGTCGCAGTTCTCGGCCACAAGGCCAATGTCGTGGGTCACGAGGATCATCGACCGGTTCAGCATCTCCTGGACCCGGCGCAGCCGCGCCATGATCTGGTCCTGCATGATCGGATCAAGGGCCGTGGTCGGCTCGTCCGCCAACAGCAGCCCGGCGTTCAGACTGAGCGCCATGGCGATCACCGCCCGCTGGCGCATCCCGCCCGAGAACTGGTGCGGATATTCCCGCAGCCGCGCCGCGGGCAGGCCGACGAGGTCGAAGAGCGTCTCTGCCCGTTTCCATGCCACGTCCCGGCTGACCTTCTCGTGGGCACGGATCGATTCCACGATCTGGTCGCCGATGCACAGCACCGGGTCCAGCGAGTTCATCGCGCTCTGGGTCACCAGCGCCAGCTTGTTCCAGCGCACGTCGCGCAGGTCGGCCTGCGACAGGGTCAAGAGGTTGCGCCCGTCCAGCAGAACCTCGCCCGTGACCTCCGCGTCTTCCGGCAGCAGGCGCATCAGCGCTTTCACGACGGTGCTTTTGCCGCAGCCGGATTCGCCCACCAGACCCAGGACAGAGCCGGGTTTGACATCGAAGGTCACACCGTCGATGGCGTGGAAGGGGCCGCGCAGGGTGCTGTAGGCCACCCGAAGATCGCGCACCGACAGTTCCACGGGCGCCTTGCCGTTCAGCCTGCGGTCGAAATCGGTCTCCTGCATCGTGCTCATCGCTTCGCCCTCAGCCGTGGGTTGTTGTATTCCTCGAAAGCGCGTCCCACGAGGTAGAGCGCCGAGATCAGCGTCACCAGCGCCAGCGAGGGCGGCACGACCCACCACCAGGCGCTGCGCAGGTTGCCGCTGGCGAAGGCGGTGTTGAGCATCTGCCCCCAGCTGGTTGTCGACGGATCGCCAAGGCCGATGAAGCTGAGGCTTGCCTCGGTCAGCACGGCGAAGGCGACCGACATGGTGACCCACAGGAAGACCACCCGGAACACGTTCGGCAGGATGTGCTTGACGATGACATGCAGGTGCGAGGCCCCGGCGGCCCTTGCCCAGCGGACATAGACCCTTTCGCGTTCGGTCAGAACGGCGGCGCGGATGATCCGGGCGCCGTTGCGCCAGAACAGCAGGACGATCACGAGGATGATGTTGTTCACGCTCGGCCCCAGCAGCCCGACCGCCACGATGGCGAAGGGCAGGGTCGGGATCGACAGGGCGATGTCGGTGATCCGCATCAGCAGGTCGTCGATCCATCCGCCGAAATAGCCCGAGATCACCCCGAACAGGGTCGAGATCACGCCGACGGCGAAGGCGCCCAGCAGGCCCACCAGCAGCGCCACGCGGAAGCCCAGGATGAACTGGGAAAACACGTCGTGGCCGAAGGTGGTCGTGCCCAGAAGATGCTCGGCAGAGGGGCGGGCGAGGCGGTTGAGCCGCCCGCTTTCGGTCATCGCGGATGCGAAGGGGTCATGGGTGGCGATCATCGGCGCGAAGAGCGCGATCACGAAGAACAGGCCCAGGATGATCAGCCCGCCCAGGGCGAACCGGTCGCGCGCCACGGCGGCGAAGGGGTCAAGGAACCACGCGAAACGCTGGCGCCTCGGATTTGCGGTCATGTCGGTCATTGCTCTATGCCCTCAGCGGTAGACGACGCGCGGGTCGAGTTTGCCGTAGGTCAGGTCTGCGGCAAGGTTGGCCAGAACGATCATCACGGCCAGCAGGAAGAACGCAGCCTGTGCCAGCGGATAGTCCTGGCGGGTCACGGCAAGCACCAGCTCGCGGCCGATGCCGGGCCAGCTGAAGACGATCTCGATCACCACGATCCCGGCGATCGTCTCGGCCAGCGCCGGGAACAGCCATGTGATCAGCGGCAGCAGCGAGTTGCGCGCCGCGTGCCACGCGACCCGGGCGTTCGAGACGCCCTTGGCGCGGACCAGTTCAACGTAATCCTCGTGCCGGTTCTCGACCACGCCCGAGCGCATGAGAAGCAGGTTTTCCGGCAGGAAGTAGATGACGACGGCCAGAACCGGCAGCGTCAGGTGGATCAGGAATTCCCATTGCAGGAACCGCGCCAGACCCTCTTTGCCATTGGTGTCGCCCATGCCGAAGCCGGGCAGCCAGCCAAGCCAGCTGGAAAAGATCGCCAGCAGGACGATCCCGAGGATGAAACTGGGGGTGCCGCGGATCACCGTGGCCAGCAGGATGCCGGTCCGCTCGACGGTGCCGCCCCGGCGCGACCAGCCGACGATCATGCCCAGCCCGGCGCCGATGAAGGCGCCCAGCAAAAGCCCCGGAACGGCGATCCAGAGGGTGTTGTAGATGCGCGGCAGGATCACGTCCCAGACCGGCTGGCGGTAGAAGAAGCTGTTGCCGAAATCGCCGACCAGAAGGTTGCCCATGTAGTGCAGGTACTGGTCCCAGAGCGACCCGGTCAGGCCCCAGCGTTCGAGCAGCGCCTGCCGCGCTTCCTCGGACATCCCGCGCTCGACCATCATCGCTGTCGGGTCAGAGGGGACGATGCGGAACATCAGGAACATGATTGTCGTGACGGCGAAGATGACCACGATGGATTGGAGAAGGCGGCGTATGATATAAGAGCGCATGGGGTCTCGCGTTTTAGGGCTGCGGAGGACGCGGAGAGACGAGCGGCCCCCGGACAGGGGGCCGCTCCTGAGCGAAAGGGCTCAGTTGGCGGGCAGGTGCAGCTTGCCCGAGGAGTCCCAGCCGTAACCGGCTTCCTCCAGGACGGCGCGCGCGGCCTCGACATCGAAGGCGACCGGCTCGATCTCGGCGTTGTACCACTGGCCGAGGGCACGCGGGACCGGCCCTTCCGAGGCGGGGATGGCGAAACCCTGCCAGCCCTCGATCATGACCCGGTTCTTGTCGCTGGCCATGCGCACGGCGCGGCGGAAGGCCTGATCGTCGAAGGGCGCTTTCTCGTTGTTCATCCAGACGTAGAGAGTCGCGTGGGACGGCACTTCGATGAACTCGAGATTGTCGTTCTGCGCGGCCAGATCGGACATCGTCGCAACCGGCAGAACCGTCGTGGCGATATCGCCGGTGCCGTCCAGCATCGCAGAGCGGATGGCATCGGCCTGCCCAAGGGCAAGGCGGCGCAGACCGTCGTACTCGGGCGCTTCCCAGTGCTCGGCGTAGGTCGCCAGTTCGTGCACCTCGTTCGGGCGCCATGTCTGGAACTGGAAGGGGCCAGAGCCGATCACCGCGTCGTCGGCGACGATGTCCCATTCCAGCAGGTCGCCGTCGTGGGCCGACCAGATATGTTCGGGCAGGATGAACATGTAGGTCAGGACGGTGATCTCGAAGGCCGCGTCCGGGGCCTTCAGGTTGATGCGGAAGGTCAGGTCGTCGATCTTCTCGGCGCTCGTGATGTTCGAGGTCCGCGAGGACACGGCGGGCGGCGCGAGGTCGACGACGGTGTTGATGGTATAGACCGCGTCATCCGCCGTCACGGCCTCGCCGTCATGGAAGGTCATGCCGTCGCGCAGGGTGACTTCGAGCGTCGTGTCGTCCACCCAGGTCCAGCCAGCCGCGGCCCAGGGCACGGTTTCGCCTTCCGAGTTGTTCTTGGCGAAGGTGTCGAAGATGAAGCGGACCCAGCCCACGGCGCTTTCTTCCACCAGCGGGTTGTAGGTGCTGACATCCTCGAAATAGGCCCAGTCGAGCCAGCGGTCGTCGGTCAGCGGACGGGCCTTGAGCCAGGGGTTCACCATCTCTTCATGGGCGGCGACCGGCTCGGGGCTGGTCACGTTTTCCCATTTGTCGGAGTTGTAGACGATGCCGTAGATCCGGTTGATCACCGGGAAGAAGGGCATCGCCTCGGTGAATTCGGCCTGCAGGGCATGGACGGCCTCGACGCGCTCTGCGCGGTCGACAAGGGTGCGCTGCTTGGCGGCGCGTTCGCTATAGCCTTCGTCGCACCATTTCGAACCGTTCCGGCGCAGCCCGCAGGCGGCGACGTCGTAAACCCAATAGGTCGGATCGACACGGTCGGGGTCGGCCCCGACAGAGAAGACGGCCATGTCTTCAAGTTGCCCGCCGACAATGTACTGCGACACGAAGGTCGAGAACTGAACCGGGACCAGTTGCAGGTCCAGGCCAAGCTTCGCCCAGTCGTCGGCCAGCGCCCGGGCCGATTGTTCGAACTCCGGTCCCATGTCGGACGCGTAGTAGACCACGGTCATTTCTGGGGCCGGCTCCCCCAGCTGCTGCGCGCCCACGGCGCCGGCTGCGATCATCGCGCCAAGGGCGGCGCCTGTCATCCAGCCGCGCCCGGTCAATCCTCTGTGCATCTCTTCCTCCCTGTTGTCGCGGTCGGCGCGGTCTCCTGTGTCCGCGCTCGCGCCGATGCAGGTTAGTATACAGTTGTTTGGATTGTCAACGATGCCTGAGGTGTTGTGAGTTCGTGTATAATCAGGCAAAAACAATAGTATAGTTGGTTAAGCTGTGAGTTTCTGTCTTTCTGTCCTGCGCTTTATTGTACGGAATAAAAACATTATTGCTTTGAGTGCGGATCGCGCGCACCTCCCGAGTCGGCTGGCGGCGGGGCACATTCAGGCGCCGAAGGCATGGATGGGATCCGCGTGTGCCGCGCAAGGCGGCAGCGTCGCCGGGCAAGTCCCGGCAGCGCTTTTGCGGCTGGGCCAGGGCGCGGCGCGCGCTGCGATCCGGTCGGAAACGGCCCTGCGCAGCCGTGGCCGGGGGCCCAAGGCCAGCCGCCGCGTCGGGTGGTGGCGGCGGGGCTTCTGGCGGCATTGCAATGGTGGGGCGGCCCTCGTCGCGCAGGGGGCGGGACGTCCTGCGCCCGCGCGCCGCCGGTCGGTCGGGCGCGCGGCTGTGGAGCGTGATGCTGGATGAGGAGAGGCCAGAGGGCGCTGGCCGCGCTGCCCGGCGCCGCTGCCCAATTCCTGCAACGGCGCCGGAGCGATATGCCGGGGTGTCAGTAGCCGCTGAGGGTTCTCAGCAGCGCGTTGGCCGCCTCGGTCATCCCTGCGGCGGCGCCGAAGTCGTACTGGTTCATGGTGATCAGCACCGCGGCATCGTATTGCGGGGCAAAGGCGATGTAGGACATCTGCCCCTGAAGGGCCCCGGATTTCTGCAGGTAGAAGGGGCTTTCGGCTGTTGCGTTCATCGCCACCCATCCCAGCCCCATGGCGTCCATGCGCCCGGATTCGTCCATCGAGACCACCGTCTCCAGCCCGTCGCGGGGCAGGTAGACCGCGTGGTCAAGCAGGCGCACCTGCGCATCCGGGCCGGTTTCATCCAGATGCCAGCGCATCCAGCGCAGCAGGTCGTTCGCCGTGCTGTAGAGGCCGCCGGATCCGGTGATGACCGCGCCGGTCGGCACAATCGGCAGCGCCTCGCCATCCGGCGCGTGGCCGATCATCTGGCGCTCGGCCATCCCGGCGGTCGGCGTGAAGGTGGTGTCGTTCAGTGCCAGCGGACGGGTGATCCTGTCGGCCAGAAGGTCGGGATAGCTGGCGCCCCCCGCGGTCGACAGCGCCGCAGAGAGCAGGTCGAAGCCGAAGTTCGAATAGGCCGAACCGCGCCCCGGCGCGAACTGCAGCGCATTGCCCTGAAGCCAGTCGGCAAAGGCATCGGGGGTGATGGTCCGGAAGGGGTCGCTGTCGGGGCTTTCCGCGCGCGGGACTTCGCGGGGCAGCCCGCCGGAATGCGTCGCAAGGTCGATCAGCCGGATGTCCGGGTGCTGGGCCGCCGCCGCGCCGAGCGGGTCGGCCAAGAGCGGGGCGACCGGATCGGTGAAGGCAACCTCGCCGCGGGCCACCGCATGGGCCAGCATCTCGCCCGCGAAGACCTTGGTGATCGAGCCGATGCGGAAGACCGTGTCGCCATCCGGCGTGATGCCGTTGCCCCGTGCGGTTTCCCCGAAGCCCTCGACCACCACGGTGTCGCCCTTGATCGCGCCAAGGATCAGGCCCGGCGCATCGCCTTCGAGATAGGTGATCGTACCGCTCAGCGATATCATTTCCTCGATCATCGCCTCGGGGATCGTCTGGCCGGTGTCCGCCCGCAGCGGGACAGCGGCCACGGTGGCGCAGGCGGCGATGACCGTGATTGGGATCATCCTGATTAGACTCATGGCAGTTTCTACCTCGCAAGTGCCACCGGAATGGCGCGTTTCCCTGTGACGGGTGCGCATGCGGGGTTGGGTCAGACCGGAAACCGGCTGACCTGCTCCCAAGGCGTCCCGTTGCGCAATTATGCACCAGACGGGGGCGGTGCGCTCAACCCCCGTTCGTTGCGATGGGGCGGATTTTGTTGATTTTCCCGGCGCCAGACGGATTTGCAGCGGGCCTGTCTTGGGGGCGCGAATAGGCCGCCGGTCCGGGGGGGGGCTTCAGATCCTGCTGGTCCGACAAGCAGGGGCTGGCCCCTGCCTGAAGGGCCTGGCGGTGCGTGGCGGGTGCCTGCAGGGGAGGGGCGGGCGATCCCTTCAGCCTTATCAGGCGCTGTCCGATCGGCCTTGTGCAGGCACTGCCCGACCGCTGGGGCCAAGGCGGGGGTGTCTGGGGCGTGGGTCGCAAAACGAAAAAGCCCCGCCGAACCAGGGGTCGGCGGGGCTTGTGGTCTGTGTCGGCCGGTGGCCTGCGTTACTCGCGGTTGCCCATGAGCTGCAGCAGGAACATGAACATGTTGATGAAGTCGAGGTAGAGGCTCAGGGCGCCCATGATGGCGGCCTTGCCCAGCCACTCGCTGTCACCATGCGCAGCGTGCTGCAGGTAGGTGTTCTTGATGTTCTGCGTGTCGTAGGCGGTCAGGCCCGCGAAGATCAGAACGCCCAGGACCGAGATCGCGAAGCCCATCGCCGAGGAGGCGAGGAAGATGTTCACGATCGACGCGACGATCAGGCCGATCACACCCATGATCAGGAACGATCCCCAGCCGGAGATGTCCTTCTTGGTGGTGTAGCCCCAGAGCGACAGGCCCGCGAAGGCGATCGAGGTCACAAGGAAGACCTGCACGATCGAAACGCCGGTGAAGACCAGGAAGATCGAGCTGAGCGACAGGCCCATCAGCACGGCGAAGGTGTAGAACAGCAGCTGTACGCCGGCGGCGGACAGGCGGTTCATGGCGGCGCCGAAGCCGAAGAAGATAAAGGCCAGCGGGGCGAACATGATCACCCATTTCAGCGGCGACATGTAGATCGCCTCGCCGAAGGAGGTCAGGTACTGGCCCTCGCGGATCATGGCAGAGGCACCGGTCGGATCGGTAGTGACCGCGAGACCGGCAATCGCCCATGCGGCGAGGAAGGTGATGAACGTGCCCACGGACATGGTGCCGTAGACCTTGTTCATATGGGCGCGAAGGCCCTCATCGATCTGTGCGGAGCGGGCGCCTGCGACGCCTGTCGTCCGAATGGTGTCGTATTGTGCCATCAAAACCTCCGTTTGGCGGGACCCCGCGCGGATGCGCGCGGAATTGTTGCGCTTGATATTGTCAAAGCGGACGGGTTTTTCAAGATTTTCCGGTGCGAAAACACACAAGTATTGGAACTTGATCGATGCGGAACCGTTGGGGCCGTCACAGCCGCCAGTGCGCGGGGGCCGACCAGAGCTGTTCGGCGCTGTCGCGCTCGAACCGGTTCGGCTCGCGCAGCGAGGGGGTTTCCGCACGGCGCGGGCGCGCGGTGTCGGGGCCGGAGGGGCGGCGCGCCGGGCGGGTGCGCCCCAAAAGGATGTCAAGAGCACGGATCATGATGGGCTCCTTCACGGATCGTGATGATTGATTGTTCTGCCATTTTCGTTACTGATGGTTATGTCGCAATCCGGATCATGCTGGAAACGAATGTTCTTGAGGTTTGTCATCATGGAGCTTGATGGATGAGGAATCTGGACGTCACCGTCCTGCGGTCGTTCCTTGCGGTGGCGCAGGCTGGCGGGGTCACGCGGGCCGCCGGGTTCCTGAACCTGACGCAATCCGCCGTCTCGATGCAGCTGAAGCGGCTGGAAGAGATGCTGGGCCTGCAACTGCTCGACCGTTCCGCGCGCGGCATCTCTTTGACGCCCGCCGGGGCGCAGCTGCTGACCTATGCGCAGAAGATCGTCGACCTGAACGACGAGGTCTATACCCGGCTCACCGACCAGGCCTGGGAGGGTGAGGTGGTGCTGGGCGTGCCCGCGGACATCGTCTACCCGGTCATTCCCGACGTGCTGCGGCGCATGGGACGCACACATCCCCGGGTGAAGGTCTCGCTGGTCAGTTCCTTCACGCGGGTGCTGAAGACCCAGTTCGCGCGGGGCGAGGTGGACGTGATCCTGACCACGGAGCCGGGGGTCGATTCGGGCGGCGAAACGCTGATAGAGGTGCCGCTGCGCTGGATCGGGGCGCCGGGCGGTCAGGTCTGGAAGAACACCGCGCCGCTGCGCATCGCCTTCTGCCGCAACTGCGGGTTTCGCGAGGACACGCTGGCGCGGCTGGACCGGGCGGGGGTGGCATGGGAAATGGCGGTCGACTCGCAGAGCGACACGACCATCGACGCCAGCGTCAGCGCCGATCTCGCCGTGACCGCGCGGCTGGAGGGGCATGTGCCGGATTACCTGGCCTACATCGACAGGGGCGTTCTGCCGGATCTGGGGACGCAGAAGATCAACATGTATGTGGGCAACGGCAAGGCCGAGGTTGTCGGCGCGCTGACGGACTATATCCGGCAGGGGTTCTGCGCCCTGTAGCGCTGCGGGCCAAGGTCCGTCTCGACCGGGTTTGGGCGGCCCCGGGGCGGATCGCGCCGCGCCCGGTGGTGCAGCCGGGGCGCGGCAGGGGCGGGTGACCTTTGCGCCGGTCCCCGACCTCAGGCCCTGACCTCAGACTCCGACGTCGGGTCCGTGGCAGAGCATGGGCTTGTCGTCCTGCTGCGCCTCGTAAAGCGTGGTGCTGGTCAGGTCGTTCTCGAAGACCGCGCGCAGGCTGCCGCCGTTGCGGTAGAAGCTCCAGCACTGCGGGTCGGGGTTGTCCTCGTAGACAAAGCAGATCTGCCCGGCGTTCTCGTACCAGAAGCCGTCCTTGCACTGGCCATCGAGGAAGGACCAGCGCACCTGACGGTCCGGCAGGTATTCCTCGACCCCGTAGGGCTGGCCGCTTTCGCCGTAATACAGCGTCTTGCCGGTGACATAGCTTTCGAAGTCCGAGGCCGACATGGGCTCTGCCGCCATCGCGGGCAGCGCCATGAGGCACGATAGGACAAGGGCGAGCGTCTGTTTCATGCGCCCTTTCTGCCCGAAACCTCCCGGTTTCGGAAGTCGGGTATTCATGGGTGGGTCCGGGCCGGGCGGGGCGCCGCCGATCCTTGACAGATGGGGCGGCGGCTGTCACGGAATTAACTGTCTGGTTACTATTCGGGAGGGGGCATGGCGGCATACGACTATATCGTGACCGGCGGCGGCTCTGCCGGCTGCGTGCTGGCGGCGCGGCTGACGGAAGACCCGGGAACGCGGGTGCTGCTGCTGGAGGCCGGGGGGCGCGACCGCAACCTGCTGTTCCACTGGCCCGCCGGTTTCGCCAAGATGACCAGGGGCATCGCCAGCTGGGGCTGGTCGACGGTGCCGCAGCGCCACATGCAGGGGCGCAGCCTGTGGTACACGCAGGCCAAGGTGATCGGCGGCGGCTCGACCATCAACGCGCAGGTCTACACGCGCGGCAATGCGCTGGACTACGACGCATGGGAGGCCGAGCACGGCTGCCCGGGCTGGGCCTACCGCGACGTGCTGCCCTATTTCCGCCGGGCCGAGGGCAACGAGCGTTTCAACGACGCCTATCACGGGATCGACGGGCCATTGGGCGTGTCGATGCCGCGCGCGACCCTGCCGGTCTGCGACGCCTTCATCCGCGCCGCGCAAGGCTGGGGCCTGCGCTACAACCCCGACTTCAACGGTGCCTGTCAGGACGGGGTGGGCTTCTATCAACTGACGCAGCGCGACGCGCGGCGGTCCTCTGCCGCCGTGGCCTATCTGAAACCGGCAATGCGGCGTCCGAACCTGACCGTGCTGACCGGCGCAGAGGCCCTGCGCGTCGAGGTCGAGGCCGACCGCGCCACCGGCGTCACCTACCGCCACGAGGGCCGGGTCGAGACCGCGCGGGCGGAGGCCGAGGTCATCGTGTCCAGCGGCGCCATCGGCTCTCCGCGCCTGCTGATGCTGTCGGGCATCGGCCCGGCGGATCACCTGCGCGCGGTGGGCGTGGACGTGGTGCACGACCTGCCCGGGGTGGGCGAGAACCTTCAGGATCACATCGACCTTTGTGCCCTCGCGGAGCTGTCCGGCCCCTACAGCTATGACGGTTGGGACAGGCTGCACCGGAGCGCCTGGGCCGGGCTGCAATACCTGCTGTTCAAGAGCGGCCCGGCGGCGGCCTCGCTCTTCGAGACCGGCGCCTTTGCCACCGCCGACCCCGAGGCGCGCTCGCCGGACATCCAGTTCCACTTTGGCCAGGGGTCGGGGATCGAGACCGGCATCGCCAAGATCGACGGGGCCGGGGTCACGCTGAACTCTGCTTTCCTGCGGCCGCGGTCGCGCGGCACGGTGCGTCTGGCCTCGGGCGATCCCGGCGCCGCGCCGCTGATCGACCCGAACTACTGGTCCGATCCCTACGATCTGAATATGGCGCTGGAGGGCCTGCGCATGGCGCGCGAGATCCTGTCAGAGCCGGCGCTGGGGGATTTCGTGCGCAAGGAGGTGCTGCCGGGTCCGGACCTGCGGTCCGAGGCGGAGCTGTTCGACTATGCCTGCAAGGTCGCCAAGACCGACCACCACCCGGTGGGCACCTGCCGCATGGGCACCGGGCCGGATGCGGTGGTGGGTCCCGACCTGCGCCTGCACGGCCTGGCGGCGCTGCGGGTCTGCGATGCCTCGGTCATGCCCGCGATCAACTCGTCCAATACCAACGCGCCCAGTATCATGATCGGTGAAAAGGGCGCGGACCTGATCCGCGACCTGACGCCGCTGCCGCGCGCCAAGCTGCCGTGATGCGCCGCGGTGCCTCTGCCCGTGCCACCCGGCGGCGCCCGCCTGCCGGTTCTGTTGCGCGTCCCGGCGCGCCCCTGTCTTCCGACGTGCCCCCGCAGCGCGTCCCGTTCCCTGAGGACACCACCGGGGCTTGATGGCGGGGGTCTTGCACAGAGGGCGCGGCGCGCTCTGTCCCGGGATTGCGGCGCCCCGTGACCCTGGCCACCCGCCGTCTCAGGGTTCGATGCAGATCATCCGCAGGATGGTGTCGATGTTGAAGGCGATGCGGGCGTCCAACGCCTCTTTCGCCATCATGTCGCGTTCGAACAGCAGCGTGCCGGTGTAGCGGTTGGTCAGGTAGTAGTAGTTGACCGCCGCGATGGTGATGTTCAGTTGCACCGGGTCGATGCCCGGGCGGAAGACGCCCTCGGTCACGCCCCGGTTCAGGATGCCCTCGACCATGGACACCAGCTGCCGCTGCGCCGGGCCGACGCGCTCGGACTTCTTCAGGTGGCGCGCGCGGTGCAGGTTTTCCGAGTTCACCAGCGTCACGAATTCCGGGTTCTTCAGGTAGTACTCCCATGTGAAGCGCACGAAACGCTCCATCGCCTCGCGGGCGGGCAGGTGTTCGAGGTCCAGCTTCTTCTCGGCGGCGCGGATGTCCAAATAGGCCTCTTCCAGCACGATGCGGAAGAGATCCTCCTTGTTGCCAAAGTAGTGGTAGATCATCCGCTTGTTGGCCTTGGCGCGTTCGGCGATCTCGTCGATGCGCGCACCGCCAAGGCCGTTGCGGGCGAATTCCTTCTTCGCGGCGGCAAGGATGCGCGCCTGCGTCGCCTCGGCATCGCGCTGCCGTTTCTCGGGTTTCGGGTCCATCGTCGTCGGGCCTTTCGGGCGGTGGTTCCGCACGCTCTTACAGCAGCCATGGCGGAATCGTCAAAACCCATCCACCCGTCACCAGAGCGCGCCGCGCCCCGCTGGCCCTATCGTTTCCTGTTGACGCCTGCGCATTTCATGAAGTAACCAGTTAGTGCGTTAAGGTCGGAATCATATCGATCTTCCGCGTGCAGGGGCTGTCCGGCAGAGGAGTGGGGCAGGGGGCGCGCGAAAGTTCCGGACCAGGCACCAACGGGAGGAAATCCATTGTCGACGTTCATCAAGGACTTCATCGAGAAAGAGAAACTGAGCCGCCGGAATTTCCTGCTGGCCTCGGCCTATGGCGTGTCCGGCGCCGCGGCGATGCGGATGTTCGGCCCCTCGCCGGTCATGGCGGCGACCTATGACGACCCGACCATCGCCTGGTCCTATCGTAACCGCACCAATCCCTACTGGAACGAGATCGTCACCGGCGGCGAGGCCTTCGTCGAAAGCCTGGGCAAGCCCAGGGATGCGATGGTCCACCTGATCAACGAGGGCTCGTCCGAGAAGTCGCTGGGTGACGTGAAGTCGCTGCTGGCCAAGACCGGCGGCGAACTGGCGCTGGCCATCGACACCAACGACGCGCCCAACTGCCGCCCCATCGTCGAGGCGGTCTCCGAGGCGGGCGGCTATGTCTCGACCATCTGGAACAAGACCGACGACCTGCACCCCTGGGACTTCGGTGACCACTACGTCAGCCACATGACATGGTCCGACGAGGGTCCGGCGGAAGAGACCGCGCGCATCCTGCTGGAGGCCATGGGCGGCAAGGGCGGCGTCGTCCACCTTGGCGGCATCGCGTCGAACAACCCGGCCATCGAGCGCCTTCAGGGCCTGAAGAACGCGCTGAAGGATTACCCCGAGGTCGAGCTTCTGGCCGCGGAACCCGCCGACTGGGACACCCAGAAGGCCAACCAGGTCATGAGCGCCTTCCTGACCCGCTTCGGCGACGAGATCACCGGCGTGCATTGCGCCAACGACACCATCGCCTATGGCGTGCTCGAGGCGCTGCGCGCCGAGGGCATCGAGGACATGCCCATCGTGTCCTATGACGGCAACCCGCAGGCCGTGGGCCTCGTGGCCGAAGGCAAGATCCTCGCCACCGTCTTCACCAACCCGCATTGGGGCGGCGGCATCACGGCGGCGCTGGCCTATCACGCGGCGCGCGGCGACTTCAAACCCTCGGAAGAGCCGCAGGAGCACCGCGAGTTCTACGGCCCGACCATCATGGTCACGCCCGAGGACGCCGCCGAGTTCAAGGCCAACTACCTCGACAGCACGCCGGAATACGACTGGAGCGACTTCTGGGGCCCGACGGGCGGCCAGATCCAGTACAAGTAAGCCCGGCCGGGGCGGTCCACAGGGCCGCCCCCCTTCTGACTGATCCCATTTCCCCGGAGGTGCCCCTTGTCCGGCAATCTCTCGCGCGAGGCCCTGTTGAAATGGGCCCCGCTGATCGTCCTGTTGGTGCTGATCGCCCTCTTCACGGTGCTCGAACCGCGCTTTCTGACGGTGCGCAACCTCGCCCGGATCGCGATCTCGGCTTCGCCCGCCCTGATGGTGGCCATCGGCGTGACCTTCGTCATCATCATGGGCAGCATCGACCTGTCGATGGAGGGCACGGTCAGCGTCTCGGCGGTGGTCTTCGCCTATGCCTTCCTGGGCCTTGGCGGCACGGTGCTGGGCCTCGGCTGGCTGGCCCTGCCGCTGGCCTTGCTGGTCGGCGCCTGCATCGGGCTGGTCAACGGGCTGGTGCATGTGAAGCTGAAGATCCCCTCCTTCATGGCCTCGCTGGCCATGGGCTTCGTCGGCACCGGGCTGGCCCTGCTGCTGACCGGCGGCGACCGCGTGCGGGTCGAGGACGAGGTCTTTCGCGGGTTGCTGACCGAACGCCTGCTGGGTTTTCCGCTGATGGTCTACGTCGCGGGCCTGTTCCTGCTGCTGGCGTGGTTCATCCAGTCGCGCACCGCCTTGGGGCGGAACTTCTACGCCGTCGGCGGGGGTGAGGAACTGGCCCATGCCTCTGGCCTGAACGTCAGCCGCGTGCGGGTGCTGGGCTTTACGCTGGCGGGGATGTTCTACGCGGTCGGCGCGCTGCTGGCGGTGGGCCGCATCGGCATCGCCGAAACCGCGACGGGCAACAACTTCATGTTCATGTCGATCACCTCGGTCGTCGTCGGCGGCACGGCCCTCTGGGGCGGCATCGGCGGCGTCTGGAACACGCTGGTGGGCGTGCTGATCGTCAATGTCATCGGCAACGGCATGGTGGTGATCGGGCTGCCCGGCTACGTGCAGGACGGCGTGCTGGGCGCGATGGTCATCGCCGCGGTGGTGCTGAGCACCGACCGCAAGTCCGTCGCCTTCGTGAAATAGGGGAGGGGGTCATGTATCAACTCAGCAAGGTCGACAAGACGTTCCCCGGCGTGCGCGCGCTGAAGGCCGTCGACTTCACCATCGGGCGCGGCGAGATCGTGGGTTTGGTGGGCGAGAACGGCGCCGGCAAGTCCACGCTGATGAAGGTGATCTACGGCGCCTATCAGGCGGACGGCGGCACCATCACCAAGGACGGCAAGGCGGTGCGGTTCCAGAACCCGCGTCAGGCCATGGACCACGGCATCGGCATGGTCTTTCAGGAACAGTCGCTGATCACCAACCTGACGGTGATGGAGAACATCTTCCTCGGCTTCGAGAAGCAATTCGTGCGTTTCGGCGTGATGAACTGGAAGGCCATGGCGGCGGCGGCGCGTGCCCAGCTGGCCAAGGTCAAGCTCAGCATCGACCCCGCGACGGTGACGGCCAAGCTGTCCTTCGCGCAGCGGCAACTGGTCGAACTGGCCAAGGTGCTGACGCTGGAAGAACGCGTCGAGGGCGATCTGGTGATCCTTCTGGACGAGCCGACCTCGGTTCTGGCCCGCGAAGAGGTGGAGCTGCTCTTCGGCATCGTGCGCGAGTTGACCACGCGGGCCTCGTTCATCTTCGTCAGCCACCGCATGGACGAGGTGCTGGAGCTTTCCGACCGCGTCTATGTCATGAAGGACGGCGAGGTGGTGGACGTGGTCACGCGCGAGACCGCGCGGATCGACGCCATCCAGCACAAGATGGTCGGGCGCGACGTCGACAAGGAATACTACCGCGAGCAGAAGCAGAAGCCTCATGGCGACGAGGTGCTTGTGCGCTTCGACGGCGTGTCTGTGGCGAACCGCTTCGAGGATATCTCGTTCGAACTGCGGCGTGGTGAGGTGCTGTGCCTTGTCGGTACGGAGGGTTCCGGGCGCGAGGCGATCCTGCGCACGGTCTTCGGGCTGGAAAAGCCCACCGGCGGCTCCGTCACGATCAAGGACAAGCCCGCCACCCGCTTCAGCGCGCAGGACAGCGTCGCGGCGGGGGTGGGCTATGTCCCCCGCGAGCGCAAGGTCGAGGGCATCGTGGCGGGCATGAACGTCTACGAGAACATGACCCTCAGCCAGATGAAGAACTATTCCGGCGGCGGCGTGCTGCGCCTCTCCGAGGAAAAAGCGCTGGCCGAGGACTGGGTCAAGAAGCTGAAGATCAAGACGCCCAACATCTACAAGGATTGTGGGGGCCTTTCGGGGGGCAACCAGCAGAAGGTGGTTCTGGCCAAGTGGCGCTCTGCCGGGTCGGACATCATCCTGCTGGATCACCCGACGCGGGGTCTGGATATCGGCGCCAAGGAAGACGTCTACGACATGGTCCGCGACATGAGCGCGGCGGGTGCGGGGATCATCCTTGTCGCTGACACGCTCGAAGAGGCCATCGGCCTGTCCCATACGCTGCTCGTCCTGAAGGACGGCGTGCAACAGCAGGTCTTTCACGGGCGCCCCGGCGACAAGCCGAGCCTCTACGACCTCGTCCACCACATGACCTGAGGGTGACATGAGCATCGAAAGACTGAAACCGCATCTTCCTTGGATCACCCTGCTGACGCTGGTGGTGATCGTGGGCGTGGCGGACGCGAACTTCCTGCGGCCGGTGAACCTGCTGAACATGGTCGCCGACATCATGCCGCTTTTCATCATGGCGCTGGGGCTGACCTTCGCCATCTACATCGGCGGCATCGACCTTTCGGCGCAGTCGCTGGCGAACATGACGACGGTGATCGCCACCGTCGCGCTGCCCTCGCTGGGGATCGGCGCGGCGCTGGTCTGTATCCTCGCCGGGCTGACCTTCGGCGCCATCTCGGGCTTCATCACGACGAAGCTTTACGTGCCCTCCTTCGTCTCGACGCTGGCGGTGGGCGGCGTGGCCTACAGCTATGCGCAGTACCTGTCGGGGCAGCGCGCGCTCTATATGGACGCGACCCTGCGCGACTCCTCCTTCGGCTGGATGGTCGGCAATACGGCGGGCATCCCGCACGAGATCTTCGTGGGCGCGGTGCTGGTGCTGGCCATGCTCTTCCTGCAAGAGCGCACGACCTTTGGCCGCGCGCTGAAGGCGGTGGGGGCGGGCGAGCTGGCCGCCGTCGCATCCGGCCTGAACGTGACGCGCATCAAGGTCATGGCCTTCGCGCTGTCGGGGATGCTGGCGGCGATCGCGGGGCTCTTGTTCTCGGTCAAGCTGTCGGGCGGCGCACCGACGCTGGCGAACGGCTTCCTGCTGCCCGCCATCGTGGCGGTGCTGGTCGGCGGCACGCCCCTGACCGGCGGCGTGGGCGGTGTGCTGAACACGCTGATCGGCACGCTGATCGTCGCGGTGATCCGCTCTTCGATGCTGTATTTCGAGGTCGACGCCACCATGCAGCAGATGGTCTTCGGCATCATCCTCATCCTTGCCATTGCCCTCACGATAGATCGCAGCAAACTGCGCATCGTCAAATAAAGGGGAGGAGACCATGACCATGATGAAAGCCGCCGTTCTGGTGAAACCGGGCCGTTTCGAGATCGAAGAGCGCCCGATCCCCAAGCCGGGGCGCGGAGAGGTGCTGATCCGCATCACCCGCACCGGAATCTGCGGCACCGACATCCACATCTTCCACGGCCACTACGCCGCCGAAAGCCTGCCGATGATCCCGGGGCACGAGTTCACGGGCCGCATACAGGCGCTGGGCGAGGGCGTCGAGGGGCTGACCTTGGGCGGCAAGGTGGTGGTGGACACCAATGTCGGTTGCGGGCGCTGCTACTGGTGCCGCCGCAACGAGATCCTGAACTGCCCGGACATGAAACAGATGGGCATCCATGCCGACGGCGGCTTCTGCGAATACATGGTGGTGCCCGCGCGGCTGGTTATCCCGGCGCCGGAGCACATCCCCGACGAAGTTCTCGCCCTGACAGAGCCGCTGGCCTGCGTGGTGCGCGCGGCGCGCAAGGCGCGCGTGCGGTTCGGCCAGTCGGTGCTGGTGATGGGCGCCGGGCCCATCGGCAACCTGCACGTGCAGCTGATGCGCACCATCGGCGCGGCGCCGATCATCGTGACGGACCTTTCGGCGGACCGTGTGCGGATGGCGGTGAAGGGCGGGGCCGACATCGGCGTGTCCGACCCCGCGCAACTGACCGAGGCGGTGATGCAGGCCACCGATGGGCGCGGCACCGACATCGTGATCGAAAGCGTCGGCAACCTCGCGCTCTACAGCCAAGCGCAGCGGCTGATGCGCAAGGGCGGCCACCTTGCCTTCTTCGGCCTGACCGGCCCCGAAGAGGCGCTGCCCATGCCGATCCTCGACACCATCCTGCGCGAGAACTCTGCCAAGGGGTCGGTCGCGGGCATGGGCGAGGATATGCACGACGCGCTGACCCTGCTGGTGCATGGCCGCATCGACACCGCGCCTTTCACCGGCGCGACCTATGCGCTGGAGGACATCCAGAGCGCCTTCGACAGCTTTGCCGACAGGCCGATGGACCTGAAGACCCAGATCGTGATGGGGGCGACATGACGGTCGGGCGCGCATGGCCCGACCGTCCGCGGGGGCGCAGGGCACAGCAGAGAGGCGCCGGTCGCCCGGTCTGACAGGGGCGCAGCGCCCGGACAAAGCCCCGGACCGCGTGGCCCGACCGGGGCGCGGCGGCCTGAGAGAAACGCCAAGGCCCGCGTGGCCGGATGCGGGGGCGACCCCCGCTGCAACGATGAAGGCCCGCATGGCCGGAAGGAGATCCAATGGACCAGATCAGTACCCGCCAGTCGCTGCCCGCAGAGCCGCGCGACTTCGGCTTTTACGTGGACGGGGCCTGGGTTCCGGCGGCAGAGCGAGCGGTCTTCACCCGCCACTCGCCCGCCCATGACGTGCCCGTGACGCGCATCCCGAAATGCACCGAGGGTGACCTCGACATGGCCGTCGACGCCGCGCGCCGCGCCTTCGACGACCGGCGCTGGTCGGGGCTGAGCGGGCAGGCACGCGCCGCCGTGCTGCTGAAGGCGGGTGCGCTGATCCGCGCGCGCGCGGAGGAAATCGCCTATTGGGAGACGCTGGAGAACGGCAAGCCCATCGCGCAGGCGCGCGGCGAGGTGTTGGGCTGCGCCGACATGTACGAATACGCCTCCGGTCTGGCGCGCAGCCTGCACGGCGACAGCTTCAACAACCTCGGCGACGGGATGATGGGGCTGGTGACGCGCGAGCCGGTGGGCGTTGTGGGCATCATCACCCCGTGGAACTTCCCCTTCCTGATCCTCTGCGAACGCGTGCCCTATATCCTCGCCTCGGGCTGCACCATCGTGGTGAAACCGTCAGAGATGACCTCGGCCACCTCGCTGATCCTGGCCCAGATCCTGACCGAGGCGGGCCTGCCGGATGGCTGCATGAACGTGGTGACCGGCTCTGGCTCGACCATCGGGCAGGCCATGGCCGAACATCCGCGCATCGACATGTTATCCTTCACCGGATCGACCGCCGTGGGTCGCCGCGTGGTCGAGGCGGCGGGCAAGTCCAACTTCAAGAAGCTGGGGCTGGAACTGGGCGGCAAGAACCCGCAGGTGGTCTTTGCCGACGCCGATCTGGAGGACGCGGCGGACGGCGTGGCCTTCGGCATCGCCTTCAACACCGGGCAGTGCTGCGTCTCTGGCTCGCGGCTGATCGTCGAACGCTCGGTGGCGGACCGGTTCGCCGAGATGGTGCGCGACAAGCTGTCCCGGGCGGTGGTGGGCGATCCGCTGGACGAGGCCACGCAGATCGGCGCCATCACGACCGAGGCGCAGAACCGCACGATCCTGTTCTACATCGAGAAGGGCAAGGAAGAAGGCGCGCGGCTGATCTGCGGCGGCGGTGCGCTGGACATGGGGCAGGGGCAGTACATCGCGCCGACGATCTTCGGTGACGTGACCCCCGACATGGTCATCGCGCGGGACGAGATCTTCGGCCCGGTGCTGACGATCCTGCCCTTCGATACGCTGGACGAGGCCATCGCGATTGCCAATGATACCGACTACGGTCTGGCCGCCTCGGTCTGGACCAAGGACATCGACAAGGCGCTGGTGGTGACGCGGCGCGTTCAGGCGGGGCGGTTCTGGGTGAACTGCACGCTTGCGGGCGGGCCGGAACTGCCGCTTGGTGGCTTCAAGCAGTCGGGCTGGGGCCGCGAGGCGGGCAAGTACGGGGTCGAGGAATACACCCAGATCAAGTCCGTCCACATCGAGATCGGCAAGCGCAGGCCCTGGATCGCGTGAGGGCGGTGGGCCGGGCGCTGCGGTGTTGCATCGGCGCGCGCGACGGTCCCGAGCGTCGGCAGCGATGGGTGCGAAACCCTGGCCCTGCGGCTGGCTGAGGCGGCTACAAGGCCCTGGCCCTGCGGGTGGCGCACACAGGTGCAAGACCGTGGACCGGCGGGTGACGGACAAGGGCACAAGACCGTGGCCCTGTGGGTGACAGGCAGGGCTTGCAGGCCCGGAGGCCCCTGCCACGGGGCGCGCCCGGGCGATGAAACGAGGCGCGGCAGCGTCGGGAAATCCGATGCTGTCCAAGGAAGAGGGAGGCCCGGCGCGCACAGGCCGCGCATCGGGGGAGGAGGCGAGATGGCTGAGGGTTACGATTACATCATCGTCGGCGGCGGCTCGGCGGGCTGCGTGCTGGCCAACCGGCTGACCGGGGACAGCGCCTGTCGCGTGCTGCTGCTGGAGGCGGGGGGCAAGGACAACCACCCGCTGATCCACATGCCCGTGGGCTTTGCCAAGATGACCACCGGGCCGCTGACATGGGGCCTGACGACGGCGCCGCAGAAGCACGCCAACAACCGCGAAATCCCCTATGCGCAGGCCCGGGTGATCGGCGGCGGCTCGTCGATCAACGCCGAGATCTACACGCGCGGCACGCCCTCGGACTACGACCGCTGGGCCGAGGAGGGCGCCGAGGGCTGGAGCTTTGCCGAGATCCGCAAGTATTTCATCCGCTCCGAGGGTAACACCATGCTGGCGGGCGAGTGGCACGGCACCGATGGCGAGCTGGGCGTGTCCAATGTGCCGCAGCCGCAGCCGATGACGCGGGCCTTCGTGCAGGCCTGTCAGGAACGCGGCATCCCCTTCAACCCGGATTTCAACGGCGCCGTGCAGGAGGGTTCCGGCCCCTACCAGACGACGACGAGGAACGGGCGGCGCTGTTCGGCGGCGGTGGGCTATCTGCGCCCCGCGTTGAAGCGGGCGAACCTGACGGTGAAGACCGGCGCGCTGGTCAGGCGCATCGTGATCGAGAAGGGGCGCGCCACGGGGGTGGAATATTCCACGGGCGGGGCGTCTCAGGTTGCGCGGGCCGAAAGCGAGGTGCTGCTGACCTCGGGCGCCATCGGGTCGCCCAAGACGATGCTGCTGTCGGGTCTCGGGCCTGCGGCGCATTTGCAAGAGATGGGCCTGCCCGTGGTGGTGGACCTGCCGGGCGTGGGCGAGAACCTGCAGGACCACTTCGGCATCGACATCGTGGGCGAGCTGACGGGACATTACAGCCTCGACAAGTACAACAAGCTGCACTGGATGCTCTGGGCGGGCGCGCAGTACATGCTGTTCAACAGCGGGCCGGTGACGTCCAACGTGGTCGAGGGCGGGGCCTTCTGGTACTCGCGCGAGGGGCTGGCAACGCCGGACCTTCAGTTCCACTTCCTTGCGGGCGCCGGCGCCGAGGCGGGCGTGCCGAGCGTGCCCAAGGGGTCGTCGGGCGTCACGCTGAACAGCTACACCGTGCGGCCCAAGTCGCGCGGCACGGTGCGGCTGCGGTCGGCGCGGCCCGAGGATGCGGCGGTGGTCGATCCGAATTTCCTTGCTGAACCCGACGACCTGCGCTGTTCGGTCGAGGGGGTGAAGATCAGCCGCGAGATCTTCGAACAGGCCGCGATGCAGAAGCACCTGCGCGCGATCCGCTTCCCCGGACCGGATGTGAAGACACAGGCCGATTACGAGGCCTATGCCCGGCAGTACGGGCGCACCTCCTACCACCCGACCTGCACCTGCAAGATGGGCGCCGAAAGCGATCCAATGGCAGTGGTGGATGCACAGCTGCGGGTGCGCGGCGTGGACGGGCTGCGGATCTGCGACAGCTCGGTGATGCCCAGCCTCGTGGGGTCCAACACCAATGCACCGACGATCATGATCGGCGAGAAGGCCGCCGATCTGGTGCGCGGAAACCGCTGAGGGATCCTCCACGTCCTCCCGGCGGTCAGGAGGGGCGGTCCGATGGGCCGCCCTTTTTCTGTTTTTGGTGGGATCATGGGTGGATTGGCACCCTTGGCTCCGACGCCATTGTCCCCCGGCTTGTGGCACAAGGTTCGGTGGCTTGGTCGCATCCGTGGCGATCAGTCCTGAAAGGCACTGTGTCTCCGTCTTCCGCCCGGCGCGGAAACAAGGCGAAGCCGCCGCGCATCATGCCAGAGGCATGTCTCCGACATGACGGGCCGTCCCGGGGCCCGGCGATTTGGCTGATGCTGGCGCAACCTGACTGAGGTTCTACGGACTTGGCCGGGATAAACTGCCTTCCTGAACCCGCAGGTTCGCCGGACCACGGCCCGACGATGCGCGGCTTTGCGTTGGACTCGGGCGGTCAGTAGAAGAGGGGGGCGGAAGCGTAGCTCGACCGACGTCCGCCCTGCCGCCCTCAGTCGAAGTCCGGCGCGTAGGGGACGAGGTCGCGCGACACGATGCGGTAGCCTGTCCGCGTCATCTCTTCGATCCGGTCCATGTCGATGGATGACAGGGTGAAATCCATCACTTCGAAATTCGCGCGGATGTTGACGGGCTTGGTCGACATCGTGTTGATGCTGACGCCCTTCTGCAGGATCCAGCGCAGCACCACCTGCGCGGCGCTCTTGCCGTAGGCCGCGCCAATCTCGCCGAAGATCGCGTGCTTGAAAACCTCACCCCGCGCCACCGAACAGTAGGAGGCCAGCGGAATCCCCGTCTCTGTCGCAGCCGCCAGCAGGACGTCCTGATTGAGCAGCGGATGGAACTCCACCTGGTTGGTGACCAGCGGCGCCTCGACGATGCGCCTGGCGTCGCGCATCATCTGCGCGGTGTAGTTGGAAATGCCGATGTGCCTTGCCAGCCCCCGGTCGTGCGCCTTCTGCAACTGCTCCAGCGAAAGGCGGATGTCGCCGCCCGGCGTCGGCCAGTGCAGCAGCAGAACGTCGGCCTGATCGATCTGCAGAGCCTTCAGGCTGGCCTCGACCGAGGGCAGAAAGGCCTCTTCGGTGAAGTTCTCGACGCCCACCTTTGTGGTGATCAGAAGGTCCTCGCGCGCAAGGCCGGTATCCCGCAGTGCCGCGCCCGTTTCGGCCTCGTTGCCGTACATCTGCGCGGTGTCGAAGGCGCGGTAGCCCACCTCTGCGGCGGCCATCACCGCGTCGCGAAGCTCTGGCCCCTTCAGCGGGAATGTCCCGAAACTGCGCTGGTAGGTCTTTTCGAAGTAGATGGTCAAAGCGGCGTCCTCCCTGGATCGCGCGACCGCCCGGGCAATTCTCCCTTGATCGAGTCGCGGCTTTCGTCGTATCACAAATAACCATTTGGTTACAAAAAGGGCAAGGTCGGATGTCGAAGGTGATGACAGCGGAGGAGGCCGTCAGCCATATCGCCAGCGGAGCTGTCGTGGCGGTCAATTCGTCGAGCGGGCTGTGCTGCCCGGATGCGGTGCTGGCGGCGCTGGGGGCGCGGTTCGACCGCGAGGGCGCGCCGCGGGACCTGACCTCGATCCACCCGATCGCGGCGGGGGACTTCTTCGGCACCAAGGGCGTGGACCACATCGCCAAGCCGGGAATGCTCAGCCGGATCATCGGCGGCTCCTACCCCTCGGGGCCGACCAAGGCCGAGCCGCCGCTGATCTGGCAGATGATCACCGGCAATCAGGTCAAGGCGTGGAACGTGCCCTCGGGGATCGTCTTCGACATGCTGCGCGAGGGTGCGGCCAAGCGCCCCGGCGTGCTGACCAAGGTGGGGCTGAAGACCTTTGTCGACCCCGACCTTGAAGGCTGCGCCATGAACGAGGCGGCGCGCTCGGAATCCATCGTCGAGCACCGGGCGTTCGACGGCGAGGATTGGCTGTACTTCCGCGCACTGAAGCCTGACGTGGCGATCATCCGGGCCAGCACGGCGGACGAACGCGGCAACCTGACCTTCGAGCAGGAGGGCGCGGTGCTGGGCGCGATGGAGATGGCGCTGGCGGCCCGCAACAGCGGCGGCAAGATCATCGCGCAGGTGCGCCGGATCGCGGCCAATGGCTCCTTGAAGGCGCATGACGTGCGGGTGCCGGGCATCCTCGTCGACATGATCGTCGAGGCGCCCGAACAGTTGCAGACCACCGCGACGCTCTACGATCCCGCCATCTCGGGCGAGTTGGTGCGCCCGCTGAACACCTTCCAGACGCCCGAGTTCAACGTCGGCAAGGTCATCGCGCGCCGCGTCGCGCAAGAGCTGCGGCAGGGCTGGGCGGTCAATATCGGCTTCGGCATCTCGGCCAATGTGCCGCGCATCCTTGTCGAAGAAGGGCAGCACGGCGCCGTCACATGGATGATCGAGCAGGGCGCGGTGGGGGGCATCCCGCTTCTGGACTTCAAGTTCGGCTGCGCCGCCAATGCCGAGGCCTTCGTCGCCTCGCCGCACCAGTTCTGCTACTTTCAGGCGGGCGGCTTCGATGCCTCGCTGCTGTCCTTCCTCGAGGTCGGCCGCGACGGCTCGGTCAACGTCTCGCGCCTGTCCGCGACGCCGCACCGGACCGCCGGGGCCGGGGGCTTCGTCGACATCACCGCGCGGGCGCGGAAGATCGTCTTCTCGGGCATGTTCAACGCGGGCGCGAAGATGCGGGTGGACGAGGGTCGGCTGATCATCGACACCGAGGGCAAGATCGCCAAGTTCGTGGAGGCGGTGGACCAGGTGTCCTTCTCGGGCGCGCGGGCGCTGGAGCAGGGGCAGGACGTGACCTACGTGACCGAGCGCTGCGTGATCCGGCTGATCGAGGGGCGCCTGACGGTGACCGAGGTGGCGCCGGGGCTGGACCTGAAGCGCGACGTGCTGGATCAGGCGGCGACGGAGCTGCTGGTCGCCGACGACCTGCGCGAGATGGACGGCGCCTTGTTCCGCCCCGAGCCGCTGGGCCTGAGGTTGCAGGCATGAGCGGCTTCGACCTCGAGGTCGCGGGCGGTGTCGGCGTGTTGCGCATCGACCGCGAGGACAAGCGCAACGCGCTGGATGCCGGGATGGTCGATGCCCTGGGCGCGTTCTGCCGCCGGATCGAGCGGCGCAGCGACATCGACGTGGTGATCCTGACCGGCACGGGGCGCAGCTTTTGCGCCGGTGGCGATATCCGCGCGTGGTCGGACGAAAGCGCCACCGCCTTCGGGCGCCACTGGGTGCGCGACGGGCACGAGACCTTCGACCGGCTGGCCCGGCTGCGCCAACCGGTGATCGCGGTGCTGAACGGGCACGCGCTGGGTGGCGGGCTGGAGCTGGCCGCCTGCGCCGACTACCGCGTGGCCGAGGCCCATGTGAAGATCGGTCAGCCCGAGGCGGGCCTTGGCATCATCGCGGGCTGGTCCGGCACGCAGCGCGCGGTGCGCCGCTTCGGTGCGCAGGCGGTGCGGCGCATGGCGCTGATGGGCGAGGTCTTCTCGGCGGAAGAAGCGCTTGGTCTGGGCGTGGTCGACGCGGTGGCCGCGACGGGCGAGGGGCTGGCCCGGGGGCGGGCGCTGGCCGAGACGCTGTTGAAGCGCGGGCCGCAGGCGACCGAACTGACCAAGATGCTGATCAACGCCGCCGAGGGCGAAGAGCGCGAGCGGGTGCTGGAAAGCCTCGCCGGTCGTCTCGCCGCCTCTGGCGCCGAGTTGCGCGAGGGCGTGGCGGCCTTCTTCGACAAGCGGCCCGCCGATTTCCCGAGGGAGGGTTGAATGATCCGGCATCTGGTACACCTGCGGTTTCGCGACGACGTCAGCGCGGCCGAGAAGCAGGCGCTTTATGACCGGCTTGCGGGGCTGGGCGGGCATATCGACGGCATCCTCGACTTCCAGAGTCGTCGGAATGTGTCGGTTGAGACGCCCTTGGTGCGCGGCTTCCTCGACATGTTCTGGCTGGATTTCCGGGATCAAGCGGCGCGGGACGCCTATCTCGTGGACCCCGAGCATCAGGCCATCGGCGCGGATATCGTGGCCTGCCTGGAAGGCGGGGCGGAGGGCGTCTACGTCTGTGATATCGATGTGTGAGAGGGTGACGGCGCCGCAGTCTCGTTGCACTGCCGCAACTAACTCGCGGTCAAGCCCTGACGTTGTCGAAAAGGCGACCTTCCTGACGCCCACCCGGCGCGGAATCAAGGCCGTAGGCCGCCGCGCATCGCTGGGCCGTCCGGGGGCCCGGCGATTTGGTTTATGATGGCGCGACCTGATTCAGGTCGTACGGACTTTGCCAGGATAAATTGCCTTCCTGGCCCTTCAGGGTCGCCGGACCACGGCCCAGCGATGCGCGGCTTGGTGACCTTGGAGTATTAGGTTCAGGAGGGGCAGCATTCCGGGCTGCTGGTGTCCTTGGAAGAGAGTGGAACGGTATTCCTCGACCGCCCTCATACATAGACCATCAGCGCGTTCGTCCCCCTCTGCACCGTCTCGCCCCTCTGGTTGGTCACATCGAAGCGCAGCGTCGCCACGCCGCGCTTGCCGTCCGAGGTTGCCCGCAAGGCCTCGACCGTGATCATCACGCCGATGGTGTCGCCCGCCAGCACCGGGCCGGTGAACTCCCAGTCCCAGCCCAGCGAAGCCATGGCCTCGAACTGCGCGCCGGCCTGGTTCTTCAGCCCGTCCACCATCGACAGCACCAGCAGGCCATGCGCCACCCGGGCGGCAAAGCCGTGGCGCTGCGCCGCCTTCTTGTCCATGTGGATCTCGAAGCGGTCGCCGGTCATCTCGGCAAAGGCGTCGATCAGCGCGGTCGAGACATGGCGGCGACCGGTCTCGATCCGGTCGCCCACCTGCAAGGCGGCCAGACCGTAGCGGCCCGGCCCAAGCATGCGCCCGCTCATGGCGTCGGTGCGTCTTCGCGCAAAAGCCCCTTGGCCTTCAGGTCGGCCCAGAACGCCGCCGGGATCGGGTGGCTGAACCACGCGAGGTTCTTCTGCAACTGCTCGACCGTCCGGGTGCCCGCGATGAAGCTGGGGATCGCCGGGTGGGCCACGACAAATTGCAGCGCGGCGGCGGGCAGGGGCACGTTGTGCTCGGCGCAGACGGCTTCGATCTTGCGCACCCGCTCCATGATCCCGGCGGGGGCGGGGGCGTAGTTGTACTTGGCGCCCTCGACCGCGCCGGTGGCGAGGATGCCCGAGTTGAAGCCGCCGCCCACGACCACCGCCGCGCCGCGTTCCTCGCAGAGCGGCAGGAAGGTGTCGAGGCTGTCCTGTTCCAGCAGGGTATAACGCCCGGCCAGAAGGAAGCAGTCGAAGTCGCGCTGTTCGAGGGCGGTCTGGCAGACTTCCCACTCGTTCACGCCGACGCCGATGGCCTTGACCACGCCCTGATCGCGCAGGTCCGACAGGGCCTTCCACGCGCCGTCCATGGCCTGCCGGAAGACCTCGGGCTGCTCTGCGCCGCGGGTGAAGACGTCGATGTCATGGATGAAGACGATGTCCATGTGTTCGAGGTTCAGCCGCTGCAGGCTGTCCTCGAAGCTGCGCATCGTGCCGTCGTAGCTGTAATCGAAGTTCAGCGTGAAGCGGCCCGCGTTGGTCCAGGGCGCATAATCGATGTCCTGCTTGCGCGCGGGCTTCAGCACCCGCCCGACCTTCGACGACAGCACGAAATCGTCGCGGTTCTTCCAGCGCAGCGAGTGGCCCGTGCGCAGTTCCGCAAGCCCGTGGCCGTACATCGGCGCGGTGTCGTAGTAGCGCACGCCCGCATCCCAGGCGCTCTGGATCATCCCGTCAGAGGTCTCTTCGTCGATCTCGCGAAAGATGTTGCCGATGGGCGCGGTGCCGAATCCGAAGGCCGTGACCTCCAGGTCCGTGCGGCCGAATTTCACCTTGGCATCCGGTTGCATGATATCCTCCCCATAAGTAACCGTATAGTTATTAACGCATGGTTTCGCGCCCGGTTCAAGCGCAACAGCATCTTGACCGACCGGGGAATCGCCACTATCAAGTAACCACTTGGTTACTGGGAGGGTCCGGGGATGTATCTGTCCGAAACGCATGTGCAGGTGCGCGACATGGCGCGCCAGTTCGCAAACGAAGTGGTACGCCCGCTGGCCGAGGAACTGGACCGGGAAGAGCGTTTCCCGGCAGAGATCTACGACCAGATGGGTGCGCTTGGCCTCTTCGGCATCGGCGTTCCCGAAGAGATGGGCGGCCCCGGCTTCGACACCGTGACCTATGCGCTGGTGATGGAGGAACTGTCGCGCGGCTATGCCTCTGTCGCCGACCAATGCGGGCTGGTCGAACTGCTCTCGACGCTGCTGGTGACCTGCGGCAGTGACGCGCAGCGGGCAGAGTGGCTGCCGGGCCTGCTGTCGGGCAAGTTGAAGGGCGCCTACTGCCTGACAGAGGCGGAGGCAGGCACCGACGTCTCGGGTATCCGCACCTCGGCGGTGCGGGACGGCGAGGGCTGGGTGCTGAACGGCGGCAAGATCTGGATCCACAACGCGCCGGTGGCGGATGTGGGCTTTGTCCTTGCGCGCACCGATCCCGAGGCGGGCCATCGCGGCATGTCGATCTTCATCGTCGATTTCCACAAGGATGGCGTCTCGCGCGGGCCGAAGGAACACAAGATGGGCCAGCGCGCCAGTCAGGTGGGCGCGCTGAACTTCGACGACGTGCGCCTGCCTGCCAAGGCGCTGCTGGGTGTCGAGGGGCGCGGCTTTCACATGATGATGAGCGCGCTCGACAAGGGCCGCGTGGGCATCGCCTCTCTGGCCGTGGGGATCGCGCAGGCGGGCCTCGAGGCGGCGGTGGACTATGCCCAGCAACGCAAGCAGTTCAAGAAGCCGATCTCCGAGTTTCAGGGCGTGCAATGGCTGCTGGCGGACATCGCCAAGGACGTCGAGGCGGCGCGCCTGCTGGTGCACAACGCCGCGTGGAAGATCGACACCGGCGCGGATGCCACGCGCTATTGCTCCATGGCGAAATGCTTTGCCGGGGACATGGCCGTGGCGCGCACGGCGGATGCGGTGCAGGTCTTTGGCGGCTCTGGCTACATTCGCGGGTTCGAGGTCGAACGGCTGTATCGCGACGCCAAGATCTGTCAGATCTACGAGGGGACGAACCAGATCCAGCGCATGATCATCGCCCGCGAACTGCTGTCGAAAGGAGCCGCCGCATGAGCCGTCATGGATTGACCGACGCCGGGAAGGGCCACCCGTTCCACGGCGGGTCCCGCCGCGACGGGCCGCGTGTCTTGCGTGCGGGTGAACGCCCCGTCACAGCCAAGGAAGGAGCCGGGGCATGAGCCGCAATGTCGCCCTCGTCACCGGGTCGAGCCGGGGCATCGGCCTCGCCACCGCCGTGGAACTGGCCCGCGAGGGCTTTGCCGTGGCCGTCAACGGGCCTGCTGACGACGACGAGTTGCGCGCCGCCGTCGAGCGGGTGCGGGTCGAGGGTGTTCAGGCCGTGGCCGTGGCCTTCGACGTCTCGGAGCTCTCGGCCCATGCGCCCGCTCTGGCGCGCGTGGAAGAGGCGCTCGGCCCGCTGACCACGCTGGTCAACAACGCGGGCGTCGGCGTGCTGGACCGGGGCGACCCGCTGAAGGTCTCCGAGGCCAGCTATGACCGCTGCCTTGCGGTGAACACCAAGGCGCAGTTCTTCCTGACGCAGGCCTTTGCGCGGCTGCTGCTGGGTAGGGCGCGCGCCGATCTGTTCCACAGCGTGGTCAACGTGACCTCTTCGAACGCGCTGGCCGTGGCGGAGCCGCGCGCGGAATACTGCGTGTCCAAGGCCGCCGCCGCCATGTCGTCCAAGGCCTGGGCGGTGCGGCTGGGGCGCGAGGATATCGCCGTCTACGACGTGCAGCCGGGCCTGATCGCGACAGAGATGACGGCCCCCGTCATCGCGCAATACGAAGAGCGCGCGAAGGCGGGCCTGACCCTGCTGCCGCGCGTGGGCCAGCCCGCAGAGGTGGGGCGGATCATCGCCTCTCTGGCCTCTGGAAAGCTGCCCTACACCACCGGCCAGGCGATCTCGGCGGATGCCGGGATGCTGGTGCCCCGTTTCTGAGGAGCCGAGACCATGAAGATCGCCCTGCCGGACGAGACCGGCGCCCTCACCGACTACACGCTGACCGGCACCCCGGTGCCCGAGGCGAAGCTGCCCGCCAACCCGGCCCGCGTGGTCTATAGCGCCGCGCATGTCGTGGCCGATCCCTTCACCGCCAACGCCCCTTCGGGCGTGGCGACGGTGGATTGGGCGGCGACCATGCGCTTTCGCCACCACCTGCACGGCATGGGTCTTGGCATCGCCGAGGCCATGGACACCGCGCAGCGCGGCATGGGCCTCGACTGGGGCGGCGCGCTGGAGCTGATCCGCCGCACCCGCGCCGAACTGCCGGATGCGCTGGTCGCCAATGGCTGCGGGACGGATCACCTCGATCTTGCCAAAGTCGACGGGCTGGAGGACGTGAAACGCGCCTATCTCGAACAGCTGCACGCGATCCAGTCGCTGGACGCCCGGGTGATCCTGATGGCCAGCCGCGCGCTGGCGAAGGTGGCGACGGGGCCGGACGACTACGTGAAGGTCTACGCCGATATCCTTTCGGACTGCGATCACCCGGTGATCCTGCACTGGCTGGGCGATATGTTCGATCCGCAGCTTGCGGGCTACTGGGGCGCCGACACCTTCGAGCAGGCGCTGGAAACGGTGGTGCAGATCATCGAGCAGAACGCGGCGAAGGTGGACGGCATCAAGATCTCGCTGCTGGACAAGCACAAGGAGATCGCCCTGCGCCGCCGCCTGCCCGAGGGTGTGCGCATGTATACCGGCGACGACTTCAACTATCCCGAACTGATCGAGGGCGACGAACAGGGGTTCTCGCACGCGCTTCTGGGCATCTTCGACCCGCTGGGGCCGGCGGCGGCCCATGCGGTCGATCTGCTGGGGCAGGGCGATGCACAGGGCTTCCGCGCGGTACTGGACCCGACCGTGCCGCTGGCGCGGCTGATCTTCCGCGCGCCGACGCAATACTACAAGACCGGCGTGGTCTTCCTCGCGTGGCTGAACGGCTTTCAGGACCACTTCGTCATGCTGAACGGCGCGCAGGCCATGCGGCCCTTGCCCTATTTCACCGATGTCTTCCGGCATGCCGACGCCTGCGGGCTCTTGCGTGATCCCGATAGGGCGGTCGGTCGGATGAAGCGGCTTCTGGCGGTTTACGGCTGCTGATGCGGGACTTTGCCCGCGATACCTCGGCGCTTGCGCTGAACACGGCGACGCTGGGCCACAACCTCGACGGCCACGGCATGGGCTGGCCGGTGGAACGCGTGATTGACGCCTGCGCCGAGCGGGGCTTTGGCGGGATCGTCTTTTGGCGGCGCGAGATCGCTGCGCGCGCGCAAGAGATCGGCGACCGGGTGCGCGCGGCGGGCATGCGCGTCGATGGCCTGTGCCGGACGCCCTACCTGACCGGGCGCGAGGCCGGGACGGAGGCCGAGGTGCGCGCCAGCATCGACATGGCGGCGGGCCTTGGCGCGCCGGTGCTGACCATCGTGACCGGCGGGACGGAGCCCGGCACGCTGGGGCTGGAGCCCAGCCTCGACCGGCTGGCAGAGCGCGTGGCGGCCCATGCCGACTATGCGGCGGGGCAGGGCGTGGCGCTGGCGCTGGAGCCGCTGAACCCGATGTTCGGCGGCAACCGCACGGTGCTGTTCACGCTGCGCGATGCGCTGGAGGTCTGCGACCGGATCGGCGCGCCGAACCTTGGCGTGGCGGTGGACGTCTACCACGTCTGGTGGGATCGCACCCTTGCCGCGACCCTGCAGGAGGCGCGGGGCCGGGTGCTGGGCTACCACCTTTGCGACTGGCTGGAGGACACGGCGCACATGCTGCTGGACCGGGGCATGATGGGCGACGGGGTGGCCGACCTGAAGGCGCTGCGGGCCGCCGTCGAGGGCGCGGGCTACACCGGCCCCTGCGAGGTCGAGGTCTTCTCGAAGCACTGGTGGCAGCGCGATCCCGCTGAGGTGCTGGACGTGATCGTCGAGCGGTTCAGGACGGTCTGCTGAGGTGGTGCCGGGCGTTCCTGTCCCGGCCCCGGCGTCCCCGATGGCGCCTTCCGCAGTGCCTGCGTTGCTTGCCCCTCTGGGTGGCGCTGATGACGGCCCGCGCGCCGAAAGCGGAGGGGCCGAGGGCAGAGGTTTGTCGGCGGAAGGCGGCGGGAGGGGGTCGTTTGCAGGCCATGGCCCCTGCGCCGGTAGCGGCCTGTGTGGCGGCGGCATGAGTGTCGGAGGTGGCGTGTATGCAGGCAGAGGCGCGTGTGGTGAGGGCAGCGCGCACTCAGGCCGCGGCCCGTGCGCCGACAGAGGCCCGTGCGCCGGACAAACCTGCGCCGCGCCCCGTTCAGTCGTGCGGGGTGAGCTGTCTTTCCGATGCGATCAGGCCCGGCTGGATCAGGTGATGAAGCGCGTCCGGCGCTTCGCCCCGCAGGCGGCGCAGCATCATCTCTCCCAGCCGCCGCGCGGTCTCGGTCAGATCCTCGACGATGGTGTCGACGCGCGGGCGCATCAGTTCGAAGATCGGCGAGGCCTGCTTGACCACGATATCCACGTCGCGCCCCGGCACCTGTCCCGCGTCCTGCACGGCCGACAGGGTGGCAATGCCCATCACCTCGCCGACGCAGATATGCCCGTCCGGCGGGGTCGGCCCGCGCTGGATCTCCAGCAGGCTGGCGGCCAGCTTGCCCGGGGGCGTTTCCAGCGTCAGATCCCCGGCGATGACGTGATCGACCCCGGCCTCGCGCACCGCCGACAGAAAGCCGTAACGCAGGTGCTGGGCAAAGGTGAACTGCTTCTCGGGCAGGACGATCATCAGCCGCCTGCGCCCCTTGGCGACCAGCCGCTGCACCGCCTGCCGGGCAAAGCTCTCGTTGTCGAAATCCACGTAAGGATGCGGCGCGGTGAACTCTGTCCGGCCATGGCTGACGAAGGGAAAGCCGCGCTCCAGCAGCAGGCGGACGCGCGGGTCGAAACATTCGGTCCGCGACAGGATGATGCCGTCGGCAAGGCGGTTGCGCAGGATGTTCTCGATCACCGCGATCCGGTCGTCTGCGATGAAGTCGGGCATCAGCGTGACCGAATAGCCGGTGCCGCGCAGGGCCTCGACAATGCCGGTCTGGATCTGGCTGAGAAAGCCGAGGAATTCGTGGTCGGGGTTGATCAGCAGCGTGATGACCTTGGTCCGCCCGGTGCGCAGGCGCTGCGCGGCGCGGTCCGGGACATAGCCCAGGCGGCGCGCGGCCTCGGCCACCTTCTGGCGCGTGGCGGGCGCGATCTTGGGGTCTCCGGACAGCGCCCGCGACACGGTCGTGACGGCGAAACCGGTGGCATCCGCCACGGTCCGCAAGGTCGGTTTCCCGCGCTGTTTCCCGATCTCTTCCATGCCCCGGCCTCCGGTCCGGTCGGTCTGTTCCGTGCCGCGCATTTGAAACGTTGCAAATCCCTTTCGTCAAGCGGGGTTTCATGCTGCGCGGCAGCAAACGCTTGCGCCCTGGGGTGCTACAAACATGTTGACAGGTCTCGGATTTGTATCGTTACAATTCCCGCCAGACGGTGCGGATTAAAACCGTCACAGGGAGGAATGACATGACCATGATGAAGACACTGAAGATGTCCGTGGCGGCCCTTGCGCTGACCGCGACCCATGCCGTGGCCGAGGACGTGGAGGTCCTGCACTGGTGGACCTCGGGCGGCGAGGCGGCGGCGCTGAACGTGCTGAAGGAGGACCTGCAGGGGCAGGGCATCGGCTGGAACGACATGCCCGTGGCGGGCGGCGGCGGCGAGGCCGCGATGACCACGCTGCGCGCCCGCGTCACCGCCGGCAACGCGCCGACCGCGGTGCAGATGCTGGGCTTCGACATCAAGGACTGGGCCGCCGAGGGGGCATTGGGCAACCTCGACTCGGTCGCCGCCGACGGCAGCTGGGACGAGGTCGTGCCGGACGCGCTGCAGAACTTCTCGAAGGATGCGGACGGCCACTGGATCGCAGCGCCCGTGAACGTGCATTCGACCAACTGGGTCTGGATCAGCAAGTCGGCGCTGGACGCCACCGGCATGGATGCGCCCGAGAGCTGGGAAGACCTGATCGCCGTGCTGGACGCGATGAAGGACAACGGCATCACCCCGCTGGCCCACGGCGGTCAGGCCTGGCAGGACGCGACGATCTTCGACGCGGTGGTCCTGAGCCTTGGCGACGATTTCTACAAGGCCTCGATGATCGACCTCGACCCCGGGGCGCTTGGCGGCGAGAAAATGGTCGAAGCCTTCCAGCGCATGGAAACCCTGCGCGGCTACGTCGACGACAACTTCTCGGGCCGCGACTGGAACCTTGCCTCTGCCATGGTCATCGACGGCAGCGCCGGCATGCAGATGATGGGCGACTGGGCCAAGGGTGAATTCCTGCGCGCCGATCAGGTGCCGGGCGAGGACTTCGTCTGCATCCGCTTCCCCGGAACGCAGGGCGCGGTGACCTTCAACTCGGACCAGTTCGCGATGTTCAAGGTCGACGAAGGGCAGGAGGCGCAGCTGGCCATGGCGGCATCTGTGATGGACCCGGCCTTCCAGTCGGCCTTCAACGTGGTCAAGGGCTCGGTGCCCGCGCGCACCGACGTGCCGAACGACGCCTTCGACGATTGCGGCAAGAAGGGCATGGCCGATCTGGCCGACGCCAACTCTGCCGGTCGCCTCTTCGGGTCCATGGCGCATGGCCACTCGGTCCCCGCGGGCGTGAAGAACGCGATGTACGACGTCATCACGGCGCATTTCAACGGCGAGTTCAGCGCCGAGGAAGCCGCCGAGGAAATGGTCAACGCGGTCGAAGCCGCGATGTGATCCGGCGGGCGGGGCTCCACGGCGCGTCCCGCCACCCCTTTACCGCCGACGCCTTGACCGCCGGTCCGCAGAGCTTGCGGAGGATACCCCATGGCCACCGATACCCCGGACTTCCGCACCCGTTTGCAGGACTGGATTCCGAAACTGGTGCTCTCGCCCTCGCTGGCGATGGTGCTGGTCTTCGTCTACGGCTTCATCGCCTTCACGGTCTACCTGTCCTTCACCGACAGCCGCATGCTGCCCAGCTACGACTGGGTCGGCTTCGAGAACTACGCCAAGCTCTGGGGCCTCAGGCACTGGCACACGGCCATTGTGAACCTTGGCATCTTCGCCTTCCTCTATATCTCGATCTGCACGGTGATCGGGCTTGGCCTTGCGATCTTCCTTGACCAGAAGATCCGGGGCGAAGGCATCCTGCGCCCGATCTACCTCTATCCCATGGCGCTGAGCTTCATCGTGACCGGCACCGCGTGGAAATGGTTCCTCGACCCCGGCATCGGGCTGGAACACACCATGCACCTCTGGGGCTGGGAAAGCTTCGAATTCGGCTGGATCAAGGATCGCGACATGGCGATCTACACGGTGGTGATCGCGGCGGTCTGGCAGACTTCCGGCTTCGTCATGGCGATGTTCCTCGCGGGGCTGCGCGGCATCGACAACGAGATCCTGAAGGCGGCGCAGATCGACGGCGCCTCGAACTGGAACCTCTACCGGCGCATCGTGATCCCGCTTCTGCGGCCCGCGTTCCTCTCGGCCTTCGTGATCCTCGCGCACCTCGCGGTGAAGTCCTACGACCTGGTGATCGCGCTGACCGGCGGCGGGCCGGGGCGGGCGACCGAACTGCCCGCGACCTTCATGTATTCCTACACCTTCACCCGGAACTCGATGGGGATCGGCGCGGCCTCTGCGGTGATCATGCTGATGACCATCGCGGCGATCATGATGCCCTACCTCTACGCCGAACTGAAGGAGAAGACGTGATGGCCGTCGCTGAACAGGACACCGCCGTCCGCACCGGGCGCATCACGCGGACCTTCATCTACCTGCTGCTGCTGCTCTTCGCGCTGTTCTACCTGCTGCCCTTCTTCGTGATGCTGTCGAACTCGCTGAAGCCTTTGGACGAGATCACCGGCGGCAACATGATGGCGCTGCCACGGGAATGGACTATCGAGCCCTGGCTGGCCGCCTGGTCCACCGCGCAGATCGGGGTGGAGCCGACGGGGCTGAAGCCCTACTTCCTGAACTCGATCCTGATGGTGGTGCCCGCCGTCGCGATCTCGACCATCCTCGGCGCGCTGAACGGCTACGTGCTGACCAAGTGGCGTTTCAGGGGCGACACCCTGCTGTTCGGGCTGATGCTCTTTGCCTGCTTCATCCCCTTCCAGATCGTGCTGATCCCGATGGCGCGGATGCTGGGGCTGATGGGGCTGGCAGGATCGACGCCCGGGCTGGTGCTGGTGCATGTGGTCTACGGCATCGGCTTCACCACGCTTTACTTCCGCAACTACTACGCCGCCTTCCCGACCGAGCTGGTGCGCGCAGCGATGATCGACGGGGCGGGCTTCTTCCGGATCTTCTGGCGCATCCTGCTGCCGGTCTCGGGGCCCATCGCCGTGGTCTCGGTCATCTGGCAGTTCACCAATATCTGGAACGACTTCCTCTTCGGCGCCTCCTTCGCGGATCTCGACTCGATGCCGATGACCGTGGCGCTGAACAACCTCGTGAATTCCTCCACCGGGGTGAAGGAGTACAACGTCCACTTTGCCGGCGCGATTCTGGCCGCCCTTCCGACGCTGCTCGTCTACATCGTGGCGGGGCGGTATTTCGTGCGCGGCTTGATGGCCGGATCGGTCAAGGGATGAGGCGCGGTCTCTCGCAGAGAGATCGGAGCCTCCGGGGGAGGGTCCGAAGCGCCGAACGCCCCGCGCCCTACGCGCGGGCATGCGGTCTCTCGCAGAGAGATCGGAGCCTCCGGGGGAGGGTCCGAAGCGCCGAACGCCCCGCGCCCTGCGCGCGGGCATGCGGTCTCTCGCAGAGAGATCGGAGCCTCCGGGGGAGGGTTCGAAGCGGCGAACGCCCCGCGCCCGGCGCGAGGGCACGCGGTCTCTCGCAGAGAGATCGGAGCCTCCGGGGAAGGGTCCGAAGCGACGAACGCCCCGCGCCCTGCGCGACGCCGCTCGCGGCACGCGCAAAATTCATCGAAGAATTTTGCCAAGAGTTTTCGAAAACTCTTGGCGCCAGACAGAACCGACGGAGCTGACGCATGGGCTTTCTCGACATCGACAACGTCACCAAATCCTACGGCGCGGTGGAGGTCCTGCACCGGGTCGACATTGCCGTGGAAGAGGGCGAATTCCTCGTGCTGGTCGGGCCTTCGGGCTGCGGCAAGTCCACGCTTCTGAACATGATCGCGGGGCTCGAGGGCATCACCAGCGGCGAGATCAGCATCAGGGGGCGCGTGGTGAACGGGGTGCACCCCTCGAAGCGCAATATCGCCATGGTGTTCCAGAGCTACGCGCTTTACCCCAACATGACCGTGGGGCAGAACATGACCTTCGGGCTGGAGATGCACGGCGTGCCCAAGGCGGAGCGCGACAAGGCTCTGGCGGATGTGGCGAAGCTCTTGCAGATCGAGCAATTGCTGGACCGCAAGCCGGGGCAGCTGTCGGGTGGCCAGCGCCAGCGGGTGGCCATGGGCCGGGCACTGGTGCGCGATCCGGATGTCTTCCTGTTCGACGAGCCGCTGTCGAACCTCGACGCCAAGCTGCGCGTCGACATGCGCACCGAGATCAAGAAGCTGCACCAGAATCTGGGGACGACCATCGTCTACGTGACCCACGACCAGATCGAGGCCATGACGCTCTCGACCCGGATCGCGGTGATGAATGGCGGTTATGTGCAGCAGCTGGGTACGCCGCAGCAGATCTACGACGACCCCGAGAACGTCTTTGTCGCCAGCTTCATGGGGTCGCCCTCGATGAACCTCGTGCAGGCCGTGGCGCGGGTCAGTGGCGCGGGCGCGGGGGTCGAGGTCACGGGCGCGGACGGGGTGCCGCATGTGCTGCCGCTGCCGGAGAAGCCTGCAGGCCTCACGGACGGACAGCAGGTGCTCTTCGGCATCCGGCCAGAGGCGGTGACGGACAGTGAGGGCGCGGACCGCAACGCGCGGGTGCTGGCGCGGCTGGTGAACCGGATCGAGGTGATCGAACCGGCGGGGGCCGATACCTTCGTGACCACGACGCTGTCAGGCCGGGACGTGATCGCGCGGATGCGTTCGCAGACCAGCTGCCGCCCGGGCGATGACTTCGAGCTTGTGCTGAACATGGACAAGGCGGTGCTTTTCGACCCGGAGACCGAAAAGCGTATCCGCTGAGGGGGCTACCGGGGCCCGCAGGGTCGGACGGCGGGCGGTAGGCGGGGGACGTTGCACCTGCGCCGATGCGGCAAGCCGTTCGCCGGGCCTCGTGCCCCGGCTTCCTGACTGCAATGGGCCTCCAGCCCGGCGGGGGGAAGGGGGCGCGCGCCCCCTTCGGTCACGCCGCCGTCGTGGCGGGCGTTTTTCCGGGGATGTAGTTCAGGACCGGGGCCAGCCAGCGCTCGGCCTCTTCGATCTCCATCCCCTTGCGGGCGGCGTAATCCGCCACCTGGTCGCGTTCGACCTTGCCGACCCCGAAGTAATAGCTGTCCGGGTGCCCGATATAGAGCCCCGAGACCGAGGATCCCGGCCACATCGCCATGCTTTCGGTCAGCGTGACGCCGGTCGCCTCTTCGGCGTCGAGCAGGCGGAAGAGCGTGCGCTTTTCCGTGTGGTCGGGCTGGGCCGGGTAGCCCGGCGCCGGGCGGATGCCCGCGTAGGGCTCGCCGATCAGCTCCTGCGGGTCGAAGCCCTCGTCCGGCGCATAGCCCCAGAACTCGCGCCGGACGCGCTCGTGCAGCATCTCGGCCATGGCCTCCGCAATGCGGTCGGCCAGCGCCTTGACCATGATCGCGCCGTAGTTGTCGTTGGCCTTGTCCAGCCGGTCCGCGATCTCTGCCTCTTCCGGTCCCGCGGTCACGACGAAGCCGCCGACATGGTCCGCGCCCTTGCCCTGGGGCGCCACGAAGTCCGACAGGGCGAGGTTGGGGCGGCCCGGGCGCTTGCCGGTCTGCTGGCGCAGCGTGTGCAGCGTGGCAAGGCCCTGCGTCCGCTCCGCATCGGCGAAGAGGCGGATGTCGTCGCCCGAGGCATTGGCGGGCCAGAAGCCCACCACGGCGCGCGGCGTGAACCAGCGTTCAGAGACGATCTTCGCCAGCATCTCCTGCGCGTCGGCAAAGAGGGACCGCGCGGCCTCTCCCTGCTTCTCGTCGTCGAGGATCTTGGGGTACTGGCCGCGCATCTCCCAGGTCTGGAAGAAGGGCGTCCAGTCGATATAGCGCGCGATCTCGGCAAGGTCCCAGTCGTCCACGACGCGGGTGCCGGTGAAGGCGGGCGCTGGCGCCACCACGGTCCAGTCGAAGCTGCCCGCATTGGCGCGCGCGGCAGAGAGCGGCAGGCGCTGCTTGGCGCGTTCGGAGCGTTCGTGCTTTTCCGCCACATCGGCATATTCAGCGTGGATGCCAGCGACGTAATCGGCCTTGCGTTCGGGGCTGAGCAGCGCGCCCACCACGCCGACCGCGCGGCTGGCGTCGGTCACATGCACCGCCGGGCCGCTGTAGCGGGGCGCGATCTTCACCGCCGTGTGCACGCGGCTGGTGGTGGCGCCGCCGATCAGCAGCGGCAGGTCCAGCCCCTCGCGCTCCATCTCGGAGGCGAGGTGCACCATCTCGTCGAGCGAGGGGGTGATGAGGCCCGAGAGGCCGATGATGTCCACGCCCTCGTCCTTGGCGACCTGAAGGATCTTCTGCGGCGGCACCATGACGCCAAGGTCCACGATCTCGTAGTTGTTGCAGGCCAGCACGACGCCGACGATGTTCTTGCCGATGTCGTGGACGTCGCCCTTTACCGTGGCCATCAGGACCTTGCCGGCGGATTGGCGGCCCTCGCCGCCATTCAGGCGCTTTTCCTCTTCCATGTAGGGCAGCAGAACGGCCACCGCCTGCTTCATCACGCGGGCGGATTTCACCACCTGCGGCAGGAACATCTTGCCCGCGCCGAACAGGTCGCCGACCACGTTCATGCCCGCCATCAGCGGGCCTTCGATCACATGCAGCGGACGCTCTGCCGCCGCGCGGGCCTCTTCGGTGTCCTCTTCGATGAACTCGGTCAATCCGTTGACCAGCGCATGTTCCAGCCGCTTCTCGACCGGCCAGTCGCGCCAGGCCAGATCGCGGACCTTTTCCTCGCGCTTGCCGCCCTTGAAGCGCTCGGCCAGGTCCAGCAGGTTCTCGGTCGCCGTGCCGCCCGCCTTGGGGGTGCGGTTCAGCACCACGTCCTCGCAGGCCTCGCGCAGGGCCGGGTCGATCTGGTCGTAGACCGCCAGCTGGCCCGCGTTGACGATGCCCATGTCCATGCCCGCCGCGATGGCGTGGTACAGGAAGACCGCGTGCATGGCCTCGCGCACGGTTTCGTTGCCCCGGAAGGAGAAGGACAGGTTGGACACTCCGCCCGAGACATGCGCATGGGGCAGGTTCTCGCGGATCCAGCGGGTCGCCTCGATGAAGTCGACGCCGTAGTTGTCGTGTTCCTCGATGCCGGTGGCGACGGCAAAGATATTGGGGTCGAAGATGATGTCCTCGGGCGGGAAGCTCATCTCCTCGACAAGGATGCGGTAGGCGCGGGCGCAGATTTCGGTCTTGCGGGCCTGCGTGTCGGCCTGCCCGGTCTCGTCGAAAGCCATGACCACCACCGCCGCACCATAGGCGAGGCAAAGCCCGGCATGGTGGCGGAAGGCGTCCTCACCCTCTTTCAGCGAGATCGAGTTGACCACGGGCTTGCCCTGCACGCATTGCAGGCCGGCCTCGATCACCTCCCATTTCGACGAGTCGATCATGATCGGCACGCGGGCGATGTCGGGCTCCGAGGCCACGAGGTTCAGGAACTCGACCATGGCCTGTTTCGAGTCGATCAGGCCCTCGTCCATGTTCACGTCGATGATCTGGGCGCCGTTCTCGACCTGATCGCGCGCGACTTCCAGCGCGGCGGCATAGTCGCGGTTCACCACCAGTTTACGGAAGCGGGCAGAGCCGGTGACATTCGTGCGCTCGCCGACGTTCACGAAGGGGATGTCGGGCGTCAGGACAAAGGGTTCGAGGCCGGAAAGGCGAAGGAGATGGGTCATGCGGGCACCGTGCGGGGGGCAAAGGGGGCGACCGCTTCGGCGATCGCGCGGATGTGGTCGGGCGTCGTGCCGCAGCAGCCGCCGACGATATTGACGAGTCCTTCCTGCGCGAATCCCGCCACCTGTTCGGCGGTCTGCTCGGCGGTCTCGTCGTACTGGCCGAAGGCATTGGGCAGCCCGGCGTTGGGGTAGGCGCAGATCAGCGTCGGCGCCACGCCCGACAGCTCGGCGATATGCGGGCGCATGGCGGCGGCCCCCAGCGCGCAGTTCAGCCCGACCGAGAAGGGGCGGGCGTGGGCCACCGAGTGCCAGAAGGCGGTGGGCGTCTGCCCCGACAGGGTGCGGCCAGAGGCATCGGTGATGGTGCCCGAGATCATGATCGGCAGGCGTCTGCCCGCGCGCGCAAAGGACTCGAAGGCGGCAAAGATCGCGGCCTTGGCGTTGAGCGTGTCGAATATCGTCTCGATCAGGATCAGGTCCGAGCCGCCCTCGATCAGCCCGTCGATCTGCTGGCCATAGGCGGTGCGCAGGTCGTCGAAGCTGACGGCGCGATAGCCGGGATCGTTGACGTCCGGGCTGATCGAGGCGGTGCGGTTGGTCGGCCCCACGGCGCCCGCGACAAAGCGCGGACGGCCGTCTTCGGCGGTGGCGCGGTCGGCGGCGCGGCGGGCCACCTGCGCGCCCGCGACGTTCAGGTCGTGCACTGCCGACTCCAGCCCGTAATCGGCCTGCGCGATGGTGGTGGAGGAAAAGGTGTTGGTTTCGAGGATGTCGGCGCCCGCCATTGCAAAGGCGAAGTGGATGTCCTCGATCGCCTCGGGCCGGGTGAGGCTGAGCAGGTCGTTGTTGCCCTTCTGCGGGCGGTCGGTCGGATGATGACGGCAGCCGGGGCCGTGAACGTGACCGCCGTCGGTGAAATCCTCCTCGGACAGGCCAAGGGTCTGGATCATCGTGCCCATCGCGCCGTCAAGGATCAGGATGCGTTGCGCTGCAACCGCGCGAAGGGTCGCGAGGGCAGGGGCGTCGGGCAGGGCAAAGGGCAGCATGGGACCTCCGGTCGGGATTGAGCGCCCTCCTTACCGCATCCGGAACATGAGTTGAATTGAATTCCCCTTGGGATCTTTATGAAATCCGCGCATGATTCGAGTGTGTCATTTCTTAAACGAAAACCCCGTTCCGATGCGGCCCCGGAGGCGCGCGGGCGGGGATTAAATTCCACCTGTGTGAGGCGAAATCCGCTTTCCGCGCGTTGTTCCCGCAATTCGCGTGGTGCCTCGCCGTGGCAATCCTATTAACAAATGTTAAATATTCCCACCGGGGCGGGTTTGTCCGATCCGGAACCGGGCAGGAGCACGCATGACCGATGACGACTATCCGAACACCCGGCGGTTCCTTCAGGGCCGCTCTCGGGAGGCCCTGACCGCGCGTGAGAAGGGCGTGCTGGAAGGGCTTGTCGAGCGGACAGAGCGCTTCACCGGCCCCCATGTCATCCTCGAACGCGGCACCCTCCTTCAGCAGAGCACCATGCTGATCGAAGGCTTCGTTGCCCGCGTCATCCATGCCGAGGGCAAGCGGCATATCGTGGCGCTGCACGTGCCGGGGGATTTCGTCGACCTGCATGCCTTTACCCTGAAACGCCTGGATCATGACGTAGTTTCCATCGGCACCGTGCAGATCGGCTATGCGCCACACGCGCGCATCGAAGAGGTGCTGAGGACCGAACCGAACCTGGCGCGGATGCTGTGGTACTCGACCCTGCTGGACGCGGCCATGCACCGCGAGTGGATCATGAAACTGGAACGGCTCAGCGCCGACGGGCGCGTCGCGCATCTGGTGGCGGAACTCTGGCGGCGTCTCGATTTCGTGGATCTTGCCTCGGCGGGGGGCTTCCCCCTGCCGTTGACCCAGCAGGAGCTTGCGGATGCCTGCGGCACCACATCGGTGCATATGAACCGGGTCGTGCGCAAGCTGCGGGAAACCGGTGTCGTGGATATCTCGCGCGGGCAGGTCACGGTGCTGGACAGTCAGGCGTTGTGGGCCTTGGGCAGCTTTGATCCCGCTTACCTTTACGGCAACGGGCCGCTTAAACTGACCTGACCGGTTGACACTTGGTCATGAAAGTTAACATTGGAACGGCGTGGTGTTGCCCCAGTGGCGACTCCGCCGAGCCGATGTGAAATTGCCCCCCAAACACGCCCTGCCGCGAAGGATTTGCCCCCGATGTCGCCATCCGGAACGTCACTTGACCTTGCCTTCGGCTATGCCGGGATCGGGCGCTGGGACTATGACCCGGACGATGGGGCGCTGCTTCTGGACGAGACCTGCCGCGCGCTGTTCGAAATCGACCCCGGCGCCGAGGTGACGCAGTCGCTGATGCAGTCCCGGGTGCATGCAGAGGATCGCGAGCGGGTTTTCGGCGCGCTTGCGGCGCTCGATACGGAGGGCGCCGTCTACGAAGAGGTCTTTCGCCTCGATCTGCCCTCGGGCACGGCCCGCTGGGTGCGGGGCGTGGCCCGGCTGGGCATCCGCGACGGCATGCCGAAGATCACCGGGGTCAGCTTTGACGTGACCACCGAGCAGGAACTTCTGGCCGAACGCGAACTGCACCTTGCGGAGATGAACCACCGCATCAAGAACCTCTTTGCGCTGGTCTCGGCGATGATTTCGAGCGCGGCGCGCGAAAGCGAGGACAAATCCGCCCTGGTCGACAACCTGCGCGGGCGCGTCGCGGCGCTGGACCGCGCGCATTCGCTGATGAAGAAGACCGACAGCACCCAGCCGCTTGGGCTTGCGGCCCTGCTGGAGCGGGTGCTGGCCCCGGCCCGCACGCAGCAGACGATTGCGCTGAGCGGCGCAGAGGTCATGGTTCCCGCCAAGGCCGTGACCTCGCTGGTGCTGATCTTCCACGAATGGGCGACCAACTCGGCCAAATACGGGGCGCTGCACCGCCAGGACGGAGAGATCGCCGTGACCTGGACCATGGTGCCCGAGGGGCTGCATCTGACCTGGCGCGAGACGGCCGAGGACTATGACGAAGGGGCGCAGAAGGGCTTTGGCTCGATGCTGATCAAGGCCTCTGCGATGCAGCTGGGCGCCGAAAAGACGCGCCGGGTCGAGAATGGCTGGCTGATCATCGACATGAAGGTGCCGCTGGCGGCGCTGCACGAAGAGGCCTGACCGGGGCGGGCCGGTCCCGGGCTGGCACGGCGCGGGCATTTCCGCGCTGGCCGGTGGCCGACCCCTTGACCCCGTCGCGCCGCCGGAGTGTCATCCCGCCGGGAAAGGCGGTAACGCGGGCCGGGGCCCGCGGGTCGCGCGTCAGGACAGGACAGAAGACATGATCGAACGGATCGACACCGGCGCCCGGATGAGCCGGATCGTCAAGCACAATGGCACCGCCTATCTCTGCGGTCAGGTCGGCGAGGGCGCCACCGTGACCGAGCAGACGCAGGACTGCCTTGCCCGCATCGACGCGCTGCTCGAGCGGGCCGGATCCTCGCGCGGGCAGATCCTGCAGGCCATCGTCTGGCTGTCCGACATGGCCGACTTTGCCGAGATGAATGCGGTCTGGGATGCCTGGGTCCCCGAGGGCGAGGCGCCCGCGCGCGCCTGCGGCGAGGCCCGCCTTGCCCGCGACACGCTGAAGGTCGAGATTATCGTGACGGCGGCCTGCTGACCGCCCGAAAGGAGACGTGGGATGAAAGTCATCGTGATGGGGGCGGGCGTGATCGGCGTGACCACCGCCTATTACCTTGCCCGGGCGGGCGCCGAGGTGACGGTGCTGGACCGGCAGGCCGGGCCGGGCCTCGAGACCAGCTATGCCAATGCGGGCGAGCTCAGCTACGGCATGACCTCGCCCTGGGCCGCGCCGGGCATTCCGGTGAAGGCGGTGAAGTGGCTCTTCATGAAGCGCCGCCCGCTGTTCATATGGCCGCTGATCAGCCCGACCATGTGGGCCTGGGGTGTGCAGATGCTGCGCAACTGCAATGACGAACGCTACCGGGTGAACAAAAGCCGCATGGTGCGGATCTCGAATTACTCGCGCGATGTCATGCCCGACCTGATCGCCGAGACCGGCATCGATTACGACGGGCGCGAGCAGGGCACGCTGCAGCTGTTTCGCACCGAAAAGCAGCTGGAAGGCTCCATGGCGGATCAGGAGATCCTCGCCGAGTACGATTCCCCCTTCGAGGTGCTGGACCGCGAGGGCTGCATCGCGGCGGAACCGGCGCTGGGGCGGGTGCGCGAGAAATTCGTCGGCGGCCTGCGGCTGACGGCGGACCGCACCGGCGACTGCCGGATGTTCACCACCGCGCTGGCCGAGAAATGCGTCGAGATGGGGGTGGAGTTCCAATACGGCCAGACGATCCGATCCATCGCCATTGAAAACGGGCGCGTGGCGGGCATCGAGACCGAGATCGCGGGGCGCATCACCGGCGATGCCTATGTCTGCGCCTTGGGCAGCCATGGGCCGAAGCTGCTGACGCCCGCCGGGATCCGCCTGCCGGTCTACCCGGTGAAGGGCTATTCGGTCACGCTGCCGGTGGTCGAGGATGCGGCGGCGCCGCAATCGACGATCATGGACGAGACGCACAAGGTTGCCATCACCCGGCTGGGTGACCGCATCCGGGTTGCGGGCACCGCCGAGATCGCGGGCTATTCCGACCGGCTGGGGCCGCATGCCACCGATACGGTGCGCCATGTGGTGAACGATCTCTTTCCCGGCGGCGGCGACCTGTCCCGGGCCGAGGGCTGGACCGGCCTGCGCCCGATGACCCCGGACGGCACGCCGGTGCTGGGGCGCTCGCGCTACGACAACCTCTTCCTCAACACCGGGCACGGCACGCTGGGCTGGACCATGGCCTGCGGCTCGGCCCGCGCGGTGGCGGATGTGGTGCTTGGCCGCGAGCCCGAGATCTCTTTCGACGGGCTGACGGCGGACCGGTACAACTGACCGGTACGGTACAGCCGGCTGGCGCGCCTGCCTTGGGGCAGGGCGTCAGTCGGCCTCGGCGATGAGGGCGGCGGGCATGCCCTGCCGCATCATGACATCGAGACGCGAGACCACCGCCGCGCGCCAGTCCGGCGCCGCGGTCAGGGCCTCGGGCATGAGCCCCGGAAGCCGCGCCAGACGGTCGTAGAGCGCGCCCGCATCCTCGCCTTGGGCGGCGGCGCGCAGGTCGTCTTCGCGCGGGTCGCGCAGGGCGTAGCCGGTGCCGTCATCCTGCCGCCCCAGCGTGTAGCGCATCCATGCGGCACTGGCGAAGGCGAAGGCATCCAGCGGTTGTCCGCGCCGCAGGGCCTCGGCGGCGGGGGCAAGGATGCGCTGCGGCAGCTTCTGGGTCCCGTCCATGGCGATCTGGTAGGTCTCATGCCCCAGATGCGGATTGGCGAAGCGGCGCGACAGGGCCTGCGCGTAGCCGTCCAGATCGACGCCGGGCAGCGGGTCCAGGGTGCCCGCCGCCGCCCGCAGGTGCCGCTCGACCAGGCGCGCGAGGGCCGGGTCCGCCATCACGTCGCGCACGTAGCGGTGCCCGGCAAGGAAGCCCGCATAGGCCAGCATCGAATGCGCGCCGTTCAGCATCCGCAGCTTCATCAGCTCGAAGGGGCGCACCTCGGGCACAAAGAGCGCGCCGCCCGCCTGCCACGCCGGGCGCCCGGTGGGGAAGCGGTCCTCGATCACCCATTGCCGAAAGCTCTCGGCCTCGATGGCGGCGTGATCTTCGACGCCGGTCATCTCCTGCGCCAGCGCCAGCGTGGCAGGCGTGCGCGCGGGGGTGATCCGGTCGACCATGCTGCCGGGGAAGGCGACCCGGGTCGCGATGTGATCCACGAGGTCGGGCGCCACGTGCCGCGCCATGTCGATCAGCAGCGAGCGGGTCAGCGCGCCGTTGTCCGGCAGGTTGTCGCAGCTGAGTACGGTGAAGGGCGGCACAGCCGCCGCGTGGCGCAGCGCCAGTGCCCGGACCAGAAGGCCCGCAAGGCCCTGTGGAACCTCGGGCGCGGCGAGGTCGGCGATGATGGCGGGGTGGCTGCGGTCGATGCCGCCGGTGGCGCGGTCGAGGCCATAGCCCTTTTCGGTGACGGTGATCGTCACGATCCGCGTCTCGGGCGCGCAGAGCGCCGCCATCACCGCCTGCGCGTCGGTCCGGGCGCAAAGCGCGCGGGCCAGCGCGCCGATGACGCGGGCGCGGCTGCCGTCGACGTCGCGTTCGATCACCGTGTAAAGCCCGTTCTGCGGCGTCAGTTCCTCTGCCGGTTCGGGGCTGCGCAGGCTGACCCCGATGATGCGCCAGTCGCCGCCCTCGGCGGTCAGCGCGTCGTCCGTGTAGACCGCCTGATGCGCCTTGTGAAAGGCGCCAAGGCCGATGTGGACGATCCCCGCGCCATGGGCGGAGGGGGCGTAGCCGGGCCGCGCGACGGTCCCGGGCAGGCTGTCCGGCGTGCCGAGGCGGGTCATGCGGACACGCGCGGCGACAGGGCGGCGATGATGCCGCGCAGTTCCGCAAGCCCCTTGAGCCGCCCGATCGAGGGATAGCCGGGCTGCGTGCGGCGCCCGAGATCGTCGAGGATGTCCTGCCCGTGATCGGGCCGGAAGGGGATCGACCAGTCGGCCCGGCCTGCCTTGCGGCGCCGTGCCTCTTCGACCAGCACGGCCTCGACCAGCGCCACCATGTCGGTGTCGCCGCCCAGATGTTCGGCCTCGTAGAACGATCCACGGATCTCGGTGCTTTCGCGTTTGACGTTGCGCAGGTGCAGGAAATGCACGCGGTCGCCCAGACGTTGCATCATGCCCGGCAGGTCGTTGTCGGGCCGCGCGCCCAGAGAGCCGGAGCACAGCGTGATGCCGTTGGCGGGAATGTCGACCGCCTGCATGACCTGCGCGTATTGCGCCTCTGTCGACATGATGCGCGGTAGTCCCAGCAGCGGGAAGGGCGGATCGTCCGGGTGGCAGCACAGGCGCAGCCCCAGTTCCTGCGCGACCGGCGCGACCTCGGACAGGAAGTCGATCAGGTGGCTGCGCAGGCTGTCCTCGGACAGGGCGGCGTATTCCGCGAGATGGGCGCGCACATCCTCCAGCGAGAAGCGTTCCGCCGCGCCGGGCAGGCCGAAGACCACGTTGCCGGCCAGCGCCTCGCGCGCGGGATCGTCCATGGCGGCGAAGCGGCGGGCGGCCGCGTCGCGCAGGGCCTCGTCGTAATCCTCCGCCGCGCCGGGGCGGGCGAGGATATGAAGGTCGAATGTGGCGAAATCCACAAGGTCGAAGCGCATGCAGCTTGCGCCGCTCTTCAGCCGCCAGGCAAGGTCGGTGCGGGTCCAGTCCAGCACCGGCATGAAGTTGTAGCAGATCACCTCGATCCCCGCCCCCGCGAGGTTGCGCAGGCTGGTCTTGTAGTTGGCGATGTGTTCGCGCCACGCGCCCTGCTGCTTCTTGATGTCCTCGGAGACGGGCAGGCTTTCGACCACCGCCCAGTCAAGCCCCGAGGGGCTGCCGTCGGTCATATGCGCGATCTCGGCCTGCCGCTGCGCGATCTCTTCGGGCGTCCAGACGGCGCCGGTCGGCACGTGGTGCAGCGCCGAAACGATGCCCTCGGCGCCCGCCTGCGCCACGTCCTCCGTTGAAACCAGATCTTTGGGTCCAAACCAGCGCCAGGTCTGTTTCATGCTGTCCTCCCGAGTCGATGTCTTTGGCACGGGCCTATCATCCTGCGGATTTAATCTCTAGTATGGAAGTATGGTAGAGTGATCCGGGAAGGGGATGAACGATGCGGGCAGATATCCGGGAAAGCTGGTCGCTTGATCCTGCGACGCCGATCACGCGGCAGATCTCGCGGATCCTGCGCGAACGGATCATCCAGGTCGACCTGAAGCCCGGCGACCGCCTGTCCGAATCCGAGGTTGCGCGCTTCTACGACGTCAGCCGCCAGCCCGTGCGCGAGGCCTTCATCCGCCTCGCCGATCAGGGCCTTTTGGCGATCCTGCCCCAGCGCGGCACCATCGTCAGCCGGATCGGCTACAATGCCGTGCTGGATGCCCGTTTCCTGCGCGAGGCGATCGAGGCCGATATCGCCAAGATCCTCGCCTTGCAGCAGGATGCCGCCGTGATCCGCGAGTTGCGGGCGCAACTGGACCACCAGGCACGGGTGGGGCAGGACACCCCGCAGGATTTCTTCGGCTATGACGATCTGTTTCACCGCACGCTGGCCGAAGCCGCCGGGAAGGGCGGGGCATGGAAGCAGATCGAGGGGCTGAAGTCGCAGATGGACCGGGTGCGCTTCCTGTCGCTGGGCCAGTTCCCGCAGCGCAAGCTGATCGCGCAGCACGGGGCCATCGTCGATGCCATCGAACGGGGCGCGGTGCCGCAGGCCAATGCGGCGGTGCGCCGACACCTGCGCGAGGTCCTGTCGGAGCTGCCGCAGATCGTGGCGACAAACGCCGCCTATTTCGAACTGCCCGAGGGGGCGCTTCCGCAGCCGGTCCATGCCCCGATTCAGGGATATCCAGAAGACGGCCTGCCGTCAGACTGACCGTAGGGGCGGAGTTGCCGCCGCCTGCGCAACGAACGCCGGGCGCCTCGGCGACGGCGACGGCGCGCATGCACAGGCCGCTGTGCCGCTGCCGCGCATCTCCGCGCCGCCGCATGGACAGGCGGCGCGGGGGCGTCAACCGTTGTAATCGGCGTCCGAAACCTTCTCCAGCCAGATCACAGGCGTGCCGTCGATGCTTTCCTGAATGGCGATATGCGACATGGCGGTCCGGGGCGCGGCGCCGTGCCAGTGTTTTTCCTCGGCCGGAAAGAAGACCACATCGCCCGCCGTGACCTCTTCGACCGGGGCGCCGTCGCGCTGTACCCGGCCGCGCCCGAAGGTGATGATGATGGTCTGTCCCGCCGGGTGGGTATGCCACGCGGTCCGGGCGCCGGGTTCGAAGGTGACATGGGCGCCGCTGGTGCGGCCCGGCGGCTCGGCCTGGAACATCGGGTCGATGCGAACGGTTCCGGTGAAATACTCCTCGGGGCCGGGGGCAGAGGGCGTGCTTCCGGCTCGGATGATCTTCATGGACAAGTCTCCCTTGGTGTGGCGGCGGGGCCGGGCCGCGATGTTTCAGGGCGCGCGACCGTCGAGACCCTCGCGGGCCACGGGCATCGCCCGGCCCAGCTTGGGCCAGCCCGCGCAGAAGGCAAGCCGTGACACGCGGCCCCGGCGTCTTTCTGCGCCTGCCGGTTGTTCATCGCGCGGTTCAGGGGGAGGCGCATCTGCGTGGGCTGTCAGGCCGAACGCGCCGCGCTTCGTTTTGCGGGCCGCCGCTGTGACCCACCCAGCGCCGTCTTTCTTCCGAGGGTCCGAAATGGTACTTGTCCGGCTCGCGTGTCGCGGGGCAGTCACCGACCGCCAAGGGGTGGGTCGAGACGGCGCGGCCCGGGCGATGTATCGAGCCGGGGGCGGGATCGTGTCCCGGCAGGCCGGGCCCCGACCTCGGCCGCGCGGTTGACAGGGCAGGGCACCGAAGGGCGGTGCAACAGGCGGCGTCGGTGCAACATTGTGTTGCACCATCCCCGACAACGGGCGCAAAAGGCCCGGGCATGGGCGGAAGCAGGAGTGGGGCGGATGACGGAAAAGCCAGAAAGACAAGCAGTTTCGGACCTTCATTCGGACCTTCACCGGGCCGCCGGCCTCTCCGTCGCCCCGATGATGGACTGGACCGACCGGCATTGCCGGTATCTGCACCGGCTGATGTCTCGCCGCAGCCTGCTCTACACCGAAATGGTCACGGCGCCAGCGCTGGTGCGGGGCGGGGCGCTGCATCTGCTGGATCATCACGCCGCCGAGCATCCCGTCGCCCTGCAACTGGGCGGGTCGGATCCCGTGGAGCTTGCCGAGGCGGCGCGGTTGGGCGCGCGCGCCGGATACGACGAGATCAACCTGAACTGCGGATGCCCCTCGGACCGGGTGCAGTCGGGCACCTTCGGCGCCGTTCTGATGAAGGACGCGCCGCTTGTCGCGGCCTGCGTCGCGGCCATGCGCGAGGCGCTGCCCGACGGGCCCGAGGTCACGGTCAAATGCCGCATCGGCGTCGACGATCAGGACCCGCAAGAGGTCCTGCCCGCCTTTATCGAGACCGTCGCCGCCACGGGCGTCACGCGGTTTTCCATCCACGCCCGCAAGGCCTGGCTGCAGGGGCTGTCTCCGAAAGAGAACCGCGATATCCCGCCGCTGGACTACGGGCTTGTCCGGGCGATGCGGGCGCGCTTTCCGGCGCTGCACCTGTCGGTGAACGGCGGCATCGCCACGCTTGACGCGGCTGAGGCCTTTCTTGCGGACGGCCTTGACGGGGCCATGATCGGACGCGCCGCCTATCACCAGCCCTGGGATATCCTCGGCCGCGCCGACAGCCGCCTGTTCGGCGCGCCGGACCCCTTCGACAGCCCCGAGGAGGTGGTCCGGGCCATGATGCCCTACATCGACGACCACCTTGCGTCCGGCGGGCGTTTGCATCAGATCACAAGGCACATGATGGGCCTCTTTGCCGGGCGCCCGGGCGCAAGGCGCTGGCGGCAGATCCTGTCCGAGGGGGCCAGCCGGCCCGGCGCAGGCACCGGCCTTGTCGCGGAGGCGCTGGACAGCATTCCCGGACAGGAGGCCGCATGACACTGGACCTATCGACCCTCGCACCGCTGGTGGCGGTTCTCATGGCGGCCTCTGCGGTGGCGGGGCTGCTGGCCGGGCTCTTCGGCGTGGGCGGCGGCATCATCCTTGTGCCGGCCTTCTACTTCGTCCTGCACGGGCTGGGCTATGACGGGCCGCAGGTGATGCAGGTCTGCCTTGCGACCTCGCTGGCCTCGATCATCGTGACCTCGATCCGCTCGGTCCATGCGCACAACAAGCGCGGGGCGGTGGACTGGGATATCCTGAAGGGCTGGGCGCCGGGCATCGCCATCGGCGCGGTGCTGGGGATGCTGGCCGCCGCGCGCCTGCGGTCCGAGGTGCTGGCGGTGATCTTCGGCGTTCTGGCCACGATGGTCGGTCTCTACCTTGCTTTCGGGCGGCAAAGCTGGCGGCTGGGGCCGCAGATGCCGCAGGGCGGCGCCCGGGCGGCGCTGTCGCCCACGGTCGGCTTCTTCTCGGTGCTGATGGGCATCGGCGGCGGCAGTTTCGGCGTGCCGCTGATGACGCTTTACAGCGTGCCCATGCATCGGGCGGTGGCAACGGCGGCGGGCTTCGGTCTTGTCATCGCGGTGCCCTCGGTGATCGGGTTCCTGTTCCTGAACGTCGCCGGGGCGCCGCCCCTGACGGTCGGCGCGGTCAACGTCCCGGCGCTTGTCATCGCGATCTCGATGACGCTGATCACCGCGCCGATGGGGGCGAAGCTGGCGCATGCGCTGGATGCGCTGCTGCTGCGCAGGCTCTTCGCGGTCTTCATCCTGATCGTCGCCGTCAACATGCTGCGCAAGGCGCTCTGGGCCTGAGCCTGAGCCTGCGCGGGTGCGAGGCCTGCGCGATGGATGCCGCAGAGTGTCCCGGCAGCCTGCCGCCTCAGCTGCACATCCGGCCCGGCGCAACGGTTCCCCGGGCGCTCTGCCTCAGCCCTCGGTGCCGCCCCCGCGCCGCTTCAGCCGCGCCGCGCGGCCGCCGCGCCGATGCGTCAGATGCCCCTGCCGGTCGGGCAGGGCGGCCATGACGGCGCGGCGCTCTTCGGGGTCCATGCGCGACCAGCGCGCGATCTCGTCGAGCGAGCGCAGGCAGCCGGTGCACAGCCCGGCCTCGGGGTGGATCACGCAAAGCTTCACGCAGGGGCTTTCGATCTCCCGGCGTTTCCAGATCTCGTCACTCATCGCGTCCCGTTCAGGCTGACAGGTGGCGCAGGCGGTCCAGCGCCCCTTGCAGGATGTACGATGCGGCCACGTGGTCGATCACCTCGGCGCGACGCTTTCGGGAGGTATCCGCCTCCAGCAGGGCGCGTTCGGCGGCAACAGTGGACAGGCGTTCGTCCCAGAAGGTCACCGGGCCGTCCCAAAGCGCGGCAAAGTTGCGCGCGAAGGCGCGGGTCGACTGGCAGCGCGGGCCCTCGGTGCCGTCCATGTTGCGCGGCAGGCCCAGCACCAGCCCGCCGATGCCGCGTTGCTTCAGGATCGACAGCAGGCGTTCGGCATCCAGCGAGAATTTGCGCCGCTTCACGGTTTCAAGCGGTGTGGCGACGGTGCGGAAGGTATCGGTGACCGCGACGCCGATGGTCTTGGTCCCGAGGTCCAGCCCGGCCAGCGCCGTCATGGGCCGCAGGGCGGCGGCGAAATCGGCAATCTCGTCATGGATCACGGGCGGGCCACTCCTTTGCGCGTCACTCCGACGCCAGCCCCGCTGATACCGCCGCGTCGCGCAGCGCCGCAAGGGCCTCTTGGTTTCCGGCAAAGACGGTCTTGCCCTCGGTCCAGATCGCGCCGGCGCGATCGGCCTCGCCCAGCACGCCAAGGGCAGAGATCGCCCGCGCCCATTCCTGCGGCGAGCCGCCCTCGGTCGCCAGCCGCTCCAGCAGCCCGTCGACCATGCCGCGGATCATCGCAGAGCGGTCCTCGTCGCTGAGGTCGGCGGCATTGTCGATATCGGCGGCAGATGGGCCGCGCAGCGGGGCAGGGGCCTCGGGCAGCGAGAAGTTCGTCACCCCGGCGCGGGCGGCCATGTCGGTGATCTGGGCGCGGATCGGCGCCACCCAGGGGTCTTCGGCGGCGCTTTCGCGCAGCAGGCGGTTCCACATCTGGAAGCCAAGGTCCGGGCGCCCGGTCTGCGCCATCATCAGCCCGCCGTAGAACCGCGCAACGCCATTGTCGGGGTCGCGGCTCAGCGCCTGTTCCAGCACCTTCTGCGCCTCGGGCGAGACATAGCCCCCCGCCGCGATGATCATCAGGTCGGCGAGGTCGGTGAAATCCTGAGCGACGGCCTCTTCGCCCTTCAGGCGGATCACCTGCTGCTGCGCCGTGTAGGCGGCCCGGGCATTGCCAAGCGCCGCTTCGTGGCGGGTCAGCAGCATGTGGCCCTGCAGGTCGTCGGGACGTTCGGACACGGCGGCGCGCAGCTTTTCGACCAGCGCGGCGTAATCCTCGGGCACGTCCAGCGGCGCGGTGGCGGGCTGGCGGGCCTCTGCCTCGGCCTGCGCGGTGCGGTCCTGCAAAAGCGCCTCTGCCTGTTCCATGCGCAGCTGAAGCGGGCGGTCCGGGTAGCCGGGCACGCCGAGGTAGGTGTAAAGGCCGAAACCGCCACCCACCAGCACCAGCGCCACGATCACTGCCATCACGCGCGCCGCGCCCTGCGGCTGGCCCGTCTCTGCCGCCGTGCCGCGCGCCTTGGCGTCGGCGGCCAGCAGGCGGCGCGAGATCTCTGTCTTCAGGCGCTCTGCCTCTTCGGGGGGAACCTTGCCGCTGGCCGCGTCCGCCTCGACCTCGCGCAGCTGGTCGCGATAGACCTGCAGGTCGAAGGCCTCGGCCGGGCCGGTTTCCCTGTGGCCCCGCAAAAGCGCCGCCACAAGGGCCACCGTCAGCACCAGCGCCACCGCGCCCGTCACAATCCAGAACAGCATCTTGCCTCCCCTTCGTCCGGCCTCATGTATGCGGGGAGGGCTTTGAAAAAAAGGTCCAATCGGGCCGCCGCCGCACCATGTCGCAACTGCGCGTCAGAATGACGGTTGCAGCCGCAGCGCCAGCGGCGTTTGAGTCCATACCACCAGAAACCCACGCCGGAACCGGATTCGAGCCATATGAAACGCTACTCCGCCTTTGCCATCGCCCGGGAAGCCCTTTCGAACCACCAGCGCTGGGAGCGCGCCTGGAAGAAGCCCGCCGCGCCCAAAAGCCGGTACGACGTGATCATCGTCGGCGCGGGCGGGCACGGTCTGGCGACGGCCTACTACCTTGGCAAGCGGTTCGGCATCACCAATGTCGCGGTGCTGGAAAAGGGCTGGCTGGGCGGCGGCAACACCGGGCGGAACACGACCATCATCCGGTCGAACTACCTGCAGGACGCCTCTGCCGCGATCTACGAAAAGTCGCGCTCGCTGTACGAGACGATGAGCCAGGACCTGAATTACAACGTCATGTTCAGCCCGCGCGGCGTGATGATGCTGGCGCAGACGGAACACGAGGTGCGGGGCTATCGCCGCACCGCGCATGCCAACGCGCTGCAGGGGGTGAAGACAGAGTTCATCCTGCCCCGCCGGGTCAAGGAGCTGTGCCCGATCATCAACCTGGACGGGCCGCGTTACCCGGTGCTGGGCGCGCTCTGGCAGGCGCGCGGCGGCACCGCGCGCCACGACGCGGTGGCCTGGGGCTATGCGCGGGCCTGTTCGGCCATGGGCATGGACATCATCGAGAAATGCGAAGTCACCGGCATCGACCGAGACGGCGACCGCGTGACCGGCGTGCAGACCACCCGCGGCGCCATCTCCTGCGACAAGCTGGGGATCGTGGTGGCGGGCCATTCGGGCGTGCTGGCCGAGATGGCGGGCTTCCGCCTGCCGGTGGAATCCGTGGCGCTTCAGGCGCTGGTCAGCGAGCCGATCAAGCCGATCATGGACGTCGTCGTCATGGCCAATACCGTGCACGGCTACATGAGCCAGTCCGACAAGGGCGAGATGGTGATCGGCGGCGGCGCCGACGGCTACAACAACTACACCCAGCGCGGCAGCTTCCACCACATCGAGGAAACCGTCCGCGCGCTGGTCGAGACCTTCCCCATGGTCTCGCGCCTGAAGATGCTGCGCCAGTGGGGCGGCATCGTGGACATGACCGGCGACCGCTCTCCGATCCTGTCGAAGACGCCGGTCGAGGGCGTCTTCATCAACTGCGGCTGGGGCACCGGGGGCTTCAAGGCCATCCCGGGCTCTGGCTGGGGCTTTGCCGAACTGATGGCAAGGGGGCAATCGCCGCTTTGCGACGCATTCTCGCTGGGCCGCTTCCGCGAAGGCCGCTTCATCGACGAAAGCGTCGCCGCCGGGGTGGCGCACTGATGAGGCCCGACGCCGCCCAGACCCCCATCGGCAAGGATCCGCGCGGATTTCCGCCGGACCCCGGAACCCCCGGGAACCAGACCTGTGCCCTCCGTGTTGCGCCTTCAACGGAACATGGAGAAGGAACAGACAAATGGCTGATACCACCCACACCCAAACCACCGCTGCCGACCGCAACGCTGCCCATGGCGCCGGCCACTCGACAACCACGACCACGCACACCACGGGCCGCAGCAATTCCGGCCTCGCCTTCGTCGTGGGCATCGTCGTCGTCGTCGTGGCGGTGCTGGCCTATGTCATCTTCGGCACCGGCGGCGAGCCCGTCACCGCGCCGGGTGACGACGTCGACGTCACCATCCAGAGCGATGCCCCGGCGGCAACCGCACCGGCTGCTGACGCCCCGGCGGCAACCGCGCCAGCCGATGCACCGGAAGCCGCTGCTCCGGCGGCTGACGACGCTGCACCCGCAGCCGATCCCGAATCCGCTGCGCCTGCCGCAGACCAGTAACGCTTCGCTCGTGACGCTGCCCCGCTCCGGGGCGGCCCGGGCCGGGATGCCGATGGGTATCCCGGCCCTTTGCATGTCCCGCAGTCACGCCGAAGCCCCGCGTTCCCTCCGCAAGAAGGTGGTCCCATGCTGACACTCCAATGCCCCTACTGCGGCATCATGGCCGATGAAACCGAACTCAGCCCCGGCGGCGAGGCGCATCTGACGCGCTTCGGTCCCGGCAGCGGCGACGACGACTTCGAGGGCTACCTCTTCCTGCGCGAGAACCCGCGCGGCGTGCATTTCGAACGCTGGCGCCACAGCTACGGCTGCGGCAAGTGGTTCCTTGCCGCCCGCGACACCACGACGATGCAGGTCTTCGGCACCTACGCGGCGCAGACGACAGAGCCGCCCGCGTCAATCGTCGACGAGATCCGGGGCAGCAAACCCGGATTTTCCTGGCGCGACCTGTTCAAGCCGGCGTGACCGAATGACCTTCTTCTCTGCAAAAATACTCGAATCCGCGCCTGCCACGGGCGCAAGGGGGGCTGAATGAGCACCAGACTGGCACAGGGCGGACGCCTCATCGACCGTTCCACCCGGGTTCCCTTCACCTTCGACGGCAAGCGCCTGACCGGCCTTGCCGGAGACACGCTGGCCTCGGCGCTGCTGGCCAACGACCAGATGCTTGTCGGGCGGTCCTTCAAGTACCACCGCCCGCGCGGCATCCTTGCCTCGGGCGCGGAAGAGCCCAACGGTCTGGTGAACCTTGGCGAGGGCAATACCCACGAGCCGAACCAGCGCGTGACCATGACCGAGGTCTTCGAGGGGCTGACCGCCACCTCGCAGAACCGCTGGCCCTCGCTGGAAACCGATATCGGCGCGCTCAACGGCTTCTTCAGCCGCTTCCTGACCGCGGGCTTCTACTACAAGATGTTCATCCACCCGCGTCCGCTGTGGAAGCACGTCTACGAACCCTTCATCCGCAAGTCCGCCGGTCTGGGCAAGGCGCCGGACCCGGAGACCCGCGACCCGGACATCTACGAGCACTTCCACGTCCACACCGACCTGCTGATCGTCGGCGGCGGCGTGGCGGGGCTTCAGGCCGCGCTGGCCGCCGGGGCCTCGGGTGTGCAGGTCCTGCTGATGGAGATGGAGCCGCATCTGGGCGGCCGTGCCCCGGTCGACGGCGGCATGATCGGCGGCAAGCCGGTCGAGGACTGGATCGCAGAGACCCGCACCGCGCTGGAGGCCATGCCCAATGTGACCATCCGCACCCGCTGCATGGGTTCGGGCGTCTACGACCACGGCTATGCGCTGGGGTATGAGAAGGTCGCCGACCACGTTCCGGGCAGCGGCGCCCCGCGCCATCGCCTGTGGCGGGTCCGGGCGCGGCACATCCTGCTGGCGACCGGCGCGCTGGAGCGGCCCATCGCCTTTGCGGGCAACGACATTCCCGGCGTCATGCTGGCCTCGGCGGTGCGCGACTACATCGTCAACTACGGCGTGTCCTCGGGCGACCGCACGGTGGTGGTGACCAACAACGACGACGCCTACCGCACTGCGCTGGCGGTGAAGAAGGCGGGCCTGTCGGTGCCCGCGATCATCGACACCCGCGTGCTGCCCATCGACCCCGCCCTGGTGGCAGAGGCCAAGGCGGCGGGCATCCGCGTGCTGGAAGGCATGGCCATCGCCAAGGTCAAGGGCGGCAAGCGGGTCGAGGGCGTCGTGGTCTGCTCGCAGGCGGGCGAGGGCGCCATGATCGAGGAAATCGCCTGCGACGTGGTCGCCATGTCCGGCGGCTGGTCCCCGGCGGTGCACCTGTGGTCGCATTGCGGCGGCAAGCTGCTGTGGGATCCCGAGGCGGTTTGCTTCCGCCCCGATCCCAACCGCCCGCCCACCGGCGCCGAGGGCACCGCCTTCGTCAGCATCGCGGGCGCGGCCAACGGCCATATCGTCACCGGCCCGGTCCTGAAGGATGCCGCCCGCGCGGGGTTCGACGCCGCCGAGGGGCTGGGCGCCACGGTCACGCGCGTGGATGCGCCTGACAGCGACGCACCGGGCGAGGCGCCGGTCATGGCGGTCTGGCTGATGCCGCAGGGCGCCGGTCACGACCTGAAGATGAAATCCTGGCTGGATTTCCAGAACGACGTGAAGGTCTCGGACGTGCAGCTTGCGGCGCGCGAGGGCTTTGAATCCGTCGAGCACGCCAAGCGCTACACCACGCTGGGCATGGCGACCGATCAGGGCAAACTGTCCAATATCAACGGTCTGGCGATCCTGTCGGGCGCCTTGGGCAGCGACATCCCCGACGTCGGCACCACCACCTTCCGCCCGCCCTATACCCCCATCTCGATGGGGGCGATCGCGGGCGAGGCGCGCGGCGCGACCTTCCTGCCGCTGCGCAAGACGCCGATGCACGCCTGGCACGAGGCGCATGGCGCCGCGTGGGAGCCGGTCGGCCACTGGCGCCGCCCCTACTGCTTCCCCAGGGCGGGCGAAAGCAAGCACGACGCCGTCACACGCGAGATCTGGGCCACGCGTGACAGCCTTGGCCTGCTGGATGCCTCGACGCTGGGCAAGATCATCGTCAAGGGGCCCGATGCGGGCCGCTTCCTCGACATGCTCTACACCAACATGATGAGCACCCTGCCGGTCGGCAAATGCCGCTACGGGCTGATGTGCAACGAAAACGGCTTCCTGATGGACGACGGTGTCGTGGCGCGGATCGACGAGGATACCTTCCTCTGCCACACTACCACCGGCGGCGCGGACAGCATCCATGCCCACATGGAGGACTGGTTGCAGTGCGAGTGGTGGGACTGGAAGGTCTACACCGCCAACGTGACTGAACAATATGCGCAGATCGCCGTGGTCGGCCCCAAGGCCCGAAAGGTGCTGGAAAAGCTTGGCGGCATGGACCTGTCGAAAGAGGCGATGCCCTTCATGACATGGGCCGACGGGCGCCTTGGCGGCATCCCGGTGCGGGTCTACCGGATCTCCTTCTCGGGCGAACTGAGCTACGAGATTGCCGCCCCGGCGGCGCAGGGCCTTGCCCTGTGGGAGATGCTGCACGCGGCGGGCGAAGAGTTCAACGCGACCCCCTACGGCACAGAGGCGCTGCACGTCATGCGGGCCGAGAAGGGCTTCATCATGATCGGCGACGAGACCGACGGCACCGTGATCCCGCAGGATCTGGGCCTTGGCTGGGCGATCTCGAAGAAGAAAGAGGACTACCTCGGCAAGCGCGCCCAGACCCGCAGCCACATGGACAACCCCGACCGCTGGCAGCTGGTGGGGCTGGAAACGTTGGACGGTTCGGTCCTGCCGGACGGGGCGCTGGCTGTGGCAGAGGGAAAGACGGCGAACGGCCAGCGGCAGACGCAGGGCCGCGTGACCTCGTCCTACTACTCGCCCACGCTGGACCGGGGCATCGCCATGGGCCTTGTCCACAACGGCCCCGACCGCATGGGCGAAGAGATCGATTTCATGAAGGAAGACGGCGAGACCAAGATGCGCGCGCGCATCGTCTCGGCGGTGTTCTTCGACCCCGAAGGAGAGAAGCAGAATGTCTGATCCTGTCCTGCCGCTGGGCGGCGCCTCTTTCGAGGGGCTGTGCCATATCGCCGAACACGGGCCGCAGGGTTGCGTGCTGATCCGGGGCGACCTTGCCACCGCGGCGCTGAAGAATGCCGCGACCGGGCTGACCGGCGTCGACATGCCGGGCACGCGCGGCGCGGCGGGCAACGGCGAGCGCGGCATCCTGTGGATGTCGCCGGACGAGCTGCTGCTTCTGCTGCCCCGGGCCGAGGCGGCGCAGGCCGCCCTGGAGCTTCAGGGCCAGTTGGGCGGCAGCCATGCCCTTGTGGCCGATGTCTCGGACATGCGGGCGCATTTCCTGCTGACCGGCCCGATGGTCCGCGAGGTTCTGGCCAAGCTGACGCCCGCCGACCTCTCGCCCGAGGCCTTCGGCCCCGGGGAACTGCGCCGCACCAAGGTCGGTCAGGTTGCGGCGGGCCTGTGGATGCGCGACGCTCGGACGGTGCAGCTGTTCTGCTTCCGCTCCGTCGCGGACTACATGTTCGCCCTGCTCAAGACCGCCGCGGCCCCGAACAGCGCCGTCGGCTATTTCCGGGAGTAATCTGCGACAGCGGTTGCCATGGCGGGTGCGGGGACCGATAGTCGCAGGACGTTCCCGCCCCGGTAAAGGAGCCGCCATGCGCCGGATCGCCCTTGCCTTCCTCGCGCTGACCGCTCTGGCAGCCCTGACCGCCCCGGCTGCGGCCAGCGTCATGGCCTATCAGTGCCACTTCCCGCAGTCGCGCGACCGCGACTGGGTGCAGCCGCTGATCTTCTTCGGCCATGACACGCGCAGCGGGCGGGTGGTGATCTCGGACGCCGGGATCCTGCATTTCAACGAAGGTCAGCCCGCCGAGGGCCGGGTCGAGGTCACGGGGGCAGAGATCACCGTGCACTGGCAGGTGCGGATGCGCGCGGCCTTCAACATGCGCGTGCTGATGACCTACCGCGCCCGCATCGACCGCCGCACCGGCCAGGTCACCGTTCTGGCGCTGGGGCGCGGGCAGGGCATCCGCCAGGAACGCAGGGGCCAATGCGAGATGCGCGAACTTTCGTGACTCCAGCATGTTTCCGCCGTCACGAACCCTTGACGCGGGGTGACTGGCGAGACACGTATGACGCAGCACCACAACCGTAACGAAAGGGGCCCCTCATGGCTTTTGAACTTCCTGATCTTCCTTACGCACACGATGCGCTGGCCAGCCAGGGCATGAGCCAGGAGACGCTGGAGTATCACCACGATATCCACCACAAGGCCTATGTCGACAACGGCAACAAGCTGATCGCGGGCACCGAGTGGGAAGGCAAGTCGGTAGAAGAGATCGTCAAGGGCACCTATGACGCCAACGCCGTTGCCCAGTCGGGTATCTTCAACAACGCGTCGCAGCACTGGAACCACGCCCAGTTCTGGGAAATGATGGGCCCGGGCAACGCCGGCATGCCCTCCGAGCTGGAAGCCGCCATCAAGGAAAGCTTCGGCACCGTCGAAGACTTCAAGGAAAAGTTCTCGGCCGCCGGTGCCGGTCAGTTCGGCTCCGGCTGGGCCTGGCTGGTGAAGGACACCGACGGCTCGCTGAAGGTGACCAAGACCGAGAACGGCGTGAACCCGCTGTGCTTCGGCCAGACCGCTCTGCTGGGCTGCGACGTGTGGGAACATTCCTACTACATCGACTTCCGCAACAAGCGCCCGGCCTACCTGGCAAACTTCCTCGACAACCTGGTGAACTGGGAAAACGTGGCCTCGCGCCTGTAAGCCCTTCGACCGGTTCGAAACGGAACGCCCCGGCAAAAGCCGGGGCGTTTCGCGTTTGGGGGCGCTGGAAACGCATCCCCGGGGCCACGTGCCCGCCGCCGAGGGTGCGCCGATATCCTTGCGTTTTCAAAGCATTGGCCAGAGATCCGGCTTTCCCTGCCCCTTGCCCCGAACCCTGCCGCCCCGGCGCGGTCCCGCGCCGTGAGGGCCGGTGGCCGCAGGCACCCCGGGACCGCGCGGCCCCCGTCACTGGCTTGCAGCCCCCCGCGTCCGGGCGTAGGTCTTCCGGGTACAGGCGGGAGGTGACATGTCAACGCAACGCTCGGGTGTCCTTGCCATCATCGGCGCCTGCATCATCTGGGGCCTGTCCCCGCTCTATTACAAGCTGCTGACCCATGTGCCGCCGCTGGAACTGCTGGCGCATCGCACCGTCTGGTCGCTGGTGGTCTTTGCCGGGCTTCTGGGCCTGCAGGGGCGGCTGGGCCGCATCCGCGTGGCAATGTCCTCGCGCCGCGATGCGCTGATCCTGACGGCGGCGGCGCTGCTGATCTCGGCGAACTGGTTCTTCTTCATCTTCTCGGTGCAGGTCGGGCGGGTGACCGAAACCTCGATGGGCTATTACATCCAGCCGCTGCTGGTGGTCCTGCTGGGGGTCTTCGTGCTGAAGGAGCGCCTTGGCCCGCTGCAATGGCTGGCAATCGGGCTGGCGGCGGCGGGGGTCGCGCAGCTGACATGGGGCCTGGGCGCCGCGCCTTGGATATCCCTGCTGCTGGCCTCGACCTTCGCGCTATACGGGCTGCTGAAGAAAAGCCTCTCGGTCGGCCCGGTTGTCTCGGTCACCACCGAGGTGCTGATCCTGACGCCGCTCGCGGTGGTCTGGCTGGCCTGGGTGCATCTGCGTGGCGAGGGCCTGTTCGGACAGGACCTCTATACCTCGGCGCTGCTGATCCTCTCGGGGCTGCTGACCGCGCTGCCGCTGATCCTCTTCTCGTCGGGCGCGCAGAAGGTCAGCATGGTGACGCTTGGCCTTGTGCAGTATCTCAACCCGACGATGCAGTTCTTCCTTGCGGCGGTGATCTTTGCCGAGCCGCTGACCGGCTGGCACGTCACCGCCTTTGTGATGATCTGGACGGCGCTGGCGATCTACACCGCCGTCACCCTGCGTCAGGAAAGGGCGCGGCGCAGGATCGTCATGACCTCTTCGGCAGAGGCGGCGGCCTGGACGAAATCCAACAGCGAGCGTTCTGCAAAGCCCTGATCGACGACATGTTCCATCAGGGCGCGCAGCGGCCCCCAGTAGCCCGCCACGTCCATCAGCACGATGGGCTTCGAGTGCAGGCCAAGCTGGCGCCAAGTCAGCACCTCGAAGAATTCGTCGAGCGACCCGGCGCCGCCCGGCATCACCACGACCGCGTCGGCGTTCATCACCATGACCTTCTTGCGCTCGTGCATGGTCTCGGTGACGATGAATTTCGTCAGGTCGGTCTTGCCGACTTCTAGGCTCAGCAGGTGCGTCGGGATCACGCCGAAGGTCTCGGCCCCGCCGGTCTGCGCCGCCCGCGCGACGGTGCCCATCAGGCCCACGTCGCCCGCGCCGTAGACCAGCCGCCAGCCCTCGGACGCGATGGCGCCGCCGAGGGCCTCGGCTTCGGACGCATAGGCGGGCAGGGCGCCCGCCCGCGAACCGCAATAGACACAGATTGAGAATTTTGTCATGGCTGCCCGCCTCTTGGTGGATTTTCCGCTTTTGACCCTTGTTACCGGGTGGTTTATACACGCTCAACTGCCCTTTTCCGCGATGGGGGTCGCGGAGGGGGGCCTGTGACCGGAACGACTGCCATGAGCAAGACAGGACTCTACCTCGCCGTGACCGCGGCCGCGACCGCCGGGGCCGTGGCCCTGGGCATCGCCAGCGGTGTGATCACGCTGCCCGGATCCGACGACCCGCAGGCGCCGGCGCTGACAAGCCGAGAGGCCGCATCGCCGGACACGCCCGCCCCCTCCGCTGACGCCGATCCCGCCGTCGAGGCCAGGCCCGCCGCTGACGTCGAGCCTGTCGCGAAAGCCGCCGGTGCCGGCCCGGCTTCTGACCCCGATCCTGCCACGGAGGGTGCCGGGGCCGATCCCGCCCTTGTCGATCAAGCGCCCGGGCGCCCAGCCGACCCGGTTTCCGTCGCCGCGCCGGTCTTCGACCTCGTGCGGGCGGAAACCGACGGGGCCGCGCTGGTGGCCGGGGCCGCCGCACCCGGCGCGCTGCTGGAGCTTCTGGTGAACGGCGAACCGGTCGAAACCGTCGACGTGGGCGGTGACGGCAAGTTCTCGGCCTTTGTCGCGCTGCCGCAGGACGGGGCCGTGCTGGCCCTGCGCATGTCCGTGGAGGGCGAGACGCTGCTGTCCGAGACCGAGGTGATCGTCGCGCCCGCCGATCTTGTCGCCGCGCTGGAACGCCCGCAGGCCCTGTCGCAGACGCCCGCCGCGCCCGGCGCTGCCAGGGTTCCGGCAGGGTCCGGTCCCGATGCGCACTCCGTGGCCGACCCGGGCCTTGCCGGTGGCGCCGACCCGCGCGCGCCGCAGGCCTCGGACCCCGATACCGCCGCCCGCGCGGTGCCGCTGCCCCGCGCCGGAGAGGCCCCCGCGCCGCTGGCGGCGCAGGATGACGCGGTGGGTCAGACGCCGCAGGTGCCCGGCAGCTCGACCGCGCGCCCGGCGCAGGAGGCACTGGCGACGCTGCGGCTGGAGGCGGCGGACGGTCCGCCCGCTTCGTCCCCCGGGAGCCGCGCCGAACCGGCGTCGGTCATCGCCAGCGCCGATCCCTCCCGCGTACCCGGCGCCGCAGAGACCGCCACCCTTGACGCCCTGCCGCGCGATCCGGCCATCGACGCCCGCAGCCAGACCGCCGCCGCCGCCGCGCCCGACGGTTCCTCGGGCGGGCCGACGGTTCTGGTGTCCGGCCCGAGCGGGGTCGAGGTGCTTCAGACCGCGCCGCTGTCGCCGGGGGACGTGGCGCTCGACTCGATCAGCTACGATGCCGAGGGCGACGTGCTGCTGTCCGGTCGCGGCGAGGATACCGGCTTTGTGCGGGTCTACCTCGACAATACGCCGGTCTCGACCTCGCGCATCCGCGAGGACGGGCGCTGGCGCATCGTCCTGCCCGAGATCGACACCGGCACCTACACGCTGCGGGTGGATCAGCTGGACGCGCAGGGCGCCGTGACCGCCCGGGTCGAAAGCCCCTTCCTGCGCGAAAGCGCCGAGGCGCTGGAGACCGCGACCGCGCTGGCGCAGGGGCCGATCACCTCTGTCATCGTGCAGCCCGGAAACACTCTGTGGGGTATTTCCAAGGGCCGCTACGGCGACGGGCTGGACTACCTACGCATCTACGAGGCCAACCGCGACCGCATCCGCGACCCCGACCTGATCTATCCCGGCCAGCTTTTCGACCTGCCCGACACCCGGACAGAGTGACGCCGGGCCGCCGGTTCGGGCAGGGCGCGCGGCCCCTGCCACCGCTCTGTGCGCTGCCGCACTGGCCTTCCCGGCTGCGGCACCCTAGGTAGGGAGGCCGAGACCGGAGCACCCATGACAGACCAGCCCCCCGCAGACATCGCACAGGCAGAGCGCCGCTCTGGCTGGCGCACCATCCGCCGCGTCGGCCCCTACCTCTGGCCCGAGGGGCAGACATGGGTGAAACGCCGCGTGGTGATCGCGCTGGGGTTCCTCGTGCTGGCCAAGGTGATCGCGGTCTTCACCCCGATCCTCTACAAGCAGGCGGTCGACACCCTGTCGGGCGAGGGCGCGTCGGACCTGATGCTGGGCGCCGTCGGCCTGACCGTGGCCTATGGCCTGGCGCGGCTGATGAACGTGGGCTTCCAGCAGCTGCGCGACGCGGTCTTCGCCAAGGTCGGCCAGCGCGCCCTGCGGCAACTGGCGCTGGAGACCTTCACCCATATCCACCGCCTGTCCCTGCGCTACCACATCACCCGCAAGACCGGCGGCCTCAGCCGCATCATCGAGCGCGGAGTGAAAGGGGTCGAGTTCCTGCTGCGCTTCCTGTTGTTCTCGATTGGGCCGCTGGCGCTGGAACTGGCCCTTGTCGCCATCGTGCTCTTCTTCCTCTTCGACGTCTGGTATCTGGTCGTCGTGGTGGGGGTCGTGGCGCTTTACGTCGCCTTCACCTTCAAGGTGACCGAATGGCGGGTGAAGCTGCGCCGCGAGATGAACAAGCAGGACACGGATGCCAACCAGAAGGCCATCGACAGCCTGCTGAACTTCGAGACGGTCAAGTATTTCGGCGCCGAGAGCCGCGAGGCCGCGCGCTACGACCGCGCCATGGAAGGCTACGAGGCGGCGGCGGTGAAGACCGCGACCTCTTTGGCGGCGCTGAACACCGGGCAATCGCTGATCATCACCAGCGGACTTGTCGCGGTCATGGTCATGGCGGCGGTAGGCGTGCAGAACGGCGCGCTGACCGTGGGCGATTTCGTCATGGTCAACGCCTACATGATCCAGATCACCATGCCGCTGAACTTCCTCGGCACCGTCTACCGCGAAATCCGGCAGGCGCTGGTCGACATGGGAGAGATGTTCGACCTGCTCGAACAGCCGCAAGAGGTGCAGGACAAGCCCGGTGCCCCCGCGCTGGACGTGGCGGGCGGGGCGGTGACGCTGGACGGCGTGGTCTTTGGCTATGACGCGGCGCGCCCGATCCTGAAGGGCGTCTCGGTCGATGTGCCCGCCGGGCAGAACGTCGCGCTGGTGGGGCCGTCGGGCTCCGGCAAGTCGACCATCGGGCGGCTGCTGTTCCGCTTCTACGATGTGCAGGGCGGGGCGATCCGCATCGACGGGCAGGATCTGCGGGACGTGACGCAGGACAGCCTTCATGCTGCCATCGGGGTGGTGCCGCAGGACACGGTGCTCTTCAACGACACCATCCGCTACAACATCGCCTATGGCCGGGACGGCGCCTCTCAGGCGGAGGTCGAGGATGCGGCGCGGGCGGCGCAGATCCACGACTTCATCACCTCGTTGCCGGAAGGCTACGACACGCAGGTGGGCGAACGCGGGCTGAAGCTGTCGGGCGGCGAAAAGCAGCGCGTGGGCATCGCGCGCACGCTGCTGAAGAACCCGCCTATCCTGCTTCTGGACGAGGCGACATCGGCGCTGGACACCGAAACCGAGGCCTCGATCCAGGAGGCGCTGCGCCGCGCCGGAGAGGGGCGGACCGTCATCACAATCGCGCACCGCCTGTCGACCATCGCCGATGCCGACCGGATCGTGGTCCTGCAGGACGGCGAGGTGGTCGAGGAAGGCACGCACGAGGCGCTGCTGCTGCGGCAGGGGCGGTACGCCCAGCTTTGGGCGCGCCAGCAGGCCGAGGATGTGGAGGCGGCCTAGGGAGGCAGCGGGCCGGGGCCTGGATGTGAGGCAGGGCCGTCCGGCGGCGCGGCTGACAGCGCCATCGGGATGGTTGCCTGACAGGGGGCTGCGGCGCGTCGCGTGTCAGGGCCGTCCGGCCCTCGCGTGAAAAGACGATCCGCCCAGGCTTTTGAGGGGCCGCCGGGCCGGTCCTTGGGCCGACTGGCCTGTCCGCAGCGATCTGACCGCCGTCCCCGGCCCCCGGGGCAGCGCGCAAAAACCCGGCAGACCTGCATCAGCGCAGGGGCGCTGCGCCGTGCTGTCTCTTTCTTAACCCCGCTTTTGGCTTTAAACAGGGGAAAAACAACGGAGCGACCGCGCATGCACCGCCCAATCGTCGGCATCATCGGCAACCAGCATCTGATCAATGACCAGTACCCGGCCCATGCGGGCGGGGCCATGAACTCCGAGGCGGTGGCCAGGGTTGCGGACTGCATGCCGCTGCTTATCCCCGCCGACCCGCGCTTTGTTTCGATCCCCGAACTGCTGGAGGCCTGTGACGGCTTCCTGCTGACCGGCGGGCGCGCCAACGTCCACCCCGAGGAATACGGCGAGGCCTCGACCGAGGCGCATGGCAGCTACGACCGCGCCCGCGACGCCATCGTGCTGCCGCTGGTGCGCGCCTGCGTCGAGCGTGGCCAGCCGGTCTTCGGTATCTGCCGTGGCTTCCAGGAGGTCAACGTGGCCATGGGCGGGACGCTCTACCCGGAAATCCGCGACCTGCCGGGCCGGATGAACCACCGCATGCCGCCCGATGGCACGCTGGAAGAGAAATTCGCCCTGCGCCACAAGGTGACGCTGACCGAGGGCGGGGTCTTTCACCGGCTCTGGGGCGCGACAGAGGTCATGACCAACACGCTGCACGGGCAGGGCATCAAGCAGCCCGGCAAGCGCGTGGTGATCGAGGGCCAGGCACCGGACGGCACCCCCGAGGCGATCCACGTCGAGGGCGCCAAGGGCTTTACCCTTTCGGTGCAATGGCATCCCGAATGGGACGCCGCCAACGACCCGGTGTCCCGTCCGCTGTTCCAGGCCTTCGGCGCGGCGGTCCGCGACTGGGCCGCCATGGGCACGGAACGGACGCGCCAGAGCGCCTGAGATGGGCGCGGCCTCACATCGCGCCGATGCCTCGGTGCCCGCTTTCGACGACAGCGGCCATGTGGTGGTGGTTGACGGCACATGCGGTGTCTGTTCTCGCGGGGCGCGGATGCTGGCGCGGCGCGATACCCGGCAGGAGTTCCGCATTGCCACGGCGGGCAGCGGTCTGGGCCGGGCGCTGTTGCTGCACTACGGGCTGGACCCCGACGCCCCCGACAGCTGGCTGTACCTGCGCGAGGGTGAGGCGCTGTTTTCGCTGGATGCCGTGATCGCTGTGGCCACAAGGCTGGGTGGGGCCGGGCGTCTCGCCGCCGCCTTGTGGCTGCTGCCGAAGGGCCTGCGCGACTGGGCCTATCGCCGGATCGCCCGCAACCGTTACCGGATCATGGGCCGCACCGATCTTTGCGCGCTGCCGGACCCCGCGCTGCGGAAGCGCCTGATCGGCTGAGGCGCCCTTGCGAGGGGGCGTGACGCCTCCGGCACAGTCGTCTTGCGGTGGGAAAGGCGTCGTGGACCGGGCGCCGTGGGGCAGGGGCCTTTCAGCCGCGCCCCTTGTCCCGTTGCCGCAGGCCCCCTGCGGGAGCGGTCCGGTGGTCCTAGGCCACGCGGCGCAGGGCCATCGGCCCCTGTCCCGTCAGGGCCTGCACCTCGTGCCGTTTCAGGCAAAGCCGCGCGGTGCCGCCATAGGCAGAGACATCGCCGCGCAGATGCGGCATCGCCGCGAAAAGGCTGTCGCGGGCGGGCGGGGTCAGCGCGGCCAGCCCCTCGTCGCCGACGAAGAAGCTCTCGCTGGCGAGGCCTTCGGCGTAGATCACCTGATGCCGGTCCAGCGCGAGGTGGATATAGGTCACCTCTCCCCCCTCGACGCGGGACACACCCGGCGTGCCCAGCATGTGGCGGGCCGAGGCAAAGACCTCGTCGGTCCCGAACATCAACTGGGCATCGTAACCTTCCAGAAGCATCCGGTGCTGTGGCGAGACCAGCAGGGGGCGGGTGCCGCCCAGCACCTGTGGCGCGATGCGGATGGGGGCTGCGCGCCCTGCCGCCAGCGCCCGCCGGGCGCCGATCCAGCGCAGCGGTTGCAGGCCCTCGTCGCGGGTCACCAGACGGTCGCCCGCGCGCAGGGTCTCGACCGGGCGATAGCCGGTTTCGGTCAGGATCCGGGTGCCGGGCGTGAAGCAGATCACGTTGTCGATGTTCGAGAAGGTGACAAGCGTGCCGTCCAGCAACTGCACCGTCCCGGACTGCTCTCCGCCGACGTTCGAGGTGATCGTGAGCGTCGCGCGATCCGCCAGCCCGTTCAGGTTCAGCGTGTCGCCGCCGGTCTGGCCGCCGGTCAGGCCGTCGATGAAGATGCCGCCAGCGCCGGTCTCTCCGGTATCGACGAGGGTGATGGTGTCGTCGCCGTCGCCGCCGGTGATCGTGTCGCCGTAGGAGGCGAATATCGCGTCGTCGCCCGCGCCGCCGTCGAGCCTGTCGGCCCCCGATCCGCCTGCCAGCCAGTCGTCGCCATCGCCACCAGACAGCGTGTCGGCGCCGTCGCCGCCTTCCAGCCTGTCCGCCCCGTCGCCGCCGGTCAGGACATCGTCGCCGGTCCCGCCCTGCAGGATGTCGTCGCCGATGCCGCCGTCCAGCGTGTCATTGCCGGCGCCACCGATGAGGGAATCGTCGCCCTCTTCGCCATAGAGCGCGTCAGAGCCGCCGCGCCCGTCCAGCGTGTCGTTGCCCAGCCCGCCGTAGAAGACGTTGGTCCAGTCCGGCCCCTCATCGTCGTATCCGGCAAGGCTGTCGTCGAAGTCCGACCCGATGATGCCGTCGTTTCCGCCAAGGTTCACGTCGCCCTCGGCATGGCCGCCCGAGAAGGCGCCGCTGGCAAGGTCGATGGTCACACCGGCGTCGGACGAGGCATAGGACAGGAAGTCCATGCCGCCGCCGCCAGAGAGCCTGTCGGCGCCCGCACCGCCCTCCAGCGTGTCGTTGCCCGCTCCGCCGATCAGGCTGTCGGCGCCGCTGCCGCCGGACAGGGAATCCGCCCCGGTGCCGCCGTCCAGCGTATCGTCACCCTCTTCGCCGAACAGCGTGTCCTCGCCCGCGCCGCCAAGGATCAGGTCGTCTCCGCCTATTGGGACGGCCTCGAACTGCACATCGGTGACCCAGATGCCCTGCGTGCCGTTCAGCGCGTTGCCATAGACGATCTCGATTCGCGACACCGGCCCGGCGATATTCACCAGCACCGACCCCCCGGCCTGGTTCGTCGCCTCGGCCACGCTGTTGGCGGTGACCGTGTTGCCGGACACCGTGTCGCCGCCCGAAGGCGTCAGCACCACGGTCACCGGGTTGCCCTCCGCGTCGAAGGCGTTGACCGTCACGACATCGCGGTGGTTGCCGCTGCCCCAGTCCACGTCGTTGATCCGGAAAGAGACGTTCTCGACCGCGTCCGCCACGCTCGACCCGGCGCTGGCGGCGAAATTCAGCGTCGTGCGCGAGGTCGCGCCGTCGCCATTGCCAAAGAGGTAGAGCGAGGAGTTCGGGTTGTAGGTCTCGCCGCCCGCCCGGTACTGGGTGTCGTCCGTATCGACCTGGAAGGTCGGGTTGTTGTTGCCGGTGCTGGCGAAAGAGACCGAGACGTCGATCTCTCCGGTGTCCTGCGTGAAGCCGCTCGCCAGGTTGGTGCCGTTTCCGCCCTGCGCGGTCCAGTTCAGGTCCTGCGCGATGCGACCGGCCGTGGTGCCGCCCAGGTCGCCATGGACCAGGTCGTTGCCGTCCCCGGCGTCGATGGTGTCGTTGCCCGCGCCGCCGTAGACGGTGTCGTTGCCGTCCCGCGCAGTGATGGAATCGTCCATCCCCCGGGCCGCGCCGTCGACCTGCTCGCCGTGGATATCCTGATAGGCGAAGTCGATCAGGTCGTCGCCCCCGGTGCCGTCGATATCGCCATCGGTGAAATCGGCGTAGCGAAAGGCGATGTCGCCCGCCGATGCATTGGGATTGCTGTCGTAGGCCAGCACGTCATAGCTGCGCCCGGGCACCAAGGGCTGTTCCGAAAGCGTGTACAGCCCGTCCGCCGCGCCGCCTTCGATGTCCAGCTGCGCGACCTGGAAGACCTCGCCGGTGACGCTGTCGCGCAGCGTCCAGACGCGCTCGGCGTCCATGTTCACCCCGGTCGAGGTGCCCGCGCCGGTGGTGGCGTTGCCGTAGGCGCTTTCGCCGCCGGCGCTGTCGTCGTCCAGCGTCTGGCCGCCGATACCGGCCTCAGTGTCGGTGATTGTTGCGGTGCCGCCGTAGGTGGCTGGACCCGTCCAGACAAAGGAACCACCCGTGGGGACGGTGCCCCACGGGTCAAAGTCGTAGAATTCGACAGTATATACGGGCATTCGCCTCTGGTCCCGGTCCTGTCAGCCTTCAGCGCCTGTTGCGGTCTTCCGAAGGGTTTGCCCGCGTTGGGGCGATGCTCGACGGTCTTGTCCGTTCCGCTCTTGCTGGCGGTGTTTCCAATCTGACTACAATCGGACCGGGGCAGGATTGTGCGCGAAATGTGGCAATTTTCTGGCAGGGGCGCTTTTTGGAAACAATCCCGTCCAGGGCCGGGGTCCGCCGCCGCTCTTCTTCGGTCTTCCAAATACCTTGGGGGTCCGGGGGCAAAGCCCCCGGCCGGTCGCCTGCCGACAGGCAGGCGAAATCTTCATGCCTCAGGCATAGAAGTCGAAGTGCTTGTTCAGCGGCAGTTCCCGCACCCGCTTGCCGGTCAGGTCGAAGAGCGCATTGGCCAGCGCCGGGGCGGCGGGGGGCGTGCCGACCTCGCCGATGCCGTTCAGGCGCTCCTGGTTCTGCAGGACGCGGACCTCGGTACGGGGCATCTGCGACATCCGCAGCGTCCTGTAGTCGGGGAAGTTGCTCTGTTCCGCGCGCCCGCCCGCAAAGGTGATCTCTTCGCCGATGGCCGCCGAGAGCCCATAGGCCATGGCCCCGGTCAGCTGGGCCTCGATATTGCCGGGGTCCAGCGCCACGCCCGGATCGGCGGCGATCCATGCGTTGGTCAGGCGGATCAGTCCGTCCTGGTCCTGCACCTCGATCACCATGGCCGTGGGCGTGCCGAAGCTGTAGACCATGGCCAGCCCGCGCCCGGTGCCCTCGGGCGTCTCGCCGGTCCAGCCCGACATCGCGCCGACCGCCTCCAGCACCTGCCAGGCGGGCAGCCATTCGTCGCGGGTCAACTCCATCCGCAACTCCAGCGGGTCGCGGCCCGCCGCATGGGCCATCTCGTCCATGAAGCTTTCGTGGAAGAAGCCGTTGAAGCTGGCCCCCACCGACCGCCAGAATCCAAGCGGCGGCGCGATATCCGCGCGCCAGCCGCGCACACGGTAGTTCTTCAGCCCGTAGGGCTGGTTGAACAGCGCATCGACGATGGACACGTCCGGCCCGCCCGGCGCGAAGCCGGTCCAGCGGTCCATGGCCTGTCCCATGATCGAGGGTGCGGCCACCTGCGCGTCGATCATCACGATCCCGCCGTCCTGCACCGCGCCCTTCATGCGCGCCTGCGCGGGCGGGCGGTAGAAGTCATGTGTCATGTCCTCTTCGCGCGACCACGTCACGTTGACCGGCGTGCCGGGCACTGCCTTGGCCACCCGCGTCGCGAGCACCGCATAATCCAGCTCTCCACGCCGTCCGAAACCGCCGCCCATGAGCGTGACATTGACCTCGACATCCTCCAGCGCGACACCCGCCTCTTCGGCGCAGCGCGCCTGCAGGAAGGTCGGCCCCTGGTTGCCGCACCAGATCCGCAGCTTGTCGCCGTCGAACCATGCGGTGGCGTTCATCGGCTCCATGGTCGCATGGGCAAGGAAGGGCACGCGGTAGGTTGCCTCGACCACCTCGGCCCCGTCCGGGATCAGCGTCACGATGCCGTCGTCGCGGTACGTGCTGTCGGGTTCCTCGTTGTCGAAGGCCGAATCCAGCGCGGCGAACATCTCTTCGGTGGTCTCGGGGTAGCTGGAGGGTTCCCAATCCACCTCGACCGCCTCGACGGCGCGCTGCGCCAGCCATGTGTTGGTGGCGATGGCGGCCACGCCGTCCCCCATGTCGACGATCTTCTCGACGCCGGGCATGCGCTCTGCCTCGAAGGCGTCGAAGCGCGTCATGCCCGCCCGTGTCGGCGCCATGCGCACAGCGGCGAACAGCATCCCCGGCAGCCGCGTGTCGATGCCGAACTGCGCGGTGCCCATGGTCTTGGCGGCGAGGTCGATGCGCGGCTGGGTCTTGCCCAGAAGGCGCCAGTCCGAGGCATCGCGCAGCTGCACGCTGGGCGGATCGACCTCCGCCGCCGCGGCGGCCAGTTCGGTATAGGGCAGGGTGATCCCGTCGGCGGCGATCACCGCGCCGCGCTCTGTCCGCAGCGTCTCGATCGCCACGCCCAGCCGGTTCGCCGCGGCGGTCTTCAGCATCTCGCGCGTGGCGGCGCCGGTCACGCGCAGCCTCTCGTAGCCGTCCTTCATGGCGGTCGAGCCGCCGGTGACCTGCATCTTCAGCACCTTGCCCATCTTGGCCACGACCTGACCAAGGTTGTGCTGGAAGGCCGAGGCGTCATAGCCCTTCGAGGGCACCGCCTCGGCCAGCATGGCGGTGTTGTAATAGGCGGCGGCGGGCGGGCCGTGGATCACCCGCACCTGATCGAGGTCGAGGTCCATTTCCTCGGCCAGCAGCGCGGCCCATGTGGTATGCGTGCCCTGACCCATCTCGGCGCGCGGCGCGATCAGCGTCACACCCTCGCCGTCGATCAGCACGAAGGGGTTCAGCGTGGCCGCGCCGTCGCCCGGCTTCAGCGGGTTGGGCGCGGGCTTCATCACGTACCAGGCGCCGAAGGCCGCGCCCCCGGCGACGGCGGCGACCCCGATCAGAAAGGTCCGGCGGGCGATCTTGCCGATGCTGGCCATGGCTCAGGCCCCCTCTGAGGCGGATTTGATGGCGGCGCGGATGCGCGGATAGGTCCCGCAGCGGCAGAGGTTGCCGGACATGGCGGCGTCGATCTCGTCGTCGCTGGGGTTCGGGAACTCGGCCAGCAGGGCGGCGGCCTGCATGATCTGGCCCGACTGGCAGTAGCCGCATTGCGGCACCTGATGCGCGATCCATGCCTCTTGCAGCGGGTGCGGGGCCTCGGGCTGGCCCAGCCCCTCGATGGTCGTCACATCGCCCCAGACCTCCGACAGCGGCACCTGGCAGGACCGCACGGCCTCGCCGTCGATCTGCACGGTGCAGGCCCCGCAAGAGGCGACGCCGCAGCCGTATTTAGTGCCGGTCAGGTTCAGCGCGTCGCGCAGCACCCAAAGCAGGGGGACGTCGCCGGGCAGGTCGACCTGATGGGTCTGCCCGTTCACGGTGAGGGTGGTCATGAGAGCCTCCGATAAGCGGTGAGTTCAGAATTGGGGCTCTGCCGGGCAGTGTCAATCGAGGCGGGGCAGCGTCACCCGGCCCTTGCCCAGCGGGCCGCGCGCCGGTCCATGACGCGGCGCCAGAGCGGCGGCACCAGCGCGATACAGGCCATGACCGGCAGCGAATAGGGCAGGATCGGCATGGAGTCGCGGTCGATCTGAAGCCCCGGATAGGGGCGCGCGGGATGCGCGTGGTGGTCGGAATGGCGCGGCGCGTTCAGCATCAGCGCCGAAGACGCCCCCTGCGGTGCGTTCCAGCTGTGCTGCGGGCCGACCGGCTCGGGCCTGCCATTGGCGCTGTCTCGGCGCCTGAGGCCGTAGTGCTGCACGTAGTCCGACAGGAACAGCTGTGCCTGCGCATAGGCCGACAGGGCCAGCAGGGCCGCGATGCCGGCGACACCTCCGATCACGGCGGCGATGCCCAGCGACAGGACCGCTCCGCCCGCATACCACGCATAGGGATGCACCCCGCGCCTCTGCCGCAGGCGGCTTTCGGCGCGATAGCCCGCGCGCAGCGAGCCCACCCATGCGCGCGCGGCGAAGGCGTACCACGACTCGCCCAAGCGCGCGGAATTCGGATCGCGGTCCGTCGCGGCGTGGATGTGATGCACCCGGACATGGGCCGAGGCATGGTGCCCGAACAGAACCGAGGCATAGACCGCGACACCCAGCCTGCGCGGCCAGCGCCCGGCGCGGTGGATCAGCTCATGTGCGTTGGAATTGCTGACCTGCCCAAGGAACAGCGACAGCGCGAGGAAGATCAGCAGCTTGTCCAGCCAAGGCGCGTCAGAGGACAGCACCGCGACCCCGCCGTAAAGCAGGGGAAAGTGCAGCAGCCCCAGCGTGATCGACAGCCCGCCGCCCGCCGGGAACTCTGCCCCCGGCACATCGGGCGCGGCCAGCGCGGTGATCTTGTCCAGCGCCCAGACGAGCGCCGTGACACAGGCCAGCGCCATCGCCGGAAAGGGGGCGCCCACCACCATGGCCAGCGCCAGCAGCGCCACCATGCCAAGGGTCGCAAGCGCGAAACGGATCATGACTTCCCCTACAATCTACCTTACCGGCCAGTCTTGCGCCCGATATCACAACATTCCGTCACCGTTCGGGCAGAGTCACGCTATGTCACGGCCCGGGTTGGGGACAGGGCGTCCCTTTCCGCCAGAGCAGTGCCGGGGGAAGCGGTATCCAGTGGAGGGTGCGCATGGCGCCGGACGAAGGCAAGGGCGCGCGGCCTTGCGGGAAACGGTCGCCGGCGCAAGCCGCGCAGCTTCAGGCGCTGCTTTTACATCGGCAGAGAGGCCTTTGTTATTACTTGTGAAATGGCGGTTGACGTATGGATCGTGGAAGCCGGGCCAGGCTGTATCCGCCCGGGCGACGGATGCCCCCTCTCTCACGCGATCTTGCGGAGGGACATCAAGGCGCTGGAAGGCGCGGCTCTGGCGGGCGGGGGCTTCTTCGACCTGTGGCGCGGGGCGGGGGCCTTGATTTGCGGGCAGGTCAGGCGACCCCGAACCCGATCCGCGCGGTTATGCAAAAACGCCCCGGCGAAATGCGGGCAAGATCGCAAAACTGTAAGTGGACTGGCGCGTTTCCGAGAAGGTGACGGCCTTCCTGTCCGATAAAGTCAAAATTTCAGTGGTTCTTGTAGACGGCGCAGATGCAGCCCTGCGCCTTCAGGCGGGTGCAGAGCCGCCAGGCGGCGTCCCGCGACTCGTGCCCGATGCGGGCCATGTAGTAGCCGCCCTTGGGGCTCGACCGGCTTTTCTGCCAGACAAGATCCGGGACCGCGTCGCCGACCAGAGCCTTGCAGGCCCGCGCCCGGCTCTTGAATTGCTGCATGGCCACCGCCTTGGTGGTTCCGAAGGCCATCTGGACGCCCCATTTCTTCAGCTTCGGCGTACCCGGTTGCTGTGCCGGATAGGCGGTCAGGCGTCGGTTGCGCGCCATCTGGTGGCAGGCCTCCCGAAAGGGCCGGTCCCCGTCCAGCCGGAAATCCGGCGCCTCGGGCGGTGCGTCGCGCCAGGTTTCGGCGGCCAGCCCGGTGATGATCCTGACGTAATCCACCGTCTCTTTCGCCAGCCCGCCGGTGCCCGCCACCAGCCCGTCGGCGCGTCGTTCACCGCCGTTATAGGCCACCGCCGCCAGCCCGTGATTGCCGTAGCGCCGCCGCAGTTCGCCGAGGTATTCCGCCGAATACTCAAGGGCTTCTGCCGGATTGTAGGGGTCCAGAAGGCCGCGCAGCCGGGCGGTCGAGGCGATGAACTGCGCGATCCCCATGGCATCGGCGTGGCTCAGGGCATTGGGGTCGAAGCGGCTTTCCTGCCAGATCAGCCGCGCGAAGAAGCCCGGATCCAGATCGTGGCTTTCGGCGAAGATCTCGATGGCCTGGCAGGTGTCAAAGACGAAATGCGCGGGCCGGATGCACTGCACCTGGCCGAAGGCGCCGGCAGAACACATCGTGCCGGGCTCCGCGCGCAGGGCGGCAGGCCAAAGCAAGAGGAACAGGACAAGGGCGCGCATGCTTCAGTGATCCGTCGCGCCACGCGCTGCGTCAACTCACACTTTTATTAAGTGGCCCTCCGTATTAGGTGGAGGGAGAGTATCAATCGGGAAAGATCCGCCATGTCCTTCTTTGGAAAGCTGAAGAACCGGCTTTTGAAGTCGTCCTCCAAGCTGGATGAGGGGCTTGATGCCATCGTGCAAGAGGGCGGCTCTGCCGATGCGGGCCAGCCCGAGGATCTGCCCAAGACAGAGATGCCGGTGACCGCCCCGGCCATGCCCGCACCGCAAGCGCCGCCGCCGCCGCCGTCGGAAGCGGCACGGATCAAGCCCATCGACCTGCCGCCCCAGCCCGTGGCCGCGCCGCCGCAGCCGGGGCTTCTGGGGCGCTTCATCGGCAAGGGCCGGGCAGAGCCGGCGGTGCGCCGGGTCCTGGACGACGAGATGCTGGAGCAGCTCGAAGAGCTGCTGATCGCCTCGGATATGGGGGTCGACACGGCCCTGCGGGTGACCGGAAACATCGCCGAGGGGCGCTTTGGCAAACGCCTGTCGACGCGCGAGATCAAAGAGCTGCTCAGCGCCGAGGTGGCCCGGATCATGGCGCCCGTCGCGCGGCCCCTGCCGCTCTACCCGCGCCGCCCGCAGGTGGTGCTGGTGGTCGGCGTGAACGGCTCGGGCAAGACCACGACCATCGGCAAGCTCGCCAGCCAGTTCCGGGCCGCGGGCAAGAACGTGGTGATTGCCGCGGGCGATACCTTTCGCGCGGCGGCGGTGGAACAGCTTCAGGTCTGGGGCGAACGGGCCGGGGTGCCGGTCCTGACCGCGCCCGAGGGTTCGGACCCGGCCAGCCTTGCCTTCGACGCCATGACGCGGGCGCAGGCCGAGGGTGCCGACCTTCTGATGATCGACACGGCGGGGCGGTTGCAGAACCGGCAGGACCTGATGGAGGAACTGGCCAAGATCGTCCGCGTGATCCGCAAGAAGGACCCGGAGGCGCCGCACAACACGCTTCTGGTGCTGGATGCGACAACCGGCCAGAACGCGGTGAACCAGGTCGAGACCTTCCGCAAGCTCGCCGATGTGTCGGGGCTTGTGATGACCAAGCTGGACGGGACGGCGAAGGGCGGTGTCCTGGTCGCCCTGGCGGACAAGTTCGGCCTGCCGATCCATGCCATCGGCGTGGGTGAACAGATCGACGATCTCGCCGCCTTCGACCCCGAGGAATTCGCCGCCGCCCTGACCGGCCTCGATACGGAAAGCTGACCTCTTCGGTTTCTTCTGTCCCGAAATATCCCGGGGGAGCGCGGCACGCGCGGGGGCAGAGCCCCCATGGGCCGCCGCGGGCCGCCTCACTGGGTCTCGTTCGTGCCCATGGCCCGCTCGACCCGGCGCAGCACCAGCAGCACGGCGACCACCACGACGGTCGCCATGGCGGCCAGCGGCATCTGTCCCGCGCCGCAGCCCAGTCCGATCCCGCCCACCAGCCAGAGCGAGGCGCCAGTGGTCACGTTGCGGACCTTCTCGCCGGCGGTGAAGATCAGCCCGGCGGCAAGGAAGGCCACGCCCGCCGTCACCGCCTCGATCATGCGCAGCGGGTCGTTGCGCTGCTCGCCCGCGCCGAAGTCCATGGCCGCCAGTTCACGGCCCAGCAGCACGAAGAGGCAGGCCGCCACCGAGACGAGGATATGCGTCCGCAGCCCGGCCGGTTTCTCGCGCCATTCCCGTTCCAGCCCGACGATTCCCCCCAGCAGGATGGCCGCCACGATACGGGCAAAGGCCACCTCCGGCGGAATGACGGAGAAAGAGCGGGTGAATTCCTGCGAGATCTGTTCGAACATGGTCAAGCGGCCCTGCGGAGGTTTCCGGCTTAACCGGGGCCGGGCGCTCGAGGTTCCTCGAAAGCCGTCAGAACCCTTGCATCCGCCCGCGCAACCGGGCAGATGCATGACACCGTCATGCAAAAAGGGGCGCCCGTGTCGGACTGGCTGATCTCTCTCGAAGGCACGGCAGAGGGGCATCGGCTGGCGCTGATCCTTGCCCTGCTGGCCGCCTTTCTTCACGCGGTCTTCGGGGCGCTTCAGAAGGGGCGGCACGATCCGTGGATGTCGCGCGGCGCCATCGACGGCTGTTACGGGCTGATGGCGGCGCCCTTCGCGCTTTTCGTCGTGCCCTGGCCCGAGCCGCATATGTGGCCGATCTTCGCCGGCGCCTTCCTGATCCACACGGTCTACAAGCTGTTGCAGGCCATGGCCTATACGCAGGGCGCCTATACGGTGGTCTACCCGGTGGTGCGCGGCACCGGGCCGCTTTTCGCGGTGATCGGCGCCTCGCTGGTCTTCGGCGAGCATTTCGCGCCGATGCAATGGGCCGGGGTCGGTGTCCTGTTGTCGGGCATCTTCGGGCTTGCGGTCTACAACCTGCGCTACCTCGAAACCGCGCGCGACACGCTGCCCCGGGCGCTGGCCTTCGCGGTCGCCACCGGGCTTTTCGTGGCGCTTTACACCACCTATGACGCCTATGGTATCCGGGCCACGGCGGACCCCTTCACCTTTCTGGCGTGGTTCTTCTTCATCGACGGCCTGCTGATGCCGGTGATCGCGGTGCTGCGCTACCGCAGGATGGCAGAGAAGCCGACCCTGCCGCCGCTGCTGCTGCGCGGCTTCGTCGGCGGCATCGTCGCATTCTTCAGCTTCGGGTCGGTCATGCTGGCCACCCGCCTCGACAAGGTCGGCGAGGCCGCCGTCCTGCGCGAGACCTCGACGGTCTTCGCGGCGGTCATCGGCTGGCTGGTGCTGAAGGAAACCGTGGGCCCCCGGCGCATCGCGCTGATGGCGCTGATCGCCGCCGGGGCGGTGATCGTTGAGTTGGCGGGCTGAAACGCCTATCTGGAGCGGGACAGGTACGAGAGGCCCCATGACCGACCCAACGCCCACGACAGAACCCAAGCCCGCAACGGACCCGAAAACCGTGAACCCGATGCTGAAGACCGCGCTGGAATTCGGCCCGATCCTTGCCTTCTTCGCAGCTTACCTTTGGCTGAAGGACGAGATCTTCACCATTGGCGGGACAGAATACAACGGCTTCATCCTGGTGACCGCCGCCTTCATCCCGGTCTTCCTGCTGTGCATGGGGGCGCTTTGGAAGCTGACCGGCCACCTCAGCCGCATGCAGGCGGTGACGGCGGTGCTGATCGTGGTCTTCGGCGGGTTGTCAGTCTGGCTGAACGACGAACGCTTCTTCAAGATCAAGCCGACGCTGATCTACCTGCTGTTCGGCGGGGCGCTGGCGATCGGGCTGATGCGCGGGCAAAGCTGGCTTCAGGCGGTGATGGAGGGCCTGATGCCGCTGAAGCAGGAAGGCTGGATGATCCTGACCAGGCGGGTGATGTGGCTCTTCTTCGGGCTGGCGGCCCTGAACGAGGTGATCTGGCGCACCATGAGCACCGAGACATGGGTCTATTTCAAGACCTTCGGCCTGACCGCCGCGATCCTCGTCTTCTTCATGTTCCAGGGCGGGCTGTTCAAGAAATACAGCACCGAGGAAGCGGCGGAGTAATCCGCCCAAGGGGTCAAGGGGTGGGGCCAAGCCCACCCTAGCCACCCCGCCGGTCGATGCGCGTGCTGAGGTGGATCAGGCTTTCCGAGCCGCGCACGCCCTTCGCCTCTCCGATCTGATCCAGCGCGCGGTCCAGCGCCTCCGTGGTCTGCGCCGCCAGTTCCGCCACAAGGTCGAAGCGCCCCGAGGTGGTGTGCACCGTCTCGACCTCTTTGACCTGTTTCAGCCGGGCCAGCACCGAGGCCGTGGCGCGCGGTTCCACCCCGATCAGCACCGTTGCGCGGATCGCCGGGTCCAGCCGCTGGCCGCGCCGGATCGTGTAGCCGGCGATGGCGCCCGACTGCTCCAGCTTCTCGATCCGCGCCTGCACGGTGGTCCGCGCAAGGCCAAGGCGCTTTGACAGCTCGGTCGCCGAGGCGCGGGCGTTTTCGGACAAGAGCGCGATCAGCGCGCGGTCTGTTTCGTCGAATTGTATCATCGGACCTGCGTTTTGACGGGCGTTTCGAACATCCTGACGCATCTGCCCGATGAAATCGACAGGAATCGCGCGGAAACTGGGAGGACAGGCAACCTATACCAGAGGCGCGAACCCCATGGTCCTTCAGCAGGCATTCCACCGCAACCCGACGCAGTACCTGTCCCGCGAGACCCCGCAAGAGCCGGTCTTCTTCTTCGACCCCGCAAGGCTGACCGCCACCGCGCGGGTGTTCCTGGACGGCTTTCCCGGCCTCGTGACCTTTGCGGTCAAGGCCAACCCCGACCGCGCCGTTCTGGAAGCGCTGGCCGCCGCCGGGGTGGGTGCCTTCGACGTGGCCTCGCCGGAAGAGATGCACATGGTCCGCGCCGTGGCGCCGGGCGCCGTGCTGCACTACCACAACCCGATCCGCGCCCTGTCCGAGATCGCCGAGGGGCGGCGCATGGGCGTCACCTCGTGGTCGGTGGATCGCTTGTCGGAACTGGACAAGCTGGGCGACCTGAGCGGGCAGGAGATCGCCGTGCGGCTGAAGCTGCCGGTGGCGGGCGCCATCTATGACTTCGGGTCCAAGTTCGGCGCAGAGCCCGACCGCGCCGCCGCCCTGCTGGCCGAGGTGGTGAAGCGCGGCGGCACGCCCTCGATCACCTTCCACCCCGGCACCCAATGCCGCGACGCGCAGGCCTGGGTCGCCTATATCCACGCCGCCGCGCGGGTGGCGGAAACCGCCGGCGTCACCCTGCACCGCCTGAACGTGGGCGGCGGCTTTCCGGCGCACCGCGAAGACCCGGCCCCGGACCTGCCCGCCATCTTCGAAGCCATCGACGAGGCTACACGCGCCGCCTTTGCCACGCCGCCCGCGCTGGTCTGCGAACCGGGCCGGGCCATGGTCGCCGATTGCTTTGAACTCGCGCTGCTGGTCAAGGCCGCGACCGAGGGCGCGGTCTTCCTGAACGACGGCATCTATGGCGGCCTCAGCGAATGGCGCGACCTCGGGCCCTCGGCCCGCATCACCGCGCTGTCGCCCGCAGGCACGCCGCGCAGCGCGCCCCTGCGCCCGCTGACCGTCTTCGGCCCGACCTGCGACAGCCTCGACCGGCTGTCGGAAACCGTGCTGCTGCCCGGGGATCTCGCCGAAGGGGACTATCTGCTGTTCCACGCCTGCGGCGCCTATTCCAACGCGCTGGCGACGCGCTTCAACGGCTATGGCGCGCGGAAGATCGTGACACTGGCGCGGTGACGCGGGCTGGACACTTCGGGCATGGCCGCTAAGGTCCGCGCTAAGGCATCCAGCACGCGCGAGGGACCCCCATGGAAAAGTTCGGCAAGGCCCAATCCGTCACACGCAGGGAAGACACGCGGTTCCTGACCGGGCAGGGGCGCTACGTCGACGACATCGTCCCCGAGGGTGCGCTGCGCGCCTTCGTCTTCCGCTCGCCCGTCGCGCATGCGCGGATCACCGGGCTGGACGTCTCTGCCGCGCGGGACGCGGAGGGTGTGCATCTGGTGGTGACGGCGCAGGACATGACCGAGGCGGGCGTCGACATCGCCATGTCGGCGACGCTGACGCCGAACCGCGACGGAACCATGGGCGCGGAGACCCGCCGCCCGGTCCTGGCCGAGGACAGGCTGCGCTTTGCCGGGGAACCGGTGGCCGTGGTCGTGGCCGAGACGCTGGAACAGGCCCGCGACGCCGCCGAGCTGATCGAGCTGGATTACGAGGACCTGCCGGTCATGCTGGACCTCGCGCCGGGCGACACGGCGATCCACGACGAGGCCCCGGACAACCGCGCCTATGACTACGGCCTCGGCGACGAGGCGGCCACCAAGGCGGCCTTCGAGGCGGCGGCCAGGACCGTCTCGCTGGAGGTGGGCGACAACCGCATCATCGTCAACGCCATGGAACCGCGCGGCGCCTATGCGGAGTACGAAGCGGGGCGGATGCACCTTGCCTTCAACGGGCAGGGTGTCTGGGGCATGAAGGAAGAACTGTCGCGCGCCTTCGGCGTCGATCCCCGGACGGTGCGGGTGACCAATCCCGACGTCGGCGGCGGCTTCGGCATGAAGGGCATGCCGTACCCCGAGTATTTCATCCTGCCCTATGCCGCCAGGGTGCTGGGCCGGGCCGTGCACTGGATGTCCGACCGGGGCGAGGCGATGCTGAGCGACAATGCCGGGCGCGACCTGACCACCTTTGCCGAGCTGGCCTTCGACGAGACCCACAGGATCACCGCCTATCGCCTGCACACGCGGTCGAACCTTGGCGCCTACAACTCGCACTTCGGTCAAATGATCCAGAGTTTCCTCTTTGGCCGGGTCATCACCGGGGTCTATGACATCCAGACGATGTACTACCGGGCCGAGGGTTTCTACACCAACACCACGCAGGTCGACGCCTATCGCGGCGCCGGTCGGCCCGAGGCGATCTATGTGCTGGAACGCGTCATGGACCGCGCCGCGCGCGAGCTGGGGGTGGACCCGCTGGAGCTGCGGCGGATCAACTTCATCAAGCCCGAGCAGTTTCCCTACAAGACCGCCTCTGGCGAGCTGTATGACGTGGGCGATTTCGCGCGGGTCATGGGCCATGCGGAAGACTTCGCGGCGCTGGATGGCTTTGCCGAGCGGCGCGCGCAGAGCGAGGCGCGGGGCAAGCTGCGCGGCATCGGGCTGTGCTACTACATCGAGTCGATCCTCGGGCAGCCGCATGAGGACGTGAAGGTCGAATTCACCGAGGACGGGGCAAAGATCTACGTCGGCACCCAGTCGAACGGGCAGGGGCACGAGACGGTCTTTGCGCAGTTCCTGTCCGACCAGTCCGGCATCCCCGCCGAGAAGATCGAGGTGATCCAGGGCGACAGCGACCTGATCGCCACGGGCGGCGGCACCGGCGGCTCGCGCTCGGTGACGACGCAGGCCAATGCGACGCTGGCGGTGGTCTCGACCATGGTCAGCGGCTTTGCCGACTTCCTCGCCGACGAGATGGGCGTGCCGGCGGAAGAGATCTCCTTCGACGACGAACGCTTCCGCGCCGAGGGGTCGAACGTCACGCCGACGATGATGGAGGCGGCGCAACTGGCGCGCGAGGCGGGCCGCGAGGACCTGCTGACGTGGGACGCGCGGGCCGAGCTTCCGGGCCGCAGCTATCCCAACGGCTGCCACGTGGCCGAGGTCGAGATCGACCCCGACACCGGGCTGACGGAGTGCGTGCGTTACGCGGTGGTCGACGATTTCGGCAACCTCATCAATCCCCTGCTGGCCGAGGGGCAGGTGCATGGCGGTGTCGCGCAGGGGCTGGGGCAGGCGCTGGTCGAACAGGTGGCCTACGACGAGACCGGCCAGCTGCTGACCGGCAGCTTCATGGACTACGCCATGCCGCGCGCCTTCGACATGCCGATGATCGATTTCGCGACAGAGCCGGTGCCCTCGACCGCCAACCCCATGGGCATGAAGGGCTGCGGCGAGGCCGGGACCGTGGGCGCCCTGGCGGCGGTCTCGAACGCGGTGCAGGACGCGCTGTGGACCCGCGGCATCCGCCAGGTCGACATGCCCTTCACGCCGCTGCGCGTCTGGACGATGTTGCGCGATCATGCGGCCACGGCTGGGTAACAGGATCTTCGGCTGGTTCCGTCGGCGGCTGTCGACGGACCATTCCGCATGGGGCCACAGGCGCGGGCCGGTCGATCACGTCATCATCCTTGACGGGACCATGTCCTCTTTGAAGGCGGGGCAAGAGACCAACGCGGGCCTGACCTTCCGCCTGCTGCAGGAGCGCGGGCATGCCTCGCTGTTCTACGAGGCGGGGGTGCAGTGGACGGATTGGGCCGCCACCGCCGATGTCGCCTATGGGCGCGGGATCAACGGCCAGATCCGCCGCGCCTATGGCTACCTGTCCTCGCGTTACCGGCCCGGCGACCGGATCTACCTGATGGGCTATTCGCGCGGCGCCTACGCGGTGCGGTCGCTGGCCGGGATCATCGACCGCGTCGGGCTGATCCGCGCCGAGGCGGCGACGGAACGCAATATCCAGCAGATCTACCGCCTGTATCAGCTGGCGCCCGGCGGCACCGCGGCGCGGGATTTCGCCCGGCTCTATTGTCACGACAGCGCGCCGATCGAGATGGTCGGCGTCTGGGACAGCGTCAAGGCGCTGGGGCTGCGGCTGCCGCTGCTGTGGCGGCTGACCGAAAGCAACCACGAGTTTCACAACCACGCGCTTGGGGCGACGGTCCGGCGCGGCTATCACGCCCTGGCCTATGACGAGACGCGGCAGGCCTATGCGCCGGTGCTCTGGTCCTCGCCGCCCGGGTGGGAGGGCGAGGTCGAGCAGGTCTGGTTTCGCGGCACCCATGGCGATGTCGGCGGGCAGATCGGGGCGGAGACGGCGGCGCGGCCGCTGTCGAACATCCCGCTGGTCTGGATGCTGGAAAAGCTGGAGGCCAGCGGCGTGGCCCTGCCCGAGGGCTGGCGGACGCGGTTTCCCTGCGATGTACACGCGCCATCGATCGGAACCTGGACCGGGCTGGGAAAGCTCTTCCTGCTGCGGGCGCCGCGGCTGGTCGGTGCGGATTCCACCGAAAGCCTGCACGAAACGCTGATCGACAGCCTTGCAACCGGCAGATCGGGGTGATGGTCAAGAAAATTCGTTCACGAGTTCTTTACAGACCTTTAACCTGTGACATTCTAGCCTATCTTTCTATCAGGTCGCGGGGCCGGAACCCCCGCGAAACCTTCACTGTCCCTCGTTCCGTAACTGCGCCCGGGTATTTTCCCGGGCGCTTTTTCTTTTTCAGGGCAGGGGTTTGCAGCTTGCGTCCCGGCACCACCGGCCTAGGATGAGGCGCATGGAGTACACCGACGGCCATCTCAAGGATATCCTGACAGGCACGCGCAAGATCGCGGTTGTCGGCGTGTCGATGAACCCGGTCCGGCCCAGCTACTACGTCGCGCGCTACCTGAAACTGAAGGGATTCGCGGTGATTCCGGTGAATCCCGGACATGCGGGGCAGACCCTGTTCGGAGAGACCGTGCGGGCCGGGCTGGCGGATTGTCCCGGCGACGTCGACATGGTCGATATCTTCCGCCGGCCCGAGCATGTGCCGCCGATCGTCGACGAGGCGCTGGCCTGTTTTCCGGGGCTGCGGACGGTTTGGATGCAGATCGGTGTCGTCAGCGAAGAGGCGCGGGCCCGGGCAGAGGCGCGGGGCGTCGACGTGGTGATGAACCGGTGTCCCAAGATCGAGTATCAGCGCCTGTTCGGAGAGCTGCGCATGGGCGGCTTCAACACCGGGGTGATCTCGTCGAAGCTGTGAGGCTCCGGTCCGTGGCCGGTCTCGTGATGCGCGAAGGCGCCCGGCCCACCGTCTCGCTGGCCGCCGTAGCGACCGCTGCGTCGCGGGCGGGACCGGGAGTGAGGTCCGTGCAGCGCCGGTTAACCGGATCCCGGTAGAGCTTGGCGCGCCGGGGGGGCAGCCACCCGGGTCATGCGGCCTCTCGGGCCATCTGCGCGGGGATACCCGCAGCCTCCGGTTTTGCAGGTCGCGGTTCATGGGGGCGCAAGGCCATTCGAAGGGCCTTCGACAAGCGGCTTCGAAGCCGCTTCGCGCCCGTCTCAGCCGCCGCGCGCCGCTTTCTCGGCCAGCCCGGACTGCGATTGCCGCGCCGCGAGCACGGCCATGACCTGCGCCACGGACACATCCCGGGCGCGCAGCATCACCAGCAGGTGAAAGAGCACATCGGCAGCCTCGGAGGCCAGCTTGTCGCGGTCCCCCTTCACGGCTTCGATGATCGCCTCCACCGCTTCCTCACCGAATTTCTCGGCGCATTTCTCGGGGCCCTTGGCCAGGAGCTTGGCGGTCCAGCTTTCATCGGGAGAGGCCTTGGCGCGGCTGGCCACGATGGCTTCGAGGTCTTCCAGTGTCATGGCGGGGTCCTCAGGGGCGGCTGAAACGGGGCAGGGCCGGGTGGTGGGCCTGCGCCCGGACCCGCGATGGCGTGGGGATGTCGTGGCAGGGGGCTGCGCGCCGGGCGCTGTACGGGGCCTTGCCGCTCACAGCCGCACGGGGATGCCGGCGGCGGCCATATGGGCCTTGGCCTCGGCCACGGTGAAGGTGCCGAAGTGGAAGATGCTGGCTGCCAGTACCGCCGAGGCATGGCCCTCGGTCACGCCCTCGACGAGGTGGTCCAGCGTGCCGACACCGCCCGATGCGATCACCGGGATCTCGACGGCATCCGCGATGGCGCGGGTCATGGGCAGGTTGAAGCCGGATTTGGTGCCGTCGCGGTCCATCGAGGTCAGCAGGATCTCTCCGGCGCCCTTGGCGGCGATCAGGCGGGCGAAGGCGACCGCGTCGATGCCCGTGGGCTTGCGGCCGCCGTGGGTGAAGAGCTCCCACTTGCCGGGGGCCACGGTCTTGGCGTCGATGGCGCAGACGATGCACTGGCTGCCGAACTGATCGGCGGCCTCGGCCACCACATCGGGGTTGGCCACCGCGGCAGAGTTGAACGAGACCTTGTCGGCGCCCGCCAGCAGCAGCGCCCGCACATCCGCCACGGTGCGGACACCGCCGCCCACGGTCAGCGGGATATAGCACTGCTCGGCGGTGCGGCTGACCATGTCGAACATGGTGCCGCGGTTCTCGTGCGTGGCGTGGATGTCAAGGAAGCAGAGCTCGTCGGCACCGGCGGCGTCATAGGCACGGGCGGCGTCCACCGGGTCGCCTGCATCGCGCAGGTCGACGAAGTTGACGCCCTTCACGACGCGGCCATCGGCGACGTCAAGACAGGGAATGATGCGGGTCTTCAGCATGGCCTTCCGGTAGCGCGAAACACCGCGCTTGGAAAGGTCAAAGCAGCGGGCTGCCGGGGGTGGGGCCGGTTTCTTGCAAAGAAACCGCCCCGAATTCCTGGGAGGAATTCGGGGCCTGCACAAAAGCGCGCCGCCCCGGGGGAGGAGGCGGCGCGCGGTCGGGCGGCCCCGGTGTCCGGCCCGTCGGCCGGGGAGGGGGCCGCCCGCGGGCGGGGCAAGCCTTGGGTAAGTCAGCCCTCGCCGTTGTCCTGTTTCTGCATGTGCTGCTGCATCATCGCGGTCAGGCGCTCGTTGACCTCGGAATCCGACTGCGAGGCGGCGCCGATGGCATTGTACTGCTCGACGTCGATGCCGTCGGTGGCATCGATGGCCGCGCGCATCTCGGTCAGGGCCTGCTCCTGTAGTTCCTTGACCGTCTCGCCGTCCTGCGCACCCTGGATCTGGGCGGCGAATTCCTGTCGGATCTCGGCAATTTCAGAGGCCGCCTCGACGAAGCTCTGCAGCTCTGCGTCGCTGAAGTCCACGGCTTCGGGCGTGGCGGCGGGAGCCTGTGCAGGGGCCTCTGCGGGGGCCGCTGCCGGGGCATCCTGCGCGGGGGCGGTCTGCGCCAGAACGGGGGCCAGCGGAGCGGCGGCCAGCGCGGCCAGAGTTGCGGTGCCGAGGAGGGTCTTGCGGATGGTCATGTGCCTTTTCCTTCCGTTGTTTCGGGCTGCGCCATGAGGGCGGCGCGGCCTTCGTCCAGAAAGGTGGCGTGCGGTCCGTCCGGCTTCAACCGGGGCGCGACGGGGCGGCGGCGGCTTGCCGAAATGCCGTGGTTCGGCCTGCGGGGAATCGCGGACGGCGGGGTTTCGCCCTTGAAGACAGGCCACCGTGCCACCACGGCGGCGGTGGCCGTACGGCGGCCAGCGCAAGGCGAGGCTGGGGGGGCGGCAAGGCGAGGCTGGGGGGGCGGCAAGGCGAGGCTGGGGCGGCGGCAAGGCGGGGGCGGGCGGAAGGCTGACGCGCCGCGCGCCAGGATCGCGACATTGCTGTCCCGACGGGGGCAAGGCGCCTTGGGCCTTGGTGCCGGCGTGCCGGTGCGTTCGGCTATCGAGTGCCGCAGGCGCCTTTGGCTGCGCCTGCGTCCGGGTGGCGGAGCCGGAAAGGTGGGTCGCCGGTCGGTTGGCGGCGGGGCGGTCCTGCGTCGGACCGCCGCGGCCCCTTTGTCAGGCGAGGGCCTTGAGGGCCGCTTTCAAGTCGAGCGCCCCGTCGTAAAGCGCCCGGCCCGAGATCGCGCCGTTCAGCGCGGCACCGCAGTCGCGCAGGGCGATCAGGTCTTTCAGCGAAGACACCCCGCCCGAGGCGATGACCGGGATCGTCACGGCACGGGCCAGGGCCGCGGTTGCCTGCACGTTGGGGCCCTGCATCGCGCCGTCGCGGTTGATATCGGTGTAGATGATGGCCGCGACGCCCGCGTCTTCGAAGGACCGCGCGAGGTCGGTTGCATCGACATCCGTGGTCTCGGCCCAGCCCTTGGTCGCGACCTTGCCGTCCCGCGCGTCGATGCCCACGGCGACCTGCCCCGGGAAGGCGGCGGCGGCCTCGCGCACGAGGGCGGGGTTCTCGACCGCCACGGTGCCGAGGATCACCCGGGAGAGACCCTTCGACAGCCACATCTCGATGGTCGCCATGTCGCGGATGCCGCCGCCCAGCTGGGCCGGGGTCTTGGTCTGCCTGAGGATTTCCTCGACCGCGGCGGCGTTCACCGGCTGCCCGGCAAAGGCGCCGTTCAGGTCGACAAGATGCAGCCACTCACAGCCCTGCGCCACGAACTCCAGCGCCTGGGCGGCCGGATCGTCGTTGAAGACGGTCGCCTTGTCCATATCGCCGCGCAGCAGGCGGACGGCCTTGCCGTCCTTCAGGTCGATAGCGGGGTAGAGGATCATTTGTGCAGCCCTTCCAGAGTCTTGCGGCCCCTTAGTATGACGCCACGATACATGCAAGCGGACCCTGCGTCACGCTTGCCGTAAAGGCCGGGCGGGCGGCATCGTTTCGGTCATGTCACGACGGGAGGAGAGGACATGAGACTTCTGGCAATGGCGCTGGCGCTGGTGGCCGGTGCGGCGGCGGCGGACCCGGTGGAGGGGACCTGGAAGACGCAGCCCGACGAGGGCGCCTATGCGCATGTGCGCATGGTGCCCTGCGGGGACAAGCTGTGCGGCGTGATCGTGCGGACCTTCAACGCCTCGGGCGAATACGAGTCGCCCAACAAGGGCAAGACGCTGGTCATCAACATGGCGCCGCAGGGCGGTGGCCAGTACCGGGGCAAGGTCTGGCGGCCGTCGAACAACAAGGTCTACACCGGCAAGATGGCCCTGAGCGGCAATGCGCTGACCCTGCAGGGCTGCGTTGCGGGCGGCCTGCTCTGTTCCAGCCAGACCTGGAGCCGGTTGAACTGAGCGGTTTCGCCCGGCCCCTGGCCGGGCGAAGGCCTGGGCGCGCGCCTCTTGCCTGCGGCGAGCCTGGGCCCTCGGGATCCCCCGGGGGCGCAGGCAGGGATCCGGCGCGTCTGCGGGGCAGTCGATCAGAGGTATTTGGGCCAAGAAGAAACCCGAAGGGCGGGCGCCCGGCGGGCGTTTTTCTTGAGGGGTCGGGCAGAGAAGAAAGGCGGCGCGGGCGGCCTGAGCGCTGTTCGCGCCGGTTCTGTCAGGGGCGCCAGCGCAGGAAGTTGGCGATCATGCGCAGGCCTGCGGCGGCGCTTTTCTCGGGGTGGAACTGCAACCCGATGCAGTTGTCGCGGGCGACGATGGCGGTGATGTCGCCGGCATAGTCGACATGGGCCACGCGCTGGGTCGGGTCGATCATCCGCATCTGGTAGGAGTGCACGAAATAGGCGTGTTCGCCGGTTTCGAGGCCCGCCATCACCGGGTGCGGGCGTTCGATCACCAGATCGTTCCAGCCCATATGCGGGATCTTGAGCGCCGGATCGCCGGGCGTGATGCGGTCGACGGTGGCGTCGATCCAGCCGAGGCCTTCGGTCTCTTCGTATTCGAAGCCCCGCTGCGCCATCAGCTGCATGCCGACGCAGATGCCGAGGACCGGGCGGCCCCGGTTCACCGCCTCGAGCATGGCGTCGAAGCAGCCCGAGGCGCGCAGGGCCGCCGCGCAGGAGGGGAAGGCCCCGTCGCCCGGCAGCACGATGTGATCGGCCTTTGCCACGACCTCGGGGTCGCCGGTCACCTGCACGGTGCCGGCGCCGACCTCTTGCGCCATCTTCTGGAAGGCTTTCTGGGCCGAGTGCAGGTTGCCGGTTTCGTAGTCGATGATCGCTGTCAGCATGGATTAGAGCGCGCCCTTGGTGGAGGGGATTTCGTCGCCTTTGCGGGGGTCGGCTTCCACCGCCTCGCGCAGCGCGCGGGCGACCGCCTTGAAGGCGGCCTCGGTGATGTGGTGGCTGTTGATCCCGTGGAGCGCGTCGACGTGCAGGGTGATGCCGCCGTGGGTCGAGAGCGCCTGGAAGAACTCGCGCACCAGTTCGGTGTCGAAGGTGCCGATCTTGGGCGAGGGCAGGTCGAGGTTCCACACCAGGAAGGGCCGCCCCGAGAGGTCGAGCGCGGCGCGCACCAGCGCGTCGTCCATGGGCAGCAGGCAGGCGCCGTAGCGGCGGATGCCGCGTTTGTCGCCAAGCGCCTGGGCCAGGGCTTGTCCGATGGCGATGCCGGTGTCCTCGACCGTGTGGTGGTCGTCGACATGCAGGTCGCCCTCGGCCCGGATGTGCATGTCGATCAGCGCATGGCGCGACAGTTGATCGAGCATATGGTCGAAGAAGCCCACGCCGGTGTCGTTGTCATAAGTCCCGGACCCGTCGAGGTCGAGGGTGACGGTGATCGCGGTCTCGGCGGTCTTGCGGGTGATGGTGGCTTTGCGCATGTCGGATCGTCCTGCTGTATGCCGGGGCTTATAGGCGGGCCGGGCGCAGGGGGAAAGAGGGCAGGGGGAAAGAGCTGGGGCGCGTCGGGCGGGACAGGCGTTGCGCCGGGGGTGGTCGCCAGCGCGACGCGGCGTGCCGCCTTCGGCGCGGTTGGCGTTTTCGCTGTCGCTGCGATCCATCCGGATGAAGAAGGTGACATGGAGCGGGCGAGGCGATTCGAACGCCCGACCCTAACCTTGGCAAGGTTATGCTCTACCCCTGAGCTACGCCCGCGCGCCATGTCATCTGTGGATCGTGACGTCGGCTGTCTGCCGTGTCGTGATCCGGCCACTTGGAGCGGGCGAGGCGATTCGAACGCCCGACCCTAACCTTGGCAAGGTTATGCTCTACCCCTGAGCTACGCCCGCGAACCAAATGGTGAAGGCGGATTTATAGCGAGGCTTCGGGGGGTGCAAGAGGAAATCCGGGGGCTGGCAGGTTTTTTCGTCGCTTTGTTTGCGAAGGGGGCTGCGACGGGCGTCGGGGCGCCTGCCCGATGGCGCGGCGATGGGGGCAAAGGGGGGTGAGGCGGCGGCCCCGGGGTCCGCTGCGGTCCCCGGTGGCAGGCGCGGTCACTGCCAGAGCTGCGGCACCGGGCGGGGCACCAGCGTCACGCCGATGCGGCTGCGTTGCGGCTCTTGCATGTCCTTCAGCAGGACGCGGGTGGTGAAATAGCCGTAGTAGCGGCCGTCGACGGCCTGCACCGCCCAGTCGTAGACCTGCGGGTAGACGAAGACGATCTCGTCGCGCAGGCGTTTGCCGGGGATGCGGCGCGGCCATGCCGCGAGTCGGGCGGTGAAGTGGTCGCCCCGGCGCCGGATGGTATCGACCCAGACGAATTCTATCGGTCGCTCGGCATCGGGCACCTTGACCGCGATGAGAAGCGCGAGCGAGGGCGAAAAGAACCCGTGGCGTTTTTCCGTGGCCGAAACCACGTTCGGCAGGGCGGCGCGGGCCTGCCGGTAGGCCTCGTTCATGCGTGGATCGGAGGAGCGGAAGCGCAGCACCGGCAGGTGGCGGATCGGGTGGTCGGAGATCGGGACCTCTTCGACCGGGCCTTCCTCGTCGAAGGGAATGACGGGGGCCTCCTGCGCCGGGACCGGCAGGATGCCGAGGGCCAGCAGAAGGGCGCCCAGCCCGATGAAACGGCGCAAGACCATCGCGGTGTCCTTCCCCCAAATCAACATGGAGAGGATTCTACCCTATAAAGGTCAGGGCTGCGCCGCAACTTTCTGTTTCGCGACGGGAAACGGGGTTGTTCACAGGGGCGCGGGGAAGGACAGCGCGCCGCGCGGCGGGGCGGCCTTGACGGTGTTGCGGCCGGCCGTCCTGCGGGGCCGAGCCCATCCGGGGCGCCGGCAGGCCGGTGTGATCGTGGGGGGCGGACAGCGTTCCAGGGCGCATGCGCGGCTGCCATGGCCCCCGCTCGCGGCGCCGGGGGCTATCGCCTATCTCTGCGATCCGGCCTCGACCGATCCGGCGCGGCGGCCTATGGCCCGCCCGAAGGCGGGCCCTGTGTCAGGCTCCGGGTCTTCTGCGTCACTCGAACTCGATCAGCAGGTCCTTGGCGTCGATCTGGCTGCCGTGCTGGACATGCACGGCCTTCACCGTGCCGTCGCGCTCGGCGTGCATGCCGGTTTCCATCTTCATCGCCTCGATGGTCAGCAGCAGGTCGCCGGTCTTGACCGCATCCCCCGCTTTCACCCCGATAGAGGCCACGACCCCCGGCATCGGGGCGCCCAGATGGGCGGGATTGCCGACCTCGGCCTTGGGGCGAACGCCGCTGGCAGCGCCGGCCTTGCGATCCGGCACGCGGATCGTGCGGGGCTGGCCGTTCAGTTCGAAGAACACCCGGACCTCGCCGTCGTCCTGCGTCTCGCCAACCGCCTGAAGCCGGATTTCCAGCGTCTTGCCGGGATCGATTTCCGCGGCGATCTCTTCGCCCGCTTCCATGCCGTAGAAGAAGGTCCGCGTGGGCAGGGCGCGCACCGGGCCGTAGGTTTCGTGCCGGGCCGCGTAATCGGTGAAGACCTTGGGATACATCAGGTAGCCGTTCAGGTCCTCGTCGTCGAAGGTGACGCCTTCGAGGGTCGCGGCCAGTTCTTTGCGCTTTTCCTCGATATCGATCGGGGCGGCCTTGAGGCCGGGGCGCTCGGTGAAGGGCTTCTCGGCTTTCAGGACTTTCTTCTGGATCGCCTTGGGCCAGCCACCCGGGGGCTGGCCAAGGTTGCCCTTCATCATGTCGATGACCGAATCGGGGAAAGAGAGATCCTTGTTCGGGTCCTCGACATCGGCGCGGGTCAGGCCCTGGCTGACCATCATCAGGGCCATGTCGCCCACCACCTTGGACGAGGGTGTGACCTTCACTATATCGCCGAACATCTGGTTCACATCGGCATAGGTCTGGGCGACCTCGTGCCAGCGTTCCTCCAGCCCCATGGAGCGCGCCTGCGCCTTGAGGTTGGTGAACTGGCCGCCGGGCATCTCGTGCAGGTAGACCTCGGACGCCGGGGCCTGCATGCTGGATTCGAAGGCCGCGTACTGGCCGCGCACCGCCTCCCAGTAGTTCGAGATCTCGCGGATCGCGGCGATATCCAGCCCGGTCTCACGCTCGGTGTGGCGCAGGCCCTCGACGACAGAGCCCAGCGTCGGCTGCGAGGTATTGCCCGACAGCGCGTCCATGGCGCAGTCGACCACGTCGACGCCCGCGCGCGCGGCCTCCATGATCGTGGCGATGGCGGCGCCAGAGGTGTCATGCGTGTGGAAATGGATCGGCAGGCCGACCTCTTCCTTCAGCGTCTTCACCAGCAGGGCGGCGGCGGAGGGCTTCAGCAGGCCCGCCATGTCTTTCAGCCCGAGGATATGGGCGCCGGCCTCTTTCAGCTCCTTGCCCATGGCGACGTAGTATTTCAGGTCATACTTGGCCCGGTCCGGGTCGAGGATGTCACCGGTGTAGCAGACCGTGCCTTCGAGGATCTTCCCCGACTCAAGAACCGCATCCATGGCGACGCGCATGTTCTCGACCCAGTTGAGGCTGTCGAAGACGCGGAAGACGTCGACGCCGGTCTCGGCGGCCTGCTTCACGAAGAACTGCACCACGTTGTCGGGGTAGTTGGTGTAACCCACGCCATTGGCGCCGCGCAGCAGCATCTGCGTCATCAGGTTCGGCATGGCGGCGCGCAGGTCGCGCAGGCGCTGCCAGGGGCATTCCTGCAAAAAGCGGTAGGCCACGTCGAAGGTGGCGCCGCCCCAGCATTCCACGGAAAAGAGCTGCGGCAGCTTGTGCGCATAGGCGGGCGCGACCTTGATCATGTCGAGGCTGCGCATCCGGGTGGCCAGCAGCGACTGGTGGCCGTCGCGCATGGTGGTGTCGGTGATCAGCACCTGCTTCTGGCTGGTCAGCCAGTCCACGACCGCCTGCGGCCCCTTTTCCTCCAAGAGGGTGCGGGTTCCGGCGCGCGGCTCCTCCAGCGGGACCTTCGGCGCCTTCGCGGGCTTGAGGTCGGGGTGGGGCATGGCGCGGCCCTGCACCTCGGGGTGGCCGTTCACGGTGATGTCGGCGATGTAGGTCAGCACCTTGGTGCCCCGGTCGCGGCGCTTCTTGAAGTCGAAGAGATCCGGCGTCGTGTCGATGAACTTGGTCGTGTACTGGTTCGACAGGAAGGTCGGGTGCTTCAGCAGGTTGATGACGAACTCGATATTCGTGGTCACCCCCCGGATGCGGAATTCGCGCAGGGCGCGGTCCATGCGCTTGATCGCCTTCTCGGGCGTCGGCGCCTTGGCGGTGACCTTCACCAGCAGCGAATCGTAGTAGCGGGTGATCACCCCACCCGCGTAGGCGGTGCCGCCATCCAGACGGATGCCCATGCCGGTGGCCGACCGGAAGGCGGTTATGCGGCCATAGTCGGGGATGAAGTTGTTGGTCGGGTCCTCGGTGGTGATCCGGGTCTGCAGCGCGTGGCCGGTCAGCTTCACGTCGTACTGGCTGGCCTTGCCGGTGGCCTCGGCAAGGCTTTTGCCCTCGGCGATCAGGATCTGCGCCTGCACGATGTCGATGCCGGTCACCTCTTCGGTGACGGTGTGTTCGACCTGCACGCGCGGGTTAACCTCGATGAAGTAGAAGGCGCCGCTGTCCATATCCATCAGGAACTCGACGGTGCCCGCGCATTCATAGTTCACATGGGCGCAGATCTTGCGGCCCAGTTCGCAGATTTCCTCGCGCTGCGCCTCGCTGAGGTAGGGCGCGGGGGCGCGTTCCACGACCTTCTGGTTGCGGCGCTGGACGGAACAGTCTCGCTCGTACAGGTGGTAGATCGTGCCCATCTTGTCGCCGAGGATCTGCACCTCGACGTGGCGCGCGCGGGTGATCATCTTTTCGAGGTAGCCCTCGTCATTGCCGAAGGCGGCGGCGGCCTCGCGGCGGCCTTCGAGGATCTTGTCCTTCAGCTCTTTTGGGCCTTCGATGGGGCGCATGCCGCGCCCGCCGCCGCCCCAGGAGGCCTTGAGCATCAGCGGATAGCCGATTTCCTCGGCCTCCTTGGCGATGGCCTCCCAGTCGTTGCCCAGCACCTCGGTGGCGGGGATGACCGGCACGCCCGCCTCGATGGCGACCTTGCGGGCCGAGGCCTTGTCCCCCAGCGCGCGCATGGTCGCGGCCTTGGGGCCGATGAAGGTGATGCCCGCCGCATCGCAGGCATCGACGAAATCGGGGTTCTCGGACAGCAGGCCATAGCCCGGGTGGATCGCGTCGGCGCCGGCCTCCTTGGCGACGCGGATGATTTCCTCGATCGACAGGTAGGCCTGCACCGGGCCCAGCCCCTCGCCGATGCGATAGGCCTCGTCCGCCTTGAAGCGGTGCAGCCCCAGCTTGTCCTCTTCGGCGTAGACGGCGACCGTCTTCTTTCCCATCTCGTTGGCGGCGCGCATGATACGGATGGCAATCTCGCCGCGGTTGGCGATCAGGATTTTCTGGAAATCGGCCATTGGAACTCCTCGTCTGTCACGCCAACCGGCGATGGTTCCGGCGATTTGAAGCTCACGCCGCGCCGCAGCGCAAGGGTATTTGCATATTAACCGGGCAGGGCGCGCGGGTTTGCAAAGATTGCGTGACCACGCAGCGCCTCTGCCCGGGACGCGCCCAACTGGCCGATATTGGCAATCAGGTCGCGGTAAAGCAGTTCCGTCAGATGCGCCGGGCCGTCCTCGCCCAGGGCGCAGACCGCGTAAAGCCAGGCGCGTCCCAGCATCACCATGTCGGCGCCAAGGCTGATGGCGCGCAGCACGTCGAGACCGCCCTCGATGCCGCTGTCGAAGAGGATCGGCAGCGCGGTCGCGGCACGCACGGCGGGCAGGCAGTCGATCGCCGCCGGAGAGCCGTCGAACTGGCGCCCGCCGTGGGTGGACACCCAAAGCGCGTCGGCGCCCTCGGCCTCCAGCCGGGTGGCGTCCTCGGGTTTCAGCACGCCCTTGACGATCAGCTTGCCGGTCCAGTGCCTGCGCAGCCAGCCGAGGTAGGACCAGTCCGGCGCGGTGCGCAGCAGGTAGCCCACGTGTTTGGTGGGGTCGCGCGGCGTGTCGTCGTCGGCGTATTTCATCAGCGTTTCCATGCGCGGCATCCCGGCGCGGGCGCGGGCCAAGGACCACGCGGGCGTGCGCAGGCATTGCAGGAGGATGCGCGGGGTCAGGCGCGGCGGCTGGACAAGGCCGCCCCGCACCTGCGCCTCGCGCCGCGCCGCGACGGGGACGTCCACGGTAAAGACCAGAGTGTCGAAGCCAGTGTCCCGAAGGCGTTTCAGCATGTCGAGCCGGATGGCCTCGTCGCGCGGCGGATACAGCTGGAACCAGCCCCTGCCGCCGGTCAGCGGGCCGATCTCTTCCGGCGCGGCATTGGCGACATTGGACAGGCAGTAGGGCAGGCGGGCCTTGTGGGCGTGCCCGGCCAGCATCCGCTCGGCCCCGGGCCAGAGCAGCCCGGACTGGCCGACCGGCGCCATGCCCAGCGGCAGGGCATAACTGTGCCCCAGAAACGGCGTTTCGAAGTCGGGGGCCGGTTCGCCGTGCAGGATCGAGGGCATGAACCGGACCCGGTCCAGCCCGTCGCGGTTGCGGCGGGCGGCGGCCCCGGTGCCGGTGGCGGTGTCGAGATAGGCAAAGGCGAAATGCGGCACTCGGGCACGGGCGCGGCGGCGCAGGTCCTCGACGGTCAGGTAACGGCTGTGGTGATCCATGGGTCCTCTGGCACTGCGCGGTCGTCCTCGCAAATCTTCAACATATTTTAAGCGGCTTTGGCGAGTCTGTCCGAAACGCTGCCAGAAGGAGTCTTTCGCGATGCATGCCATGATAGTCGATTCCCGCCCGACCCGGCTGGACCTGACCCAGATCGCCTTTCTGGAGGCGGGGATTCACGTCACCGGCAGCGGGTCCCTGGCGGTGGCGGACTGTTGCCTGCGCCGCGCCGTGGTCGACCTGCTGGTGTTGGATGCAGAGGTGGCCGGGCGCCGAACGGGCGAGATCATCGCGCTGGCGGAGCGGCGCAACCCGCGTCTGGTGACGCTGGTGCTGACGCGGAACGTGGCCAGCGTGACCGATACCTATACAGAGGTGTTTCAATCCGTGCATTGCGTGCTGGAGGCCGATGTGCCCCCCGCGATGGTGGCGCGCATGGCGCAGGCCTCGCTGGCCGGGCGGACCATCGCGCGGGTCGCGGCGGCAAAGAGCATGACGGCAGAGGGCGCGCCGGATGCGGCGGGGCAGGTGGCAGGCGACAGGCAGCGGGCGCCGGAGATGGCGCCAGGCGAGGCGGCGGTTGCGCAGGCAGGTCACGCGCCGTCTTCTGCACCGGCCGACGGGGCCCATGCCGGGGCCGAACCCTCTTGGCCAGGGGCCGGCGGGCAGGAGGTGGCGGCGCCGGTCGCGCCGGGCCCCGCGTCGGCAGAGAACGCGCCGTTCCCGTCCAGCGCGGCGGATGCGACCATGGCCCCGGCGCCGCGACAGCCCGCGCTGGCGCAGGGGCTGGCCAGGCAGCCTGCCGCAGCAGGGCAGGACGGCCCGCCCCCGGTCTTCGCCACGCGCCGCCGCCGTGTTGCTCCGCACCATCAACTGATGGCCATGGGGGCGTGACGCGCGCAAGGGGGCGCGGGCCAAGGCGCCCCTGATCCGGTCAAGCGGGAAATTGCCGGGGAAAGCCGAGGAACGTTTCGCGAACACATCTTTCCCTTGCGCATCGCAGGCGTTAGACTGCGCGCATGAGCAGTTTCGACGAATTCGATGCCTTCGAGGCCTCCTCGCTGTCCGCCCGCGCCATGGCGGCGCGGCCCACTCCCTATCTCGACGGGCTGAACCCGGCGCAGCGGCAGGCGGTGGAAACGCTGGACGGCCCCGTGCTGATGCTGGCGGGGGCGGGGACCGGCAAGACCAAGGCGCTGACCGCGCGGGTGGTGCACCTGTTGATGACGGGCCGGGCGCGCCCGAACGAGATCCTCAGCGTGACCTTCACCAACAAGGCCGCGCGCGAGATGAAGAATCGCATCTCGGGCATGCTGGGCCAGACGGTCGAGGGGATGCCCTGGCTTGGCACCTTCCACTCGATCTGCGTGAAGCTCTTGCGGCGGCACGCGGAACTGGTGGGGCTGAAGTCGAACTTCACCATCCTCGACAGCGACGACCAGTTGCGGCTGCTCAAGCAGCTGGTGCAGGCGGCGGGGATCGACGACAAGCGCTGGCCCGCGCGGCAGCTGGCCTCGATCATCGACGACTGGAAGAACCGCGCGCTGACCCCCGACCGCGTGCCCGCCGCCGATGCGGGCGCTTACAACAACAAGGGCGTCGCGCTGTATCGCGCTTATCAGGAACGTCTGCGCGAGCTGAACGCGACGGATTTCGGCGACCTGCTGTTGCACATGGTGACGATCTTCCAGACCCACGAGGACGTGCTGGACCAGTACCAGCGCTGGTTCCGCTACATCCTTGTCGACGAGTATCAGGACACGAACGTCGCGCAGTACCTCTGGCTGCGGCTTCTGGCCTCGGCGCACAAGAACGTCTGCTGCGTGGGCGACGACGACCAGTCGATCTATGGCTGGCGCGGCGCCGAGGTGGGCAACATCCTGCGCTTCGAAAAGGATTTTCCCGGCGCCCATGTGGTTCGGCTGGAGCAGAACTACCGCTCGACGCCGCATATTCTGGCGGCGGCCTCCGGGGTGATCCGGGGCAATGCCTCGCGCCTTGGCAAGGAGCTGTGGACCGAGGCGCGCGAGGGCGAGAAGGTTCGCCTGATCGGCCATTGGGACGGCGAGGAAGAGGCCCGCTGGATCGGCGAGGAAATCGAGGCCATGCAGGGCGGCACCCGCGGGATGCGGCCCTTCTCGCTGGACGAGATGGCGATCCTGGTGCGCGCCTCGCACCAGATGCGCGCCTTCGAGGACCGTTTCCTGACCATCGGCATGCCCTACCGGGTGATCGGCGGCCCGCGTTTCTACGAGCGGATGGAGATCCGCGATGCCATGGCCTATTTCCGGCTGGTGGTCTCGCCGTCCGACGACCTCGCCTTCGAGCGGATCGTGAACACCCCCAAGCGCGGGCTTGGCGACAAGGCGCAGCAGACGATCCAGACCATCGCGCGGGCCAATGGTGTTTCGCTTCTGGACGGCGCGGCGCTGGCGGTCGAACAGGGCGAGATCAAGGGCAAGGGCGCCAAGGCGCTGGGCGAACTGGTCGCCGGGCTGGCGCGCTGGGGCCGGATGACCGGCGACGCCGCAATGACCCACATGGAACTGGCCGAGGTGATCCTCGACGAGTCGGGCTACACGGCGATGTGGCAGAACGACAAGACGCCCGAGGCGCCGGGCCGGCTGGAGAACCTCAAGGAACTGGTCAAGGCGCTGGAGCAGTTCGAGAACCTGCAGGGCTTCCTCGAACACGTCAGCCTGGTGATGGATAACGAAAGCGACGAGCAGGGCGCCAAGGTCTCGATCATGACGCTGCACGCGGCCAAGGGGCTCGAATTTCCGGCGGTCTTCCTGCCGGGCTGGGAGGACGGGCTGTTCCCGTCCCAGCGCAGCATGGATCAGAGCGGCGTCAAGGGGCTCGAGGAAGAGCGGCGGCTGGCCTATGTCGGCATCACCCGCGCCGAAGAGGTCTGCACGATCTCTTTTGCGGGCAACCGGCGGGTGTTCGGCCAGTGGCAGTCGCAGCTGCCCTCGCGCTTTGTCGACGAACTGCCCGAGGAACATGTCGAAGTGCTGACGCCGCCGGGGCTTTACGGCGGGCCGGGCGGCGGTGCTGCGATGGGCATGGGCGGCGTGGGCTCGACCCTGCATGACCGCGCGGCAGAGGCGAATGTCTACAATTCGCCGGGCTGGCGGCGGTTGCAGGAGCGGCAGGGCCAGCGGCCCGTCAGCCAGCCGCGCGAGAGCACCTCGACGGTGATCGACCTGCAGGCGGTATCCGCCTACACGGTGGGTGAGCGGGTGTTTCACCAGAAGTTCGGCTACGGCAGCGTCGAGGGCATCGAGGGCGACAAGCTGGAGATCGCCTTCGAGAAGGCGGGCACAAAGAAGGTCGTGGCCCGCTTCATCTGCGCGGCGGACGACGTGCCGTTCTAAAGGGCGCTTTCGTCCGTTGCTCAGTGTTTGCTTCTGGCGTCGCAGAAATGGCCCGCCCGGCGGGCACGCCGGGCAGCGTCATGCCAGAGACCGGTCTTCGGCATGGCCCGCCGCGTCAGACCGAGAGGTTGGCATTGCGGATTTCTGGCTGGGCTTCGAAGTCGGCGAAGGTGCGGTCGAACTGCTTCACGCCGCTTTCGATGATGATGGCGCGGTCGGCCACGGCGCGGCCGAAACGCAGGTTCTGCTCGGAAATCATCACGGTCAGCCCCTCGGCCTTGAGGCGCAGGATGGACGCGGCCCTCAGTTCGACGATGACCGGTGCGATGCCCTCGGAGGGTTCGTCCAGCAGCAGGAGTATCGGGTTGCCCATCAGCGTCCGCGCGATGGTCAGCATCTGCTGTTCGCCGCCCGACAAGAACCTGCCCCGGTGGCCGCGCCGCGCGCCGAGGTTGGGGAAGAGGCCGAAGGTCACGTTCTAGATGGCATCGGGCTTGGCGCGCTCGATGGCCTGCGCCTCGGCGCCCGCGTCGATGTTGAACAGCGCGGGCCACTGTTTGGCGACGGACGCGACCTCGGGCTTCAGTCGCGTCAGGTCTTCCCTGAAGGCGACGACGGCAACCTGCCCGTAGGCGTAGTTCGGCGCGATGGTGGCGTATGCCACCGCGCCGGTCTTGGCGGCCTCTTCGGCCAGCATCGCGACCTGGATCCAGGCCGGGGCGCCTCGCTGCGGCTGGCCGGAAGGGCACAGGTCGTTCCGGCGGCGCTTGCCGGCCTACAGGGTCCCGGCCAGCGGCAGGACACGGCCCCTATGGCCCCCGGCGCGGTGCCGTCGGCGGCGGGGATGGTGCATCCGACCGGCGCCGCCCGCGCGGATGTGGGCAGGTGGCCGAAGGCATTCCTCGGCATCCGCGTCCCGTTCGCCATCACGGGTATCCCGCTACCTGGCCCCTTGAACACCGGCGCGCCGCCGCAGGCCACGCGGGTCTGCGGGGCCGGGTTTCCTGTTACGCTGGGGCGGGCGCCGCGCCGCCAGGATGGGCGCCGGAGCCTGCGAAGGGGCGCATGCGCGCTTCGCCGGATCGGGGACAGAAGCCGTGTCGGGCCCGGTGACATGTCAGCCCTTTTCCTCTGCCCCGATCCGTGCCACCGTCCGGGCCATGACCATGACCACGCTCTCGGGCGCCACGCCCGCCCGCTTCGCCTTTGGCACGATGCAGTTCGGCGGCAAGGCCGACGAGACCGCCAGCCGCGCGCTCTACGACGCCTGCCGCGCCGCCGGTCTCAGCCATTTCGACAGCGCCTATGTCTATACGGAGGGCGCGTCCGAGACGCTGCTGGGCCGCTTCGCCGCAACCGAGAGGCGCGAGGATCTCTTTATCGCCACCAAGGCGAACATGGCCGGGGGCGGCACCCGCGCGGGCATCCTCGACAGCTTCGAGGGCAGCCGCAAGCGGCTGGACATGGATGTGGTCGACCTGTTCTACATGCACCGCTGGCACGCGGAGACACCGCTCGAAGAGACCTTCCAGACCCTCGCGGAACTTCAGCAGGCGGGGAAGATCCGCTACATCGGCGTGTCGAACTACGCCGCCTGGCAGGTGATGAAGGCGCAGGCGGTGGCGGCCAGATTCGGCACCCGGATCGACGCGATCCAGCCCATGTATAACCTTGTGAAACGGCAGGCCGAGGTCGAGATCCTGCCGATGTGCGCCTCGGAGGGCATCGTGCCGGTGCCCTATTCTCCGCTGGGCGGCGGCTTGCTCAGCGGCAAATACGCGCGCGGCGAAACCGGGCGCCTGACCGAAAACGACCAATACGCCCGCCGCTACGGCGAGGGCAACATGTTCGACACCGCCGCCGCGCTGGAAAACGTCGCGCAGGAGCTCGGCACCCATTCCGCCACGCTGGCCGTGGCCTGGGCCGCCCGCCATCCCGCGCAGCCGCACCCGATCCTCTCGGCCCGCTCGGTCGCGCAGCTCCGCCCCTCGCTGGAGGGCATGCGCTTCGCGATGGAGGATGCCCTGTATGATCGCCTCTCAAGCCTCAGCCCGACGCCGCCCCCCGCGACCGACCGGCTCGAGGAACGCTGAACCCGCAGGGCCGGGCCGGATCGTCGCACCCGGCCCCCGGTTTCTTCTGTCCGGAAATATCCCGGGGGAGCCGAAGGCGGGGGCAGAGCCCCCTCCGCCATCCCCGCCGAAGACCGAAGGTCACCGCCAGTCCACCATCTCACCCGGCGCGGCCCGTTCGGTGCGGAAACCGTTCGCCGGGTGATCGGCATCCGGATATCCCACGGCGATCCCGCACAGGACGTCGCGATCCCCGGCGAGGTCGAACCAGTCCCGCACGAAGGGGGCGAAGCCCGCGATCGAGGCCATGGCACAGCTGCCGATGCCGCGCGCCGTCAGGGCCGTCAGCAGGGCCGAGACATAGGCCCCGCAATCCAGTACCCCGTAGGTCCCCAGCGCCCTGGGGGTGGTGATCAGCAGCAGCTGCGGCGCGCCGAAGAAGCGGAAGTTCTCGCGCATCTGCCGGGCAGAGGCGGCGCGGTCGCCCTTCTGCACCCCCACCGCCTCGTACAATTGCCAGCCGCAGCGGCGGCGGCGGTCCCGATAGGCGCCCTCATAGGCGGTGGGAAAGGGGATGTCGCTGGCATGCGGGGCCTCGGCCACGTGGGCGTAAAGCGCCTCGGCCAGCCGCGCGGTCTCCGGCGCGCCGCAGGCGATCACCTGCCAGGGCTGCGAATTGCACCACGAGGCGACATGCTGCGCATCCGCCAGCGCCGCGTCGATCAGGGCGGGCTCGACCGGGCGGGGGGCGAAAGCGCGGCATGAGTAACGGCTGCGCAGCAGGCGCCCCAGCCTCTCGGCATCGGTTTCGGTCATAGCAGCCCCTTGCGTTTCAGCTCTGTCAGGATCTCGGCCCCGTGCTCTCCGCGCGCGGGGGGCGGGCTGGGGCGGCGCATTGCGCCGTCGAAGCGCGGCGCCGGCACTGGCCCCTCCGGCTGGCCGTGACCCCGCGCCGCCATATGCGGATCCCGCGCCGCCTCGTCCGGGGAGAGCACCGGTGCGACACAGGCCTCGCTGCCTTCGAAGAGCGCCGCCCAATGGGCACGGTCCTGTTGCGCGAAGAGCCCCGCAAGCCGGGCGGTCTGGCGCGGCCATTGGGCGGGGTCGTGCTGCGCCGCAAAGACCGGATCGCCGGTCAGGCCCAGCCGGTCGAGGAAGGCCGCGTAGAACTGCGGTTCGAGGCATTGCACCGCAACATGGCCCCCGCAGGCGCAGGCATAGCAGCGCGACCAGTGCGGCCCGTCCAGCAATGAGGCGCCGCGCGCGGCACTCGAGAACCCCGGACCCATCGACCGGAGCAGCGCCATCATGTGGCTGGTGCCGTCGACGATGGCGGCATCGACCAGGCAGCCCTTGCCGCTCTGCTGCGCCTGCATGAGCCCGGCCAGCATGCCGAGCGCGAGATACAGCGCGCCGCCGCCGATATCGCCCAGTAGCGTCGGCGGCACGGCGGGGACCGCCCCGGGCAGGCCCGCGTAGAACAGCGCGCCGCTGAGCGCGAGGTAGGTCAGGTCGTGCCCGGCCTGCTGCGCGCGCGGCCCGTCCTGCCCCCAGCCGGTCATGCGCCCGTAGACCAGCCCGGGGTTTAGGGCGCGGGCGGGGTCCGGGCCAAGGCCCAGACGCTCCATCACGCCGGGGCGGAGCCCCTCGATCAGCCCGTGGGCGTCGCGGATCAGCGCGCGCGCCACGGCAAGATCCCCGGGTGCCTTGAGATCCAGCGCGATGGAGCGCTTGCCCCGGTCGAGCAGGTTGCGCGCGGGCGCCCCCGGAGCCGGGGAGCCGCCGCTTCGGTGAACCACCGTGACCTCGGCCCCCAGATCGGCCAGCAGCATCCCGGCAAAGGGCGCAGGGCCAAGAGCCTCGAATTCGACGATGTGGATGCCTGCGAGCATGGGGTGTCCTCCACCGCCGAGGGAAGCGCATTTGGCCGGGGAAGGAAAGGGGCGCTGCCCCTCGGCCCTGCGGGCCTCACCCCGAGGTATTTGGACGACCAGAGAAGCAGAGGGGGGATCTGATCGAGCGGATTTGTTGAACGGGCGGGGGAGAGAGGGCCAGCGGCGCCTTTGCGGCGGGGTGGCCGCGCGGGGCGTTTTCCTTTTGTTCGGGCCGCGCTATGTCAGGGCGATGATGGATCTGCCCGAAGCCTTGCAGGGATGGTTCGACCGGCGCGGCTGGTCGGTGCATCCCCATCAGCGTGCCATGCTGGAGCGGGCGGGCGCGCCGGCGCTGCTGTTGATTGCGCCCACCGGGGGCGGCAAGACGCTGGCGGGCTTCCTGCCGACCCTGACCGAGCTGGCCGCGGGGGGGCGGCCCGGTCTGCACACGCTTTACGTCAGCCCGCTGAAGGCGCTGGCGGCGGACATCCGGCGCAATCTGCTGATCCCGATCGAGGAGGCGGGGCTGCCGATCCGGGTGGAGGACCGGACCGGCGATACATCCTATGCGAAGAAGCGGCGGCAGCGGGCCGATCCGCCGCATATCCTGCTGACGACACCCGAGTCGCTGGCGCTGATGACCTCTTACGAGGATGCGGCACGCACCTTTGCGGGCCTGCAGCGGGTGGTGGTGGACGAGATCCACGCGCTGGCCGAGTCGAAGCGCGGCGACCAGTTGATGCTGGCGCTGGCGCGGTTGCAGGCGCTGGCGCCGGGGCTGCGGCGGGTCGGCCTGTCGGCGACGGTCGAGGATCCGGGGGCCGTGGCCGCGCTGCTGGCGCACCATCCCGACCCCTGCGAGATCCTGACCGCCGATCCGGGGCCGGAGCCGGACATCCGCATGCTGGAAACCGATCAGGCCCCGCCATGGGCCGGGGGCGGCGCGGCCTATGCCATCCCCGCCGTGCTGGACGCGGTCAGGCGGCACAGGACCACGCTGATCTTTCACAACACCCGCGCGCAGGCCGAGATCTTCTTTCACAACCTCTGGCTGGCCAATGAAGAGGCCCTGCCCATCGGCATCCACCATGGCTCGCTGGATCGGGGTCAGCGCGAGAAGGTCGAGGCGGCCATGGTGCGCGGAGAGCTGCGTGCCATCGTCTGCACCGGGTCGCTGGATCTGGGCATCGACTGGGGTGACGTGGATCTGGTGATCCAGATCGGCGCGCCGAAGAACGTCAAGCGGCTGGTGCAGCGGATCGGGCGGGCGAACCATCGCTACAACGCGCCCTCCAAGGCGCTGCTGGTGCCGGCCAACCGCTTCGAGGTGGTGGAATGCGTGGCGGCCCTGGAGGCGGTGAAGGCGCAGGACCTCGACGGCGACCCGCGCGGGCCGGGGCCGCGTGACGTGCTGTGCCAGCATATCCTGATCGCCGCCGCCTCTGGCCCTTTCGAGGCCGATGCGCTGTACCGGGAAATGGCCAGCGCCGGGCCCTATGCCGGGCTGAGCCGCGCCTCTTTCGACGATTGCCTGAATTTCTGCGCCACCGGCGGCTATGCGCTGCGCGCCTACGACCAGTGGCAGCGGCTGAAGCAGCGCGAGGACGGGCTGTGGCAGCTGCGCGATCCGCGATCCGCGGTGCGTATCCGCCAGAACGTCGGCACGATCCAGGACACCGATACGCTGAAGGTGAAGTGGCGCGGGCGCGGGGGGGCGCCGCTGGGCGAGATCGAAGAGGGCTTTGCGGCCAGCCTGACCAAGGGCGACACCTTCCTGATCGGCGGGCAGATCGTGCGCTACGAGGGCCTGCGCGAGCTGACCGTCGAAGTGACCCGGGACCCCGGCAAGAAGCCCAGGATCGCCACCTTCATGGGCACCAAGTTCGCCACCTCGACACAGCTGTCGCAGCGTATCCTGCGGATGTTCCGGCAGGAGCACTGGCCCGAGCTGCCCGCCCATACCGCCGAGTGGCTGGCGCTTCAGCGCGCGGTCAGCCGCCTGCCGGAACCCGGGCGGCTGCTGGTCGAGACCTTTCCGCATGACGGGCGCCAGCAGATGGTGGCCTACGGTTTTGCCGGGCGGAACGCGCAGCAGACGCTGGGGCTGCTGCTGACGAAGCGCATGGAAGAGATGGGGCTGGCGCCCATGGGCTTTGTCGCCACCGATTACGCCACGCTGATCTGGGGGCTGGACCGGGTGACGGACCCGGCGCCGCTCTTCGATCCGGCGGCGCTGGAGGCGGGCCTCGACGGCTGGCTGGCGGGCAACGCGGTGATGAAGCGGACCTTTCGCGCCAGCGCCACCATCGCCATGCTGATCGAGCGCCAGACCGGCGGCCAGCGCAAGAGCGGGCGGCAGGCGACCATGTCCTCGGACATCCTGTACGACGCGCTGCTGAAATACGATCCGGATCACCTGTTGATGCAGATCACCCGTGAAGAGGCGATGCGCGGGCTGGTGGATTTCGCCCGCATCCGCGAGATGCAGGACCGCATTGCGGGCCGCATCGACCACATGGCCCTGAGCCGCGTGACGCCGCTGGCCGCGCCGCTGTTCCTGGAGCCGGGCCGCGTGCCGATCCGGGGCGCCGCGGACGAACGCCTGCTGGAAGAGGAGGTCACGCGCCTACTGGAGGCGTCCGGGTTGGCGCAGGTCGAGGCGAAACCGCGCGGCTGGCGGGGGCCTTTCTAGCGGTGGCACTGGCCGTGCCGCGCGGGCCCCCGGTGAACCCTGTCCCGGACCGGATCGGGCAGGCCGGGAAGTCTCGGCAGGGGCGCGGTGTTTCGCCTGCCTGACGGCAGGCGCCCGGCCGGGGGGCTTTGCCCCCCGGACCCCCCAGGATATTTCCGGACAGAAGAAGGAAGGGCGTCGCGCCGCCGGGGGGCGTGGACCGATGCCCATGCCGGTTTCGGATCGAGGCGCCAGCGGGCTTGGCCTGGCACGGGCCTTTGCAAGATGGGGCGGCGCCTTAGCCCACCGGCAGGGGCGCGTCGCCTTTCGGCTGGTCCATGACGATCTGGCTGTGGACCCGCGAGACCGCCGGATGGGCAAGAAGGACCTCGTGGATCAGGCGGTTCAGGCCCGGCAGGTCGGCGCAGAAGACCCTGAGCAGGTAATCCGCTTCGCCGGTCATGGTCCAGGCCGAGATGACCTCGGGGCGGGTGCGCAGCAGTCGGGTGAAGCCCGTGCCCTCTTTCTCGCCGTGGCGGGCGAGCTGCACCTGAATGAAGGCCTGCACCTCCAGTCCCAGCCGCGCCGGGTCGAGGCGTGCCCGGTAGCCCTGGATCACGCCGCGCTCTTCCAGCCGTTGGCGGCGGCGCCCGGCCTGGCTGGCCGAGAGGTTGAGGGTGTCGCCCAGCTCCTGTGCCGTGGCCTGCCCGTTCTTCTGCAGCGCCTGAAGCAGGGCGATGTCGGTGGTATCCAGGGATATGCGTGATCGTGTCATGGCTGACCCTTTCGGCGCGTGATCTGCGCGTGATCTGTGTCAATCCTGGCCAGGATGCGCGGAATTCGCGCCCGGGTAAAGTTATACTGCAGGGGACGCAAACGCGAAGAGCACAGGAGGAGAGCGCCATGGGACCCTTCCCGCACGACGCCCCGCAGGCGACGATCACCGATGAGAACCCCGCCGGCACCGACGGTTTCGAATTCGTGGAATTTGCCCATCCGGACCCGCAGGAGCTGCGCGATCTCTTTGCGCGGATGGGCTATGCCCATGTGGCCAATCACAAGACGAAGAAGGTCGAGCTTTGGCAGCAGGGCGACATTACCTATGTGCTGAACGCCGAGAAGGGATCCTTCGCGGACCGTTTCGTGGATGAACACGGCCCCTGCGCGCCCTCGATGGCCTGGCGGGTGGTGGATGCGCAGCATGCCTTCGAGCATGCGGTGAAGCTGGGCGCCGAGCCCTACGAGGGCGCCGACAAGACCGTCGACTGGCCCGCGATCAAGGGCATCGGCGGCTCGCTGATCTACTTCACCGACCAGTATTACGCGACCTCACCCTACAACGAGGAATTCGACTGGATCGCCACCTCGAAGCCCGAGGGCGTCGGCTTCTGGTATCTGGACCACCTGACGCATAATGTCTTCAAGGGCAATATGGACACCTGGTTCCGCTTTTACGGCGACCTGTTCAACTTCCGCGAGATCCGCTTCTTCGACATCGAGGGCAAGTTCACCGGGCTGTTTTCCCGGGCGCTGACCTCGCCCTGCGGGCGCATCCGCATCCCGATCAACGAGGACCGGGGCGAGACCGGGCAGATCGTGGCCTACCTGAAGAAGTACAAAGGCGAGGGCATCCAGCATATCGCCGTCGGCGCGAAGGACATCTACGACGCGACGGATGCGATTGCCGGGAACGGTCTGACGTTCATGCCGGGGCCGCCCGACAGCTATTACGACCTCTCGCACGATCGGGTCACGGACCACGAAGAGCCCATCGAGCGGATGAAGAAGCACGGCATCCTGATCGACGGCGAAGGGGTCGTGGACGGGGGCGAGACCCGCATCCTGCTGCAGATCTTCTCGAAGACGGTGATCGGGCCGATCTTCTTCGAGTTCATCCAGCGCAAGGGTGACGACGGCTTTGGCGAGGGCAACTTCAAGGCGCTCTTCGAGTCGATCGAGCAGGAGCAGATCGACAACGGGGAACTGCACGCGGCGGAATAAGACAGCCCGCCGTCCGGCAGGGAGGAGGAGAGGGTGTCCCTTTCGGGGGCGCCCTCTTTCTTTGCGCGGATTGGGGACGGGGGGAGGCGCTGCGCGCCTGCGAGAGGCGCTGCCTCTCGCGCTCACCGAGGTATTTCGGGACCAGAGAAGAGGGGGGCGGAAGGGGGGGCGGGAGCTGTGCGCTGCGGCGTGGTCAAGCGGGGCGCGGGCCTTTCGGGTCAGCCGCCCGGCATGTCGAGGGTGATAGTGCGGCTGCCCTTGCTATAGCGCAGCTCGGCATCGCCGATGGCGGCGACGCGCCCGCCGTCCAGCCGGTCGCCGACCTTGACCTTCTGGTACTTGCCGTTTGCCAGCCGCACGAGGGCGCGGCGGTTGTTGGGGGTGCCGTAGACGCCGATCAGGTTGATCCGGCCAAGGTTGATCGCATTGCGCACGGTGGCCGAGCGGGCAACGCTGGCGCTGGAGGGCACCGCCGGAGAGACCGTGCGCGGCGCAACCGCGGCGGTCTGCACGGGTTCCGCCTGGGCCTGCGGCTGCGGTGTGCGTTCGGCGCGGCGCACCAGGGCGGCGAAATTGCCGGGCCGCTGGACCGGCGGCGGCGAGGCCTGCACCGCCTGCGCGGTCGAGGGGGTGGCGGGCTCTGCCGCCTCGGCCTCTTCCTGGACCGACTGGGGGCGGGCGGTGGGGCGGAAGGCCGCCAACTCGCTGCGGGAAATGCCTTGCAGCGTCGCCCGTTCGCGCTGTTCGATCACGTCTTCCGGGCGGGCGCGCGGGCGCAGGTCGCGGAAGCGTTCCAGTTGGTCCGCCACGGGGGGCGCATCGGGGGCGGCGTCTTCTGCCTCTGCCTCGGGCTCGGCCTCGGGCGGGGTGCGCAGCGGCGGCACGGCAGGCGGAAGGCCCGCGTAGATACGCAGGCCCTGGGGTGTCAGCGCGCCTTCGGGTGTGGCCCGCACAAGCCCGCGGTTGTCGATGTCGAATGTCATGCCCGGGGGCGGCGGCAGGCCGGGGTCCTCGACCAGCGGTTCCTCCGTGGGCGACAGGGCCGCCGGCAGGGCCACCGCGTCAGAGCTTTCCACCCTCGGGTCGATCGAGGCGACGTAGACATCCTCGACCCCTTCGTCCGGGGGGGTGAGCGGCGAGGCCGGGGCCCGCTGCCAGATGCCGGTCGCGGCATAGGTGGCGGCGGCCTCTTCCGGCGACAGGGCGCGGGGCGCCACCGGGCGCGACAGCGCGGGCGAGGCCGGTTCCGGCGCCGCGGTGCCGTCGCGGGCCGTCTCGGGTTGCAGGGTTGCGGGTCCTGCTTCGGGCTCCGGGTCGAGGGCCGCCAGTCGCAGCGCCTCGGCGGCCTCGGACTGCGGCGGCGTGTCGGGGCCTGTCGCGGTGTCCGGCTGCAGGTCGGTGTCGGCGGGAAGCGTGGCGATCTGTGTGTCGGGCTCGGCGCTGCGGAAGAGACGGGCCAGCCCGTCGTCGAGGAAGACCGAGGCCCATGCGGCGACACCGGCAAGGAAGATCAGCAGCGCCGCGGTCAGCATCAGCCCGAGGAAGCGGGGCTTGCCGCCGACAGGGGCGTTGTTGCGGGCGCCGAAGACGGTCATGCGCTCGCGTTCTTCCGAACTGGAGGTCAGCGTGCGCCCGGCCTGTTTGGCAGAGGCGAAGCGACCGGCGTCCTCTGCCGGCAGGGCCGCGGCGGCCGCCGCCGTTCGGGCCATCACAGGTGCGGCGACGGCGGGGGTGGTGGCGGGTGCGTTCACCCCCTGCGAGCGCAGCGCGGCGAGGCGCGCAAGCGGGTTTGGGCCGGGGGCTTCGGCGGCGGTGCGGGCCGCGATGGGGGCGGGTGCGCCGGGGGCGGCAGGCTTTGCCGCCGGGGAGGCCGCGCCTGCGGGGGTTGCCTGCGTGACGGGCGGTTTCGCCGCCGGGGTGGGCGCCGGTCTCGGGGCCGGGCGCGCGGCTTCGGGCACTGTCGCGGCGGGGGCCGCAGGCGATCTGTCGCCCGGCGCTGGCGCCCCGCTCGGGGTCTTCAGCGGCGGCACGGGGCCCGTGCCGTCGGCGGTGTCCCTTGCCGCGGCGGGCGCCCTGGGTGCCGGTGTCCCGGCGGCCTTGGCGGCGGCATCCGGGGCAGGGGCGCGGGGCGGCACCGGTCCGGCTGTGGCCGCGGGCCTGGCCGCCTGCGGCGTGACCTTCCCGGCAACGGCCCGCGTCACCGGAGGCGTGGCCTTGCCCGGTGCGGACGGCTCGGAGGTGGCTGGCCGCTTGACCGGCGGGTCGGCGCGCGGGGTCGCGGCCTGCGGCGTGGCGGAACGGTCGGCGTCCGGGGGCTGGGCCGAGGCGGCGGGCGGGGTGCCGCGCGGAGCGGCCACCGGCGAGAAGCGGGGGCGCTGCGACGAGCCCGAATCCGGTCCCAGTTTCAACGGTCGCGCGGCCGGAGGGATCGTCTCGTCCCGCTTGGCCCGGACGGAGGCAAAGGTGAAACTGCCCTGCGCGTCGTTGTCGTCGAGGGGCGTCATCTCGGGCAGGGGGGGCAGATCTGCGGGGTCCGTGGCCTTACCTCCGGCGCGGCCAGCGGTGGCCGCCGGGTCGGGGGTGGCAGGTTGCGGCCCGGGCATCGGCTGCGCGGGCTTGGACGCTGCGGGCTGGGGGGCTGCGGTCGCGCTTTGCGCCGGTTTCTCCGGTGTCGGTGCCGGTGCTTTGACGGTCGCGGTTTCGCTTTGCGCCGCCTCATGCCGGGGGGGCAGGGTGTGGGCCTTTTCGGGGATCGCGTCGGCAGCCTGTGCAGGACTGGAGAGGGCGGGGTCAGCAGGTTTTGCGGCTGCCGGAGTCTCTGGCTTTGCGATTGCCGGTGCCGGAGCCTCCGGCTTTGTGGTTGCCGGTGTTTCGGGTGCTGCGGTTGCCGGTGTTTCGGGTGCTGCGGTTGCCGGTGCTTCGGGTGTTGCGGCTGCCGGTGCCGGTGCCTCGGGCGTTGCGGCTGCTGGAGCCTCGGGCGTTGCGGTTGCCGGTGTCTCCGGTTTTGCGGCTGCCGGAGCCTCTGGCTTTGCGATTGCCGGTGCCGGTGCCTCAAGCGTTGCGGTTGCCGGGGCAGGCTTGGCTGCATCCGGGACCGGCGCGGGCTCTTGCGGTGCGGGTGCGGCAGAAACGGCAACCGGTGTCCGGGCGGCTTCGTCCGCGGCGACGATCTCGATGGCCCGGGCAGGGCGGTCTGCGGCGCGGCGCCACGAGGCGGCGCGTCCGAAGAACACCGCGCCGTCGAAGGCCCCCTGCGGCGCGATCGCCGCGAAGCCGACAGGCGTGAAGCCGTGCATCTCGGCAAAGCCCTCGGCCTCGGCCAGGGTTTCGTTCGCGACGGCGGCAATCAGCAGCCGCCCGCCCGACAAGGTGTGGTCATGGGTCAGCTCGGCGACCGGGTAGGGCGTGGCGCCATCCAGCGCCGCCCGGATCGCGGCGTCGCGCGTGCCGTCGGCGCCACCGGGATCGGCCTGATCGAGATAGCGGATCTGTTCGTTCGGGATGATCAGCAGGACCTGCGTTCCGCGCGGGTCAAGCGCGGCGGCGCGCTCGCGCAGGCCCGCCATGGCCGCGTCGAGGTCGGGGTCGTCGATGGCGACCTCTGCGATCAGGGCCCACCGGGGGCCCATCCGGCGCAGAAGACCGATGCCGTCGAAAGAGAGCGAGAGCGCGAAATTCGGTATCATGGAGCGGTCTTTAGCAGTCCTGCAGGGCCCGCGGGAGTCATTATCCGGATGCTGAACAGTCTAAGGCAACTCTTTGCCGAAGCACAGAAAGACCGGACCGGCCCCCTTGTTTCCAGAGAACAATATGATGATCTGCAGAAGGATTTCAACTTTGGAGCGCTCTCATGCGACATCTCGCGATACTTCTGGCCCTGGCCAGCCCCCTGGCCCTGCCGACGAACGCCCTTGCCCAGGAGGCGCAGACCCTGACCGTCAACGGCGAGGGCAACATCGCGGCGGTGCCCGATCAGGCGGTGTTGCGGGTCGGTGTGGAGGCGCGCAACGAAAGCGCGGCCCGCGCCATGAACGAGGCCTCGGACCATATGGACGCCCTGCTGGCGGTGCTGGCCGAGCGCGGGATCGAGCCGCGCGACATGCAGACGGCGGCGCTGTCGCTGAACCAGATGAACGGCAATGACAGCGGCTCGCTGCGGGACGGCGACCGGGACTATGTCGCGCGCAACACGCTCTCGGTCACGCTGCGCGACGTCGATGCGGCGGGCGAGGTGCTTCAGGCGCTGCTTGAAGCGGGCGCGAATGACTTCTCGGGCCTCAGCTTCGGCCTGCAGGACCCGCGGCCCGTCGAGGACGAGGCACGCCGGGCCGCCGTCGCCGATGCCCGCGCCAAGGCGGAACTTTATGCCGAGGCGGCGGGTGTGTCGCTTGGTCCGATCCGCTCGATCACCGAGGGCGGCATGAGCCGCCCGATGCCTATGAGCGCCCCGATGATGTTCGAGGCGCGCGGCAAGATGCCGGTCGCGGCCGGGGAAACGATGGTTCAGTCCAACGTGCAGGTGATCTGGACCCTGGAGTCCGAGTGATCGCGCCGGGGCGGGGGTGATCCCGCCCGGCACGCAGGGGCGCGGGCGGGGTCTCCGCGCGGTAGAAACAGGGGCGGGGGTGATCCCCCGCCCCGATTTTCAGGTTCAGGCCTTCAGGGCCTGGTCCAGATCGGCGATCAGGTCCTCGGCATCCTCGATCCCGATGGAGATGCGCACCACGTTGGGCGCCGCGCCCGCCGCGATCTGCTGTTCCTCTGTCAGCTGCCGGTGCGTGGTCGAGGCAGAGTGGATCACCAGGCTGCGGGTATCGCCGAGGTTGGCGACATGGCTGAAGATCTCCAGCGAATCCACGAACTTGACGCAGGCGTCGTAGCCGCCCTTCAGGGCGATGGTGAAGATACCCCCGGCGCCTTTCGGGCAGATCCGCGCCACCCGGTCGTTGTAGGGCGACGAGGGCAGGCCCGCGTAGGTCACGGCCTCGACCGCGGGGTGGTTTTCCAGCCAGCTGGCCACGCGCATCGCGTTCTCGACATGGCGCGCCATGCGCAGCGACAGCGTCTCGATGCCCATCAGCGTGTAATGCGCCGCCTGCGGGTTCAGCGTCATGCCGAGGTCGCGCAGGCCGATGGCGATGCCGTGAAAGGTGAAGGCCAGCGGGCCGAAGGTCTCGGCGAATTTCAACCCGTGGTAGGCCGGTTCGGGGTCCGACAGCGAGGGGAACTTGCCCGAGGCGGCCCAGTCGAAGGTGCCGGAATCGACCACCACACCGCCGGTGACGGTGCCGTTGCCGGTCAGGTACTTGGTCATCGAATGCACGACCAGCGTGGCGCCATGCTCGATCGGGCGGCAGAGGTAGGGCGTGGCCGAGGTGTTGTCGACGATCAGTGGCAGGCCGGCCTTGTCGGCGATGGCGGCGATGGCGTCGAGGTCGGTGATATAGCCGCCCGGGTTGGCGATGGATTCGCAGAACACCGCGCGGGTGTCGTCGTCAATCGCCGCCGCCACGGCGTCGAGATCGTCGAAATCCACGAATTTCGCCGACCAGCCGAAGCGCGTGATGGTCTGGCTGAACTGGGTGATCGAACCGCCGTAAAGCCGGGTCGAGACGACCACGTTGCAGCCCGGACGCATCAGCGGGAACAGCGCCATGATCTGCGCCGCGTGGCCGGACGAGCAGCAGACCGCGCCGGCGCCGCCCTCCAGCGTCGCGACGCGTTCCTGCAGCGCGGAAACGGTGGGGTTGGTCAGGCGCGAGTAGATATAGCCGACCTCTTGCAGGTTGAAGAGCGCGGCGGCGTGTTCGGCATCGCGGAAGACATAGGCGGTGGTCTGGTAGATCGGCACCTGCCGCGCGCCGGTGGCCGGATCGGGCCGGGCGCCCGCGTGGATCTGAAGCGTGTCGAAGCCGTAGCTGGGGCCGTCGGTCATGATGTCCTCCCTGACCAGTGAATTTCCGCATAGGGGTAAGTCATCACGCAGGGCAGGACAACGGCGTTATGGCCCGGTTGCGCGCGGTGCCCGCCGGTTGCAGGATGACCGCAGGGGCCGGTGTTAACCGGCTGGGAACCTGCAGTCGCATAGGCTGCGCAACAGGGACGGACGAGGGCGGAGCGCAGGCGATGGACTGGGACGAATTCGCGGACTGGGGCCGCAGGCTGGCGGATTACGGCGCCGGATATCACCGCGAGCTGCGCGACCGTCCGGTCCGCCCGGACGTGAAACCCGGCGCGGTGCTGGGGCAATTGCCCAAGGCCCCGCCCGAGGAGGGGTGCAGCATGACCGCGATCCTCGAGGATTTCGACCGCATCGTGATGCCCGGGATCACGCATTGGCAGCACCCCCGCTTCTTCGCCTATTTCCCGGCCAACGCGGCGCCGCCCTCGATGCTGGCAGAGATGCTGGTGGCGCAGATCGCGCAGCAGTGCATGCTGTGGCAGACCTCTCCGGCGGCGACAGAGCTGGAGACGCGGATGATCGACTGGCTGCGGCAGGCGGTCGGGCTGCCGCTCGGTTTTCACGGCGTGATCCAGGACAGCGCCTCTTCGGCGACCCTGACCGCGATGCTGGTCATGCGCGAGAAGGTGCTGGGCTGGAAGGGCAATGCCGAGGGCCTGTCCGAGCAGCGGCGCGTGCGGGTCTATTGTTCGGACCAGGTGCATACGTCGGTGGATCGCGCCGCCTGGGTCTCGGGGATCGGGCAGGACAACCTCGTGAAGATCCCGACGGTCGCGGGCGATCCGCTGAGGCCGATGGATGTCGCGGCGCTGAGGGCGCAGATCCGGTCCGACCGCGCGGATGGTTACCTGCCCGCGGGCATCGTCGGCGCCACGGGCGGCACCAGCATGGGCGCCTGCGACCGCATCTGGGAACTGGCCGAGGTCGCCGAGAACCAGGGGCTCTACCTGCATGTCGATGCCGCATGGGCGGGCGCGGCGATGATCTGCCGGTCCTTCCGCGAGCTGTGGCGCGGCGTCGAGAAGGCGGATTCGGTGGTCTTCAACCCGCACAAGTGGCTGGGCGCGCAGTTCGACTGCTCGGCCCATTTCGTGCGCGACCCCGACGCCCTGCGCCAGACCCTGGCGATCCGGCCCGAGTACCTGCGCAGCCATGCCCATGCCGAGGTGACGGATTATTCCGAGTGGACGATCCCGCTGGGCCGCCGCTTCCGGGCGCTGAAGCTGTGGTTCCTGCTGCGCTACTACGGGCTGGAACACCTGCGCCAGATGGTGCGCAACCACGTCACATGGTCGCGCGCGCTGGCCCGGCGGCTGGAGAGCGAGCCCGACTTCGAGATCGTGACAGAGCCGGTCCTGTCGCTCTTTACCTTTCGCCACAGGGGCGACGACGCGCATAACCTGAAGCTGCTGGAACAGATCAACGCGGATGGGCGCATCTACCTGACGCAGACCCGGGTGGACGGCAGGCTGGCGATCCGCTTCCAGGCGGGGGCCTTCGCCATGACCGGCGAGGATGCGGAAAACGCCTTCTACACGATCACCGGCATGGCCCGCATCATGCGCTGACCTCCGCGAGGGGCCAAATTTCTTCGAAGAAATTTGCAAGAGCCTTGCAAGGCTCTTGGGCGCCCGGCCTCAGGGTTGCGCGATGCCGATGGTCTGGCGCAGGCGGCCCGTGGCGCGGTCGAAGATCAGGATCGCCTCGCCCTCGGGGCCCTGCGTCACCACCGCGTACCAGTCGGTGCCCTGCGTGTAGGCGGTGGCCGTGGCGCCGCCCGGCAGGGAGATCACCTCTGGCAGCGGCGCCTGTGCATTGTTATAGCGCACCCAGATCAGGCCGAGGATTCCGAGGATCCCGGCAATCATCACCGCCGTCAGGACCGTGACCAGCAGCCGCAGGAAACGCAGGCCCGGCGGTTCCGGCAGGGCTTCGGGATCAGGATCAGGGGACACGATGACCATCCTTCGCGTGACAATTGCGGCCGATCCGCCGCCGCGCCTAGATAAGGCGCTTGCGCGCGATGTGCCAGAGCAGGCCGCCCTGTCGCGCACCCGCCTCGCGCGGCTGATCGCCGAGGGCGCCGTGACGGTGAACGGCGCGATGGCCGCGAACCCCAAGGCCCCTGTGGCGGAAGGGGACACCGTGACCATCGCGGTGCCCGAGGCCCGGGACTACGACGTGGTGGCGCAGGACATTCCGCTGGTCATCCTCTTCGAGGACGAGGACCTGCTGGTGATCGACAAGCCCGCCGGGATGGTGGTGCACCCGGCCCCCGGAACGCCGGACGGCACGCTGGTCAATGCGCTGCTGCACCACTTCGGGGGCGACCTCTCTGGCATCGGCGGAGAGAAGCGGCCCGGCATCGTCCACCGCATCGACAAGGACACCAGCGGCCTTCTGGTGGTGGCAAAGTCCGACCGGGCGCACCACGGGCTTGCCCGGCAATTCGAGAAACACACGGCGCGGCGGGCCTATCGTGCCGTCGTGCATGGCGTGCCGGACCTTGCCGACCCGCGCCTGATGGGCATGCGGGGGGTGTCGTCCTCGGGCGCCGGGGTGCTGACGATCACCAGCGGGCTGGCGCGGCACAAGACCGACCGGCAGCGGCAGGCGGTCTATTTCGACGGGCAGGGGCGGCACGCGATCACCCATGCCCGAACGCTGGAACGCTTTGGCACGCCCGCAAGCATGGCGCTGGTGGAGTGCCGGCTGGAGACCGGGCGCACCCACCAGATCCGCGTGCACATGGCCCATGCGGGCCATGCGCTTGTCGGCGACCAGACCTACGGCGGGCGCCGCAGGGTCCCGGAAAAGGCGCTGAGCCCCGCCGGCCATGCGGCGGCCAGCCGGTTTCCCCGGCAGGCCCTGCATGCGGCGGAACTGGGGTTCGAGCATCCCGCCACCGGCGAGGCCCTGCTGTTCGAGGCGCCCCTGCCGGAGGACATGAGCCAGCTGATCGCGGCGCTCAGATCCGCCCCCTGACCAGCAGCCAGAGGCAGAGCGCGCTTTCCGCCAGCATCGGCAGGGCATAGGCGTATTGGAGCACCTCCAGCGCGGCGGGGGCGGCAAGGCGGGCGAGGCCGCCGGTCATGTAGACAAGGCCCGACAGCGCGATGCCGCCGAGGATGACCTTTGGCACCCCGCCAGACATGCACAGCAGCCGCGCCATGATCAGGCTGTTGGCGCCGAACAGGATCAGGCCGACATCGTAGCCGGTCGCATGCAGCTCTGCGAGCAGGGCGGCCAGCGCAATCTCTCCCTGCGCAAGGGCGAAGGGCAGGGCCGACAGCAGCACCAGCGCCGCGCCGATCAGTGTCGCCTGCATCAGCCGCAGCACCATGGCCGCGAGCGCCGCGCCTTCCGAGACGCCGCGCAGAAGGCGCCAGAACTGCAGCGCCAGCGTGATATCGGCGCCCAGCATGACCAGATCCGCCAACAGTGCCATGCGGAAGCGCGGCAGGGCGGCAGAGACGGACGCGGCGATCTGCTCGGGCCCGCCGGCCAGCAGCGGCCCGCGCAGTAGCAGTTCCGCCGAGAGGCCGGTGACGATGATGGCAAGGTACAGCAATCCGGCAAGACGGACGGCACGGGTGGGGGCGGGCAGGGGCTGTGCGGGCATCGGAGGCTTTCATGACGGGCGGTCTGGCTTGACATTAACCGATGCGGATGTGTAGAAAAGTGCCCCGATTTTGAATGAGGGCCGTGCGGATCCGCATGCGGGGCAGATCTTTTGCACAGCCGCGTGAGGGCGCTGTCACAATGGTTACAGCGACGGAAAGCAACCTTAACTGCGTATCAACGTTTGAAAGCGAACACATCTTGTAACCGCGGCCATGGCACACCATGTTGATGTTAAGCCGCGTAACATGAAAGGGACAGGAACGTGAGCAACTATGCCAATCTTCCGGCTCCGTCGCCCGAAGCGGGCCTGAGCCGCTACCTTCAGGAAATCCGCAAGTTCCCTCTTCTGGAACCGGAACAGGAATACATGCTGGCGAAACGCTGGGTCGAGGATGAGGACACCGGCGCGGCGCACCAGCTGGTGACCTCTCACCTGCGGCTCGCCGCCAAGATCGCCATGGGCTATCGCGGCTACGGACTGCCGCAGGCCGAGGTGATTTCCGAGGCCAATGTCGGCCTCATGCAGGCGGTCAAGCGCTTCGACCCGGAAAAGGGCTTTCGCCTTGCGACCTACGCGATGTGGTGGATCCGCGCCTCGATCCAGGAATACATCCTGCGGTCGTGGAGCCTTGTGAAGCTGGGCACGACCTCGGCGCAAAAGAAGCTGTTCTTCAACCTGCGCAAGGCGAAAAGCCGCATCGGCGCGCTGGAGGACGGCGACCTGCGGCCCGAGCACGTGCAGAAGATCGCCCATGACCTCGGCGTGACCGAGACCGAGGTGATCAGCATGAACCGGCGGCTGTCGGGTGGCGATGCCTCGCTGAACGCGACCATCGGCTCCGAGGGCGAAGGCTCGATGCAGTGGCAGGACTGGCTGGAGGACGAAGACGCCGATCAGGCCGGTGACTACGCCGAGCGTGACGAGCTGGAATCGCGGCGCGCGCTTCTGGCAGAGGCCATGGACGTGCTGAACGACCGCGAGCGCGATATCCTCACCCAGCGCCGCCTGAGCGACCAGCCGGTGACGCTGGAGGACCTGTCGGGCGTCTACGATGTCTCTCGGGAACGGATCCGGCAGATCGAGGTGCGGGCCTTCGAGAAGCTGCAGACCCGGATGCGCGAACTGGCCAGGGAACAGGGGATGCTGCCCGCCAGCTGAGGCCGCCCCATCGAACCGACGCCCCCGCCCGGCTGACCCGGACGGGGGCTTTTTCATGTCTCATTCATGTCTCGGCACAAGGGTCAGGCGGCTTTCGGCGGATAGGCGGGCGCATGCAGGCCCAGCCGCTGCGCCTGTGCCACATCCTTCAGCAGGTCCCGCTCTGCGGCGGCAAACAGCGTATCGAGATCCTCGAGGACGAAGTAGATCGGCTGCGGGATGTCGATGCGGTAGGGCGTGCGCAGGATGTCGATGATGTCGAAGGGCCGGTATTGCGGCTGGCCCGAGACGCTCCACTCCAGCTCTTCCGGGGAAGAGGCCAGGCCGGAGCCAAGCGCCTTCACCCCCGTGCCTTCCCGCATCAGGCCGAATTCGATGGTGAACCAGTAGAGGCGGATCAGCCAGGCGTAGTCCTTGGGGTCGGCGTCGCGCCCGGCGGCGCCGATGGCCTGGCTGAAGGCGGCAAAGCGCGGATCGGTCAGAAGCGGCGTATGGCCAAAGAGCTCGTGGAAGATGTCGGGCTCTTCGATGTAGTCGAAATCCTCGCGCGAGCGCATGAAGGAGGCGGCCGGAAAGGTTCTGTCGGCCAGCATGCCGAAGAAGCGCCCGAAGGGAATCAGCGCGGGCACCGGCTCGACCCGCCAGCCGGTCATCTCGCCCAGCCGCTCGGAAATCTCGGGGCATTGCGGCACCCGGTCCTGCGGCAGCGCGATGCGGGCAAGGCCGTCCAGATAGGGCTGCGCGCTGTGCCGGGCGACCTGCGGGGCCTGCATCGCGTAGAGATCGCGCCAGACCGCGTCCTCTTCGGCGGTATAGTCGATGAAGCCATGGGCATCGGGCAATTTGGCGAGATACTTGGTCGATTTGGGCATTGGGTCCTCCGTTTCTGCAAGCATGGACGGGGAGGCGGGGCAAATCTTGTCGAATGCCATGGATAACGCCGGGGCCTGCGCTAGCTCGTTCCCCTGAACCGGCAGAGGAAGGAAGACCGTGCCTCTCAAACTCGATTCCGTGGACAGAAAGCTCCTGGCGCACTTGCAAAAGGACGGCAAGGCAAGCGTACAGGACCTTGCCGAGGCCGCCGGCCTCTCGCCCTCGCCCTGCTGGCGGCGGGTCAAGCGGCTGGAAGAAGCGGGCGCCATCAAGGGCTATGTCGCCCGGCTGGATCCGAAGAAGCTGGGGCTGGACGCGCTGGCCTATGTCTTCGTCAGCCTCGTCGACCATCAGGAGCGGACGATCAACCAGTTCGCGGGGCTGGTGGAGCGCGAGGAACGCATTGTCGAATGCGCCTCTGTCACCGGGGGCAGCGATTTCATCCTGAAGGTCGCGGCGCGCGATCCCGAGGATCTGGAGACCTTCCTGATGCGCGGGATCCTCGGCAGCGGTCTGGTGCGGGCGAGCCAGACGCATTTCGTGCTGCGCCGGACCAAGACGCGAAGCCCCTGGCCGCTTCTGCCATCGGACGAGTGACCCGCCCGCATTGACCCCCTCCGGCGGCACCGTCATGGTGGCGCAAACATCATGGGGGGAAGGCATGGAGACGGTGAACTGGGGCATTCTGGGCGCGGCGAATTTCGCACGGCGGCACATGGGGCCGGCGATCCACGCAGCCGGGCGCGGGCGGCTGGCGGCGCTGGCCACCTCCAGCGCCGGGAAGGCCGCGCCGTTTCAGGCCTTTGCGCCGGACCTGCGGGTGCATGACAGCTACGAGGCGCTGCTGGACGATCCCGGCATCGATGCGGTCTATGTGCCGCTGCCCAACCACCTGCATGTGGACTGGGCGCTGAAGGCGCTGGAGGCGGGCAAGCACGTGCTGGTCGAAAAGCCCCTTGCGATGAAGGCAAGCGACTTCGACGCGGTGATCGCGGCGCGCGACCGCAGCGGGCTTTGTGCCGCCGAGGCCTATATGATCGTGCATCATCCGCAGTGGCAGAAGGCGAAGGCGCTGTTCGAGGCCGGGGCCATCGGCAGGCTGGTGCGGGTCTCGGGGGCGTTTTCCTTCGACAACCGCGATGCGGGCAATATCCGCAACCGCCCCGAGACCGGCGGCGGCGCGGTGCCCGACATCGGCGTCTACATCTACGGCGCGGCCCGCTTCGTCACCGGCGAGGAGCCGTCAGAGATCCTGTCGGCGAAGGTGGAGCGCGAGAACGGGGTCGATGTCTGGACCCATATCACCGCGCAATTCCCGTCCTTCCACTACAGCGGCGTGGTGTCGATGCGCATGGCGCCCTGGCAAGAGATGGTGTTCCACGGCGAGAGCGGCGTGATGCGCCTGACCGCGCCCTTCAACGCCAATGTCTACGGCGAGGCGCGGGTGGTCGTGCAATCCGCCGATCTTGTCGAGACGGTCCACCGCTTCCCGGCGGACAACCATTACGTCCATCAGGTCGAAGCGTTCAACGCCAGCGTTCTGGACGGCGCCGCCTATGCCTGCCCGCTGGAGTTCAGCCGGGGCACGCAGGCGATGATCGACATGGTCTGGGCGAAAGAGGCGGGGTAGCGGCCGCCGCCTTCCGGGCGTCCCGGCCGTGCCTCTGCCGAGGCGCAGCGGGGCGCCACATGGGCCAGGGCCCGGCGGTGTCGTGCTCAGAGATCCTGGATCGTGACCACGACCTTGCCGGTGGACTTCCGGTCGCGCAGCAGGGCCATGCCCTCTTCGGCGCGGTCCAGCGGCAGGACATTGCTGACATGCGGGGTCAGGCGGCCTTCGCCATGCCAGGCGATCAACTGCTGCAGAGAGCGGGTCAGAACCTCGGGGCGGAAGTTCAGGTAGCCGCCCCAGTAGAGGCCCAGCACCGAGAGGTTCTTGACCAGCAGGTGGTTCGCCTTGATCTGCGGGACCTCGCCGCTGGCGAAGCCGATGGTCAGGATCCGCGCCTCGGGACGGCAGGCGCGGAAGGCGGCGGCGAACTGCTCGCCTCCGACAGGATCGTAGACCACATCGGCGCCGCCGAGCGCTTTCATTTCGGCGCGGATATCCTGCGTGGTGGCATCGATCAGCACATCGGCACCGGCGGCCCTGGCGGCCTCCAGCTTGTCGGCGCCGCGGGCGCAGGCGACGACCCGCGCGCCCATCAGGTGGCCGATCTCGACAGCCGTCAGGCCGACCCCGCCCGCCGCGCCCAGCACCAGCAGCGTTTCGCCCGGTTGCAACCGCGCGCGGTGGTCCAGCGCCAGGTGGCTGGTGCCGTAGGCGATCTGGAAGGCCGCGGCTTCGGTCCAGCCCATGCTGTCGGGCAGCTTCACCGCGCGCTCTGCCGGGAAGCAGCCGAGTTCCGCCAGCCCGCCCTGACCGCCGTAGACCGCAACCCGGTCGCCGGGGGCGAAAGCCGTCACCCCGGCACCGACCGCCTCGACGCGGCCCGCGACCTCCATGCCCATGACGAAGGGCAGGGCGGGGGTGTCCTGATAGGTGCCCTTCATCATCAGCAGATCCGCGAAATTCAGACCGCAGGCTGCAATGCGGACCAGGATTTCCCCCTCTGCGGGGGTGGGCTCTGCGACCTCGACAAGAGAGGGGGGAGATTCGTGGGAAGAGAGCAAAAGCGCGCGCATGGGGACTCCGTTCTGTTTAAACTTTGTTAAACGCGTTCCCGAGGCGGGGATAGGGGACGAAGTGACGGGGAAAAAATCAGAAACAGTGACAAAAACGGCAATATTTCAACTTTGTGGTGTTTCTGGAGCCTGTTTGCTATCATCGGGCGCGTGATTTGCTTGATTTTTGATCCTGAAATGATGTAGCACCTTACGCCATACACGTGCAGGATGAGGCATGTTTTGGAGCCGGGATTCGATGGCTTTGCCAAGTCTGAAACGCAACCCGTAGTAATAGGAAGATTTTGATGGCACACCCCGTTGATGTACATGTCGGCAAGCGCATTCGCCACCGCCGCTGGCTTGTGGGCATGACCCAGCAGCAACTGGCCGAACGGGTCGGCATCAAGTTCCAGCAGATTCAGAAGTACGAAACCGGCGCGAACCGGGTCAGCGCCTCTCGGCTGTGGGACATCGCCGACGCTCTGGAAGTGCCGGTCAGCTTCTTCTTCGAGGGTATCGAAAACGAAGGCGCCGAGGTCGATGCCACCGACAGTGTCCCGGCGGACATCCTTGGCGACAAGGAAGCCCTGGATCTCGTGCGTTCCTATTACGCGATGCCCGAGAACCAGCGCCGCCGCCTGTTCGAACTGGCCCGGGTGATGTCCGACGTGGCTTGAGCCCGGCCCGCGCCTGCGCTAGCCCTTCGCCGGCGAAGGGAGAACGCACATGGCGGGACGAAACCGTGATATCGAGAACGAGCTGATTGCCACCGCCCATGCGGTGGCGGATGCCGCGCGAGCGGCCATCCTGCCGTGGTTCCGGCGTGCCGACCTGTCGGCGGCCAACAAGGCGGCAGAAGGCTTCGATCCGGTGACGCAGGCCGACCGCGCCGCCGAAGAGGCGATGCGCACTGTGTTGGCGCGGCGCCGGCCACAGGATGCCATTCTTGGCGAGGAGTTCGGGCGCTCCGACGGGTCCAGCGGGTTGACCTGGGTGCTCGATCCCATCGACGGAACACGCGGCTTCCTGTCCGGAACCCCGACCTGGGGCGTGCTGATCGCGGTCAGCGACGAAAGCGGCCCGTTTCTGGGGGTCATCGACCAGCCCTATACGCAGGAACGCTTTGTCGGCGGCCCCGGGCTGGCCGAATGGACCGGACCGCATGGCGGCGCACCGCTGACGACGCGGACGACGGCGGGGCTGTCCGATGCGGTTCTCTTCACGACATTTCCCGAGGTCGGGACCCCCGAGGAGGGCGCGGCCTTCCGGCGCGTCGCAGAGCAGGTCAAGCTGGTGCGCTACGGGATGGATTGCTACGCCTATGCGCTGCTGGCGGCGGGACAGATCGACCTTGTGATCGAAGCGGGGCTTCAGGCCTATGATATCCAGGCGCCGATCGCGGTGATCGAGGCGGCGGGCGGCGTCGTCACCGACTGGCAGGGTGGCCCGGCGCATGGCGGCGGTCGCGCGCTGGCGGCGGCGAACCCGTCGGTGCATGCGGCGGCGCTGGACCTCCTGCGGTCCACGGTCTAGGCTTGCCGCGCGGCCCCGCGCACTTTCCCTTTTCCGGCGGGCGTCGTTTTCGTCTCTCACCGAAAAGGGCAGATCGTGAGGGGCTGACATGACACAGACCGACATTCTCATTCGCAATGCGCGCACCGTCCTGACCATGGACGATGCCGGGGCAGAGCTTGCAAACACCGACATCCGCATCCGCGACGGGGTGATCGCCGGGATCGGGTCGGGGCTGGATCCGGCGGGGGCCGAGGTGATCGATGCCGCGCGCCATGTCGTGACACCGGGATTGGTGAACACGCACCACCACCTGTACCAGACCCTGACCCGCGCGGTGCCGGGCGGGCAGGACGCGCTGCTGTTCGGCTGGCTCAAGACGCTCTATCCGATCTGGTCCCGGTTCGGCCCCGAAGAGATCTTCGTCTCGGCCCAGATCGGGCTGGCGGAACTGGCGCTGTCGGGCTGCACGCTGTCCTCGGATCACCTGTACCTCTACCCCAACGGCGCCCGGCTGGAGGACACCATCCATGCCGCCGCCGAGGTCGGGCTGCGCTTTCATCCGACGCGCGGCGCCATGAGCATTGGCGAAAGCGCGGGCGGGCTGCCGCCGGATGCGCTGGTGGAGCGCGAGGCGGCGATCCTCGAGGATTGCATCCGGGTGATCGACGCCTTCCACGACCCGCGTGAGGGGGCCATGGTGCGCGTCGGCGTGGCGCCCTGTTCGCCTTTCAGCGTCAGCCGCGAGCTGATGCGCGACGCCGCCCTGCTGGCGCGAGACAAGGGCGTGATGCTGCACACGCATCTGGCCGAGAACGACGAGGACATCGCCTATTCCGAGGCGCAGTTCGGCTGCCGCCCCGGTCAATATGCCGAAGATCTGGGCTGGACCGGCGAGGATGTCTGGCACGCCCATTGCGTGAAGCTGGACGGGGCCGAGATCGACCTCTTTGCCCGGTCGCGCACCGGGGTGGCGCATTGCCCCTGTTCCAATTGCCGGCTGGGGTCGGGGATCGCCCCGGTCCGCGCCATGCGCGACGCCGGGGTAAGGGTCGGTCTTGGGGTCGACGGATCGGCCTCGAACGACGCGGGGTCTCTGGTGGGCGAGGCGCGGCAGGCGATGCTGCTGCAACGGGTGGCGCGCGGCGCCGACGCCATGAGCGCGCGCGAGGCGCTGTGGATCGCGACACGCGGCGGGGCCGAGGTGCTGGGCCGCGCCGATTGCGGTCAGGTCGCGGTGGGCAAGCGCGCCGATCTGGCGCTTTGGGATGTCTCGGGCATCGAGAGCGCCGGAAGCTGGGATCCGGCGGCACTTTTGCTGGCCGGGCCGACCCGCGTGTGCCATCTTTTGGTCGAGGGGCGCGCGGTGGTGCGGGACGGACGGATCGTCAGCTTTGACCTTGAACAGGCGATCCGCAATCAGACCCGTCTGGCCAGGGCCTTGGCCGAGCGCGCCTGAGACCGGTTTCGGAGGGGTGTCATGACGGCTTCGCGGTGGATAGTCCCTTTGCTGATTGGGCTGGCCGCCTGCGGGGCCGGGGTGGACCCGGCAGGCGCCCAACAGGCGCGGCAGATGCTGAACGGGTTTCGGGCCGAGCAGGGGCTTGGGCCGGTCACTGCCTCCGAGGCGCTGGAGGCGGCGGCCATGGCCCATGCGCTGGACATGATGCGGGGCGGGTTCTTCGATCATCGCGGTTCTGACGGCAGCGATGTCATGGCGCGGGTCCGCCGGGCAGGCTACGGCGCCTGCGCGGTGGCCGAGAACATCGCAAGGGGGCAGGGCCGTCTGGCGGAGGTCATGGGCGACTGGGTCGCATCGCCGGGCCATCGCGCCAACCTTGCGATGCCGCAGGTCACGGACTACGGGCTGGTGCGCGCGCAGGGCGACATCTGGGTGCTGGTGCTGGGCCGCGACGGCTGCTGAGGCGCGGCTCCGGTGGGGGCGGCGGTCGGGGTGCGGCGGTCTGGGGGCGGCGGTCGGAACCCGGCCCGGGGAATGACCGCGCGGAGGGGCGCGCAAAGAGGGGGCTCTGCCCCCGCTCCTGCGGAGCCCCCCGGGATATTTTCGGACAGAAGAAGCGCGGGGCGCGTTCAGGATGCGGCGGGGGACGTCCTTTGGCCTGCGACCCATGTCCCCGCGATGGCGCGGTCGTCGCCCATCATGATCGTCGCGAAGAGGGCTTCCCAGATGTCCTCGGCCCGTGCCGCGCGCTGCGCGATGGCCGGTGTCGAGGCGAGGTCCAGCGCGATGAAATCCGCCTCCATCCCCGGGGCGAGATTGCCGATGCGGTCGTCGAGGCGCAGCGCGCGGGCCGAGCCCTGGGTGGCGAGCCAGATCAGTTGGCTGGCATGCAGCGGCGTGCCGCGCAGCTGGCCGATCTCGTAGGCCGCCGCCATGGTGCGCAGCATCGAGAAGGACGAGCCGCCGCCGGTGTCGGTGGCCAGCCCCACGCGCAGGCCGCGCGCGGTCAGTCCGGCCATGTCGAAGAGGCCGGAGCCGATGAAGCTGTTCGAGGTCGGGCAGTGGACGAGGGCGGCGCCGACCTCGGACAGGCGGTCGATCTCGCGGGGGTCCAGGTGGATGGCGTGGCCGTAGAGGCCGTTCGGGCCCAGAAGCCCGTGTGCCTCGTAGGTGTCGAGGTAGTCGCGCGCCTGCGGAAACAGCGACCGGACCCAGGCGATTTCGTCCAGCTGTTCGCTGAGGTGGGTCTGCATCAGGCAGTCCGGGTGTTCGGCCCAGAGCGCGCCGAGCGCCGAGAGTTGTTCGGGGGTCGAGGTGGGCGAGAAGCGCGGCGTGATCACATAGGAGGCGCGCCCGCACCCGTGCCAGCGGTCCAGCAGCGCCTTGCTGTCGTCATAGGCGGATTGCGCCGTGTCGCGCAGGCCCTCGGGCGCGTTGCGGTCCATGCAGGTCTTGCCCGCCAGCACCCGCATGCCGCGCGCCTCTGCCGCCTCGAAAATCGCATCGACCGAGTCGGGGTGGATGGTGGCATAGCTGCAGACCGTCGTCGTGCCCTGTGCCAGCACGAGGTCGAGGTAATCTTCCGCCACGGCGCGCGCATAGGCGGGGTCGGCAAGGCGCATTTCCTCGGGGAAGGTGTAGCTGTTCAGCCAGTCGATCAGCCGCTTGCCCCAGCTGGCGATGATTCGGGTCTGCGGGTAATGCACATGGGCATCGACGAAGCCCGCGGTCAGCAGCGCCTGTCCGTGGTCCACCACCCGGGCCCGCGGATGGGCGGCGCGCAGGCTGGCGGCACTGCCGAGCGCGCGGATCCTGCCGTCCGCGACCAGAATCGCGCCGGCGCTGTCGTGGCGCGCGGCTGACGGGCCGGCGGCGAAGGGATCGGCCTCGAAATGCAGGGTCTGGCCCAGGTGCAGGGTTTCTTCGGCCATGCGCGCTCTCCAATTGGTCGAAAATCAGCCTATGCTGCGCGTGCAGAAAGGTAAATCGTTCGTGCCCCCTGTTGCCGCGCGCGACCTTGCCCTAGGTTTCGGCCAGCAGGAATCCGGAGGGCAGAACATGGCAGAAGACGCAGAGGCCCTGGCGGCGGAGGCGGAGCGCGAGGACGCCTATACGCTGGACCGCAAGGCGGTGGCGCAGATCCTCTACGCGGTCGATGTCGAGGACCGCGCGCAGCTGGTCGCCCTGATGGAGCCGCTGCACGCCGCCGACATCGCCGACCTTCTGGAGCAGATCAACGCCTTCGACCGGATGCGGCTGATCAAGCTCTACGGCAAGGAGTTCGACGGCGAGATCCTGTCGGAACTGGACGAGGCGATCCGCGAGGAAGTCATCGGCATCCTGCACCCGCAGGTGCTGGCCGACGCCGTGCGCGAGCTGGACAGCGACGACGTGGTCGACCTGCTGGAAGACCTCGACGCGCCGCAGCAAGAGGCCATCCTTGGCGCGCTGGAGGCGGGCGACCGCGCCGCCGTGCAACAGTCGCTGACCTACCCCGAGTATTCCGCCGGGCGCCTGATGCAGCGCGAGGTGGTGATGGCGCCGGAATACTGGAACGTCGGCGAGATGATCGACTTCCTGCGCAACTCGGACCACCTGCCCGAACAGTTCTACCACATCGTTCTGGTGGACCCCAAGCTGCGCCCCGTGGGCAATGTCACGCTGGGCAAGCTGATGGCCTCGCGCCGCGAGGTGCTGCTGAAGTCCATCGTCGAGGACACCTTTCACACCATCCCCGTCACCCAGTACGAGGGCGACGTGGCCTATGCCTTCAACCAGTACCACCTGATCTCGGCCCCGGTGGTGGACGAAAACGACCGGCTGGTGGGCCAGATCACCATCGACGACGCCATGGCGGTGCTGGACGAGGAAAACGCCGAGGACATCCTGCGTCTGGCCGGTGTGGACGAGGAATCGAGCCTGTCGGACTCGGTGGTCGAGACCACCAAGCGGCGCTTTCCCTGGCTGGCGGTGAACCTGGTGACGGCGGTGCTGGCCAGCCTTGTGATCGCGCAGTTCGAGGATGCTATCGCGACCGTCGTGGCACTGGCGGTGCTGATGCCCATCGTCGCCTCGATGGGGGGCAATGCGGGCACGCAGTCGCTGACGGTTGCGGTGCGGGCCTTGGCGACCAAAGACCTGACCACCGCGAACATCTGGCGCGTCATCCGGCGCGAGGCAGCGGTGGGTCTGATCAACGGTTGCGCCTTCGCGGTGATCATGGGGATCGTGGGGATCGTCTGGTTCGGCTCTCCGGCACTGGGGGGCGTGATCGCCTCTGCCATGATCATCAACCTCGTGATCGCGGGTCTGGCCGGGATCATGATCCCGGTCCTGCTGGAGAAGGCGGGCGTCGACCCGGCGCTGGCCTCGGGCGCCTTCGTGACGACGGTCACGGATGTGGTCGGGTTCTTCGCCTTCCTCGGCCTTGCCGTTCTGGTGCTGCTGTGACGCCGCTGGAAGAGGCCAAGGCCGCGGCCCGCAAGGCGGCCTTTGCAGCCCGGAAACTTGCGTTTCAGGCCGGGATCCCCGGCGCGGCAGGCCGGTTGAGCGAGGTCCTGGCAGGTTACCGGGGGGTGCCGGTCTCGGGCTTCCTGCCGATCAGGACAGAGATCGACCCGCTGCCCGCCATGGCCGAGGCCGCGGCCCATGGGCCGGTCGGCGTGCCGGTGATCGAGGGCGCCGGGCTGCCGCTGCGCTTCGCGCTGTGGGAACCGGACATGCCGCTGATCGACGGCCCCTTCGGCGCGGCGGTGCCAGAGACGCCCGAGTGGATGGAGCCGGAGCTGCTGATCGTGCCGCTGGTGGCCTTCGACCGCGCCGGTGGGCGGCTGGGCTATGGCGGTGGCTTTTACGACCGCACGTTGGAGAGGCTGCGCGCGAAGCGGTCCACGCTGGCCGTGGGCTTTGCCTTTGCCGCGCAGGAGATGGAGGGCCTGCCGCTGGAGCCGACCGACCAGCCGCTTGACCTGATCGTGACCGAGCGCGAGGTGATCACGCCGGTCGGGTGACGCAGGCCGGGTGACACGGGCCAGGTGACGCGGGCCGGGTGACACGGGCCGGGCTGGCGCTCCATTGCAAAGCCGTTCGGGCGGCCTGCTGCCCAAGGGGGCGGCAGGCCGGAGAAGATCTGCCGGCCTACGGGGCGGGGTGCGCTTGCGGGTTCGTGGCTGCCCCCGCGCCATGTCGTCCGCGCCATGCCGTCACGGCGGCGCGGTTCGCCCCGTGGCAATCGCGTATCGGATTGCAATGGAGCGCCGCCGGATGCGCCGCCCCGCGCGTGACGGGCGGGGCGGGGCGCGGTGTCAGAGCGCGCGCCAGCCGATGTCGCGGCGGCAGAAACCCTCTGGCCAGTCGATGGCATCGACCAGCGCATAGGCGCGGGCCTGTGCCTCTGCCAGCGTGGCGCCGCGCGCGGTTGCGTTCAGGACGCGCCCGCCAGAGGCGGTCACCGCCCCGTCCTTCGTCGTGGTGCCGGCGTGGAAGGTCATGTGAAAGCTGTCCTCGGGCAGGGCATCCAGCCCCTTGATCACGCTGCCCTTTTCATAGGCGCCGGGATAGCCCCGCGCCGCCAGCACGACGGTCATGGCGTGGTCGTCGGCCCATGTCACCTGTGCCTCGGCCAGGCGGCCCTCGGCGGCGGCCTGCATCAGGTCCAGCGCCTGCGCGCCAAGCCGCATCATCAGCACCTGGCACTCGGGGTCGCCGAAGCGGACGTTGTATTCCACCAGCCGGGGCGCGCCCTCCTCGATCATCAGGCCGACGTAGAGCACCCCCTGATAGGGCGTCCCGCGCCGCGCCATTTCCGCCATGGTGGGGCGGACGATCTCGTCCAGCGCGCGCTGCGTGACCTCGGGGGTCATCACCGGCGCCGGAGAATAGGCGCCCATGCCGCCGGTATTGGGGCCGGTGTCGCCCTCGCCGACGCGCTTGTGGTCCTGCGCGGTGCCCACCGGCAGGCAGGTCTCGCCGTCGACCAGCACGAAGAAAGAGGCCTCTTCGCCGGTCATGAATTCCTCGATCACCACCTCGGCGCCCGCCGCGCCGAAGGAGCCGCCGAACATGTCGTCGATGGCGGCGCAGGCCTCGTCCACGCTCTCGGCGATGATCACGCCCTTGCCCGCCGCAAGCCCGTCGGCCTTGACCACGATGGGCGCGCCCTCTGCGCGCACATGGGCCTTGGCGGCCTCGGCATCGGTGAAATGGCCGTAGGCGGCGGTGGGGGCCTGTGCCGCGTCGCAGATTTCCTTGGTGAAGCTTTTCGAGGCCTCCAGCCGGGCCGCCGCGGCAGAGGGGCCGAAGACCGCGAAGCCCGCGTCGCGCAGGCGATCCGCCACCCCGGCGGCCAGCGGCGCCTCTGGCCCGACGATCACAAGGTCGATGGCGTTCTCGCCCGCGAATTCGGCCACCGCGTTGCCGTCCTCGATATCCAGCCGCGCGCATTCGGCGATCAGCGCGATGCCCGCGTTGCCCGGGGCCACGATCAGCTTGTCGCATTTGGGGTTCTGCAGGGTCGCCCAGGCCAGCGCATGTTCACGCCCGCCGCTGCCGAGGATGAGGATGTTCACGGGTCGGTCTCCTTTGCAGCGTGGGACGGGGCTCTGCCCCGCTCGCTGCGCTCGCCCCCCGGGATATTTCAGGACAGAAGAAGGGCAGGTTTCGCTTTGTTGCGCGCCGGTTTAAGGTCGGGCGGCGCGAAGGGCAAGAGAGGCACCATGGACCTGCTGGACGACGAGCCGGGCAATACGCCGGAATTCACCGTTTCGGAACTTTCGGGGGCGGTGAAGCGCACCATCGAGGGCGAGTTCGGCTTTGTCCGGGTGCGCGGCGAGCTGGGACGGGTGATGGTCCCGCGCTCGGGTCATGTCTATCTCGACCTGAAGGACGACCGGTCGGTGATTTCGGGGATTGTCTGGAAGGGCGTGGCCGCGCGGCTTCAGATGCGCCCCGAGGAGGGCATGGAGGTTATCGTCACCGGGCGCATGACCACCTTCCCCGGGCAGTCGAAGTACCAGATCGTTATCGAGGACATGGCGCCCGCCGGTGCCGGGGCGCTGATGGCCATGCTGGAGAAGCGCAAGGCGCAGTTGCAGGCCGAGGGGCTGTTCGATGCCGCCCGCAAGAGGCCCTTGCCCTATCTGCCGGAGGTCATCGGGGTGGTGACCTCGCCCTCTGGCGCGGTGATCCGCGACATCCTGCACCGGCTGCGCGACCGGTTTCCGCGCAAGGTGCTGATCTGGCCGGTCGCGGTTCAGGGCGCGAAATGCGCCGCCGAGGTGGCGCGGGGCATCGAGGGGTTCAACCGCCTGACCCCGGGCGGCGCGCTGCCGCGGCCCGACCTGCTGATCGTGGCGCGGGGCGGCGGGTCGGTCGAGGATCTCTGGGGCTTCAACGAAGAGATCGTGGTGCGCGCCGCGGCGGCCAGTGCGATCCCGCTGATTTCCGCCGTGGGGCACGAGACCGATACGACGCTGATCGACTACGCTTCGGACCGCCGCGCGCCGACCCCATCCGCCGCCGCCGAAATGGCGGTGCCGGTGCGGCTGGAGCTTCTGGCGGCGACGCGGGATTTCGGCGCCCGCATGACGCGGGCCATGGGCCACCGGGTCGAGCAGCGCGGCCAGCGGCTGCGCGATCTGGCCCGCGCGCTGCCCCGGCCGATGGAGCTGCTGGACGGCCCGCGCCAGAGGCTGGATCACCTCGACGAACGGCTGCCGGGCGCGCTGCGCCGTGCCGTCGACCGCAAGCGCCTGATTCTGACCGAGCAGTCGGGCAGCCTGCGCCCGGCCACGCTGCACCGGGCCATCGTGGCAGAGCGCAACCGCGCCGCCGACCGCGCCGCGCGGCTGGGGCCGGCGTTGACGCGGCTGGTGATCGCCCGGCGCGAGGCGCTGGCGCGGCGCGCCGACCGGCTGGACCTGCGGCCGCTGAAGCGCGACATCGCCACCGGTCGCGAGCGGCTGGCCGAGCTGACCCGCCGTCTCGATGGCGCGCAGGGCGCGCGGGTGGCCGATCTGACGGCGCGGGTCGAGGCGCTTGATCGCCTGCGCGAGACGCTGGGCTACCGCGCCACGCTGGCGCGCGGCTATGCGGTGGTGCGCGGCGAGGGCCAGGTCCTGACCAGCAAGGCGCAGGCCGAGGCGGCCACCGCGCTGGAGATCGAGTTCGCGGATGGCAGGCTGAAGCTTGGCGGCGGCCCGGCCCGCCGCGCTGCACCTGCGGCAAAATCCAGGCCGCCGGAGCAGGGAAGCCTTTTCTAGGCCCTCTTCGGCCCGCGAAACCCGCAAAAATCATCACCGAAACAAACGCTTCCTTTTTGTTCTGCGCTCGCATAGGCTTTTCTGCAACGCTGCATGACAGCGGCGAGACACGAGGAAGGGGAGCCCTTGGCCATGACTGAAAAGCCGCTTCTGATCAAGCGATACGCCAGTCGCCGTCTCTACAACACGGAGACCTCGGATTACGTCACGCTCGAGGATATCGCGGGCTTCATCCGAGAGGGCCGCGACGTCCAGATCGTCGACCTGAAATCCGGCGACGACCTGACCCGGCAGTATCTTCTGCAGATTGTTGCAGAGCATGAGAGCAAGGGGGAATCGGTCCTTCCGATCAATGTCCTGACCGATCTGGTGCGATCCTACACCACGCAGGCCACCAGCGCGGTGCCGGCCTTTCTGGCGCATACCTTCGAGATGTTCCGCGACAGCCAGTCCAAGTGGGTCGAGAACATGGGTTCGGTGAACCCCATGGCCGTGAAGGGCTTCGAGGCGATGCAGGCCCAGCAAGAGGCCTTCGTGAAGGCCATGACCGGCGGCATGGCGGCAGGCTCTGGTCCCGCGCGCGAAGAGGGCGCAGAGGATCTGGACGCGATCAAGAAGGAACTCGCCGAGCTTCAGAAGAAGCTGGCCAAACTCGGCAAGTGATCACCGCCGCCCGCGCGGCCTGACGCTGTGGGCCGGGGCGCCGGGTCTTTCGGCGTGCCCATGACCCCTGCTGTCCCCGTCGCAGGGGCCACCTGCGCGGTCACTGGAGTTCTGGCGTATCGCCTGCTTCGACGCTTCATGGGGGAACCGCCCGCCGGGCCATTGCCGCCGTTGACGCCCGCTGATCTCTACGCAAGGGGTCGGATTTGACCGAATTGCCGACCGCGCCGGGTCGCCCCGCCGGGCAGGCAAAGCGGGCACGGATGTCATGCACCGCGCCCGCTTGATTGTCCCGGGTCCCTGCCTGGGGTCAGGTGCCGTATCGCTTGACCTCGCCCATGGCAGCCTCGGCGGCGGCCAGAAGCACGCCCGCCACCGCATCGCAATCGGCCTCTGTCAGCCGGGCGGGCAGGCGGGTGTCGCAGGCGCGCGCCAGCATGGCGCGGGTGCGCGGTAGCTCGGGCATCTCGGGCAGGAACTGCCAGTTCCAGAAGGCCCGGGCATTGTCCTGGCTCTGACCGAAGACCTGCACCTTGACGCCCTCCGCGCCCGCCGCCTCGACAAAGCGGGCGACCTGCGCGTCATCCATGCCGCAGAGGTTGAATTGCAGCGAATCCGGCGCGCGTTCCTCGGGCGGCAGCTTGGCCGGGACCGAGATCCAGGCGCTGCGGTCGATCTGCGCGGCCACGCGGTCGTGGTTGCGCCGCCCGTCGGTGACACGCCGCGCGATATGCGGCATCTGCGGCCGGATCACCGCCGCCGAAAGGTTCGACATGCGCAGATTGTACAGCGGCAGCTGGTTCTGCCAGCGGTCGAAGGCCTCGGCCAGCGCCGGGTCGCTGTCGTCCAGATGCTTCTTCCACATATGCTCGTAGGCGCCCGACAGGATCACCGCCCGCGCCACGAGGTCGGCGTCGTCGGTGACGAGGATGCCGCCTTCGCCCGCGTTCAGCAGCTTGTAGCTCTGGAAGCTGAAGCAGCCGATGCGGCCCAGCGTGCCGATATTGCGGCCATGCCAGGTGGTGCCCAGCGAATGCGCCGCGTCCTCGACGACCGGGATGTCGCGCTGCGCGCAGAGCGCCATGATGGCGTCCATGTCCGAGGTATGCCCGCGCATGTGGCTGACGATGACCGCCTGCACGCCGTCCAGCTTCGCCTCGAAGTCGCGGATGTCGATGCGGTAATCCTCGCCCACCTCGCAGAGCACCGGCAGGCAGTCCGCATGGATGATCGAGGACGGCACGGCGGCAAAGGTAAAGCCCGGGATCAGCACGCGGGCGCCGCGCGGCAGGTCCAGCGCCTTCAGCGACAGGAACAGCGCGGCGGAACAGCTGGAGACGGCCAGCGCGTAACGCGCACCGAGATGGGCGGCGAACTCGCGTTCCAGCAGCGTGACGGGGGCATCCTCGGCGGCGGTGTAGCGGAAGAGGTCGCCGCTTTGCAGAAGGCGGTCGATCTCGGCGCGGGCCTCGGCCGGGATCGGCTCTGCGTCATGCATGTTTGGAAGCATATCTTTCGATTTCCTGAATTCTGTCTTTCAAAATGCTTATATCACGGCGAAGACAGTCTTGTCCCGCCGGAAATGCTCCGTTTGGTTACATCTGTGTGAAATCTACAGCCCCAGCCGGTCGCGCATCGCGAACCAGCTCATCGCCAGCACCAGAAGCGGGGTGCGCAGCGCGGCGCCGCCGGGAAAGGCCGGGGCGGGCAGGGCGGCGAAGCTGTCGAAACCGGCCGATTGCCCGCGTACCGCCTCGGCCATCAGCTTGCCCGCCTGCACGGCATTGCCGACACCATGGCCGGAATAACCCGAGGCGGTCAGCACATTGGGCGCCAGGCGGGCAAGGAAGGGCAGCCGCTTCATGGTGATCGCCAGGGTGCCGCCCCAGGCATGGTCGATCCTGACGTCCTTCAGGGCCGGATAGATCTCCAGCATGGGCTTGCGCACCTTGGCGGCGATGTCGGCGGGAAAGCGGTAGCCATAGCTCTCGCCGCCGCCGAACAAGAGCCGCCCGTCATGCGACAGCCGGAAATAGTTGACGACGAACTTGTCGTCGGCGACCGCGACGTCGCGGGTCAGAACCTCGGCGCTGCGCGCGCCCAGCGGCTCGGTCGCGACGATGAAATTGTTGATCGGCATGACGCGGGCGGCAACCTGACCGTCCAGCCCGCCAAGATAGCCGTTGCAGGCCAGGATCAGATGATCCGCCTCGACGCTGCCACGCTCGGTCCGCACCGTCACCCGCCGTGCCCCGCGCGCGATCCCGGTGACCCAGGATCCCTCGTGGATCCGCGCGCCGGCGCCCTCCGCCGCCCGCGCCAGCCCCAATGCCAGTGCCAGCGGATGCAGATGCGCGGCGCCCATATCAAGGAGACCGCCGCGATAGGCCGGAGAGGGGCAGAGCGCATGGAAGGCCTCGCGCTCCAGTACCTCGATCCCGTAGCCATGGCGCCGCTGCATGTGTTCGGCATAGCCGGCGAAATCGCGGAAATGCCGCTCCGAGGACGCGGCCCAGGCCACCCCGTCCTTCAGGTGGCAGTCGATGCCGTGCCGCGCCACCAGGTCCCGCACCAGGGCCTTGGCGTCCTCGCCCAGATCCCACAGCCGCCGCGCGGCCTCCATGCCGACCATGCTCTCCAGCACCTGCTGGTCCTGCCTCTGGCCCGATCCCAGCTGTCCGCCGTTCCGCCCCGAGGCGCCAAAGCCCGCCCGATGCGCCTCCAGCAGCACCACGTCCAGCCCGGCCTCCGCCAGATGCAGCGCCGCCGACAGCCCGGTATAGCCGCCGCCGACCACGCAGACATCGGCCCGCACCGCGCCTTCCAGCGCGGGCCGCGCCTCGGGCAGATCGACAGAGGCGGCGTACCAGCTTCCGGGGTACTCGCCCCGCCGATCATTGGCAAACAACAGGTCCACGGAGCGTCTCCCGGCTTCTTCTGTCCAAAACTATCCCGGGGTCCGGGGCAGCGCCCCGGCGGGGGTTTGGGGGCAAGGCCCCCAAGAGTGAATGCGCGCCGCAAGGCGCCCATCCGGTGAAAGGGCGGGCCAGGAACCCGCAGCGGATCAGACGTTCAGCAGCAGGTGCTCGCGCTCCCAGGGCGAGATCACCTGCAGGAACTCCTCGTATTCCGCCCGCTTCACCGTGGCATAGACCCGGCAGAACTCCGGCCCCAGCACCTCGTGCAGCGCGCTGGCCTCGTCGAAGACGTCCAGCGCCTGTCCCAGCACCTGCGGGAAGTCGCCGTCGCCCTCGTAGGCATCGCCCCGGAACTGCTTGGTCGGGCGGCGCTCTTCCATCAGCCCCAGATAGCCGCAGGCCAGCGAGGCCGCGATGCCCAGGTAGGGGTTGCAATCCATCCCCGCCAGCCGGTTCTCGACCCTGCGGCCCTGCGGCTCGGACAGCGGGATGCGGATGCCGGTGGTCCGGTTGTCGCGGCCCCATTCCAGGTTGATCGGCGCCGCGTGGTCCTTCACGTAGCGCCGGTAGCTGTTCACATAGGGCGCCATGACCGCGATGGCCGCGGGCAGATGGGTCTGCAACCCGCCGATGAAGTGGTAGAACATGTCCGTCTCGCCGCCCTGCGGGCCGGAGAAAAGGTTCTGTCCCGTCTCGATATCGAGGATCGAGTGGTGGATGTGCATGGCGCTGCCCGGCTCGTCGGCGATGGGCTTGGCCATGAAGGTCGCGAAACAGTCGTGCCGCAGCGCCGCCTCGCGGATCAGCCGCTTGAAGTAGAAGACCTCGTCGGCCAGCTTGACCGGGTGGCCGTGGCGCAGGTTGATTTCCAGCTGCCCGGCCCCGCCTTCCTGGGTGATGCCGTCGATCTCGAAGCCCTGGCTCTCGGCGAAATCGTAGATGTCGTCGATCACCGGCCCGAACTCGTCCACGGCGGTCATGCTATAGGCTTGCCGCGCCGCGGCGGGGCGGCCCGAGCGCCCGGTCATCGGCGCGATATCCTTGGCCGGGTCGAGGTTGCGGGCGATCAGGAAGAACTCCATCTCGGGCGCCACCACCGGCGTCCAGCCCTGCGCCTCGTAGAGCGCCACCACCCGTTTCAGCACGTTGCGCGGCGCGTAGGGGATCGGCGCGCCATGGCGGTCGTAGGCGTCGTGGATCACCTGCAGCGTCCAGTCCCCGGTCCAGGGCGCCGCCGTGGCGGTGCTCATGTCGGGCTTCAGGATCATGTCCTTCTCGATGAAGCCGTCCTCGTCCGCGGCCTCGGACCAGTCGCCGGTGATGGTCTGGAAGAAGATCGAGTCGGGCAGGTGGAAATGCTTCTGCTTGGCGAACTTACTGGCAGGCACCGCCTTGCCGCGCGCGATGCCCGGCAGGTCCGAGATCACGCATTCCACCTCGTCCAGCCGCCGGCCCTCCAGGTAGGCGGTGGCGGACTCGGGCAGGGTGTCGGTCCAGTCGGTCATGGGGGTCTCCTTTGCGGGGCGCGGGGCCCCGGTCTCCGCCGGGGCGGGCGGGGTGTGGCGGGCGGTCACGAGAGCGTCCTGTCGCGGAAGAACCGCGCGAACTGTTGTGCGATATCGGCGCTGTCCAGCGTCCTGTCCACGGTCCGCCGGGCCTCGTCCAGCACGGCATCCGGCACCACGCCCCGGCCCCTCTTCTCGATCAGGCCACGGGTGAAACCGGCGCCAAATTCCGGGTGCGGCTGAACCGTGTAGGCCTTGCCCGGGTAGAGCAGCGCGGCGTGCTGGCAGAAATCGTTCGAGGCCACGGTCACCGCGCCTTCGGGCGCCTGGGTCACCTGGTCCTGGTGCCAGGCCTGGATCACCTTGGGCCCGTCCGGGAATTGGTAGACCCGGGGCCCGACGGCCCAGCCCCCGGGGTATTTCTCGACCCGGCCCCCCAGCGCCTGCGCGATGATCTGGTGGCCGAAACAGACCCCGATCAGCGGCTTGTCGGCGGCGACGATGGCGCGGATCAGCGCCTCCAGCGGCGGAATCCAGGGATGATCCTCGTAAACGCCGTGTTTCGAGCCGGTGATAAGCCAGCCCTCCGCCGCCTCGGGGCCGGGGGGAAAGTCGCCCTCGACCACCGACCAGCTTTCGAAGTCAAAGCCCTCGCGGGCCAGGAGGCGCGCGAACATGTCGGGGTACTGGCCGTATTCGGCTGCCAGTTCGGGCACCACGAGGCCCGTTTGCAGAATGCCGATCTTCATGAGTCACCTGTTGGAGATCGCGGTGACCGTATGCGCGCGGGCGCCGCGCCGCAAGCGGCCCGCGCGCGTCTTCTCAGACCGTGTCGAGGTAGATTTCGACCTGCTCGGTCTCGCTGAGTTCGGCCATGTAGTGCCGCTCCTGCTTCTTGGTCAGCAGGAAGTTGCGGATCAGTTCCGCCGGGAAGATGCGCGGGATCAGCTCCGAAGTTTCGAAAGCCGCGATGGCCGAGCCCCAGTCCGTGGGGATCACCGGCAGGTCCAGCGCATAGGCATTGCCGGTGATCGGCTCGGGCGGCATGACGCCGTCCTCGATGCCGGTCAGCGCCGCGCCCAGGATGGCGGCCAGCGCAAGGTAGGGGTTCACGTCGCCGCCCGAGACCCGGTGTTCGATCCGCCGCGCCACCGGCGCACCCGAGGGCACGCGGATCGCCGCCGTGCGGTTCTCGTAGGCCCAGGCGATGCCGATGGGCGCGTGGGCGTCGGGCACCAGCCGGTCGTAGCTGTTCAGGTGTGGCGCAAAGACCAGCGTGCTGTCCGACATGGCGTTCAGGCAGCCGGCGATGGCATGGCGCAGCACATCCGTGCCGCGCGGGGTGCCGTCGTCGAAGATGTTGCGCCCCTCCTCGTCCAGCACCGAGAAATGCGCATGCATGCCCGAACCCGCGTAGTCCTCGTAGGGCTTGGCCATGAAAGAGGCCGCGAAACCGTGCCGCCGCGCCAGCCCCTTCACCAGCATCTTGAACAGCCAGGCATCGTCCGCCGCCTTCAGCGCGTCGTCGGTATGCACGAGGTTGATCTCGAACTGCCCCAGACCCGCCTCGGAAATGGCGGTGTCGGCGGGGATATCCATGGCCTCGCAGGCCTCGTAAAGGTCGGTGAAGAAGCTGTCGAAGGCATCCAGCGCGCGGATCGACAGGATCTCTGCCGCCTTGCGCCGCTTGTTGGACCGAGGCGAGATCGGCACCTGAAGGTTGCGCCCCGAATCGTCGATCAGGAAGAACTCCAGCTCGACCGCGACCACCGGCGTCAGCCCGCGCGCCTTGAAGCGTTCCATGACGAAGCGCAGGGCGTGGCGCGGGTCGCCGTCATAGGCGCGCCCGTCCTCGCGGTACATCCAGATCGGCACCAGCGCGGTCGGCGCCTCCAGCCATGGCATCGGCACGAAACCGCGCTCGGTCGGAAACAGGGTGCCGTCGCGGTCGCCGGTATCGAAGACCAGCGGGCTGTCGTCGATGTCCTCGCCCCAGATGTCGAGGCTCAGCGCGGACAGCGGAAAGCGCGTGCCCTCCGTCAGCAGCTTGCGCGCCGAGGGGATCGGCATGCGCTTGCCGCGGGCGACGCCGTTCAGGTCGCAGGCGGCGGCGCGGATGGTTCTGACTTGCGGGCGATCGGTGAGCCAGTCGGCACTGGGGGCGGGCATGGGGGCCTCTTGGGGTTGGAATTTGATCAAATTGATAGACCGGGACCGGAGGGCTGGCAAGGGGGGGGCGCCCTGCGCGAAACCGGGCGCCGCGCTGCGGGACTTCTCAGCGGATCAGGTTGGGCCGGATCTTCAGCCGCCGCCCCGTGGCCTGCGGCAGGTGACGGTTCAGCCGCCGGTTCGCCAGGCCGAAGAGGCCGATCACCACCAGCGTCAGGGCGATGAAATAGCCCGCGAGAATGGGGTAGGGCACGAAGGGGTTGAAGGTCTTGTCGGCGAAATAGCTGGCGTAATACAGCGCGTCGCCGCGCTGCTGCCAGGCCGGAAAGCCCGAGAAGAAGACCAGCGTCGTCGCGTGAAAGAGAAAGATCGCCTCGTTTGTATAGGCGGGCCAGGCCAGCCGCAGCATGGTGGGCCAGGTGATCTTGCGGAACTTGGCCCAGCCGGTGAAGCCATAGGCATCCGCCGCCTCCAGATCGCCCTTGGGGATCGACAGAAGCGCGCCGTAGAAGATCTCGCCGGAATAGGCGGCGGTGTTCAGAAACAGCACGATCAGCGCCCCGGCCCAGGCCGCCGTCAGCGGATCGAAGATGGGCGAGACGCTTTTCAGGCTGAGAAAGGCGAAATAGGCAAAGAAGAACTGGATGAACAGCGGCGAGCCCCGGAAGACGAAGATGAACCACTCCGCAGGCTTGCGCAGCCAGGGGTTTGCGGCGGCCTTCCCCAGCGCCACGGCGGTGGCAAGGAAGAAGCCCGAACACAGCGCCAGCACGCCGAAGTAGATGTTCCAGATCATCCCCGAGCCGATCAGCACCATCTGCTGGCACAGGGTGAAATTGTCACGCGGTAACAGCCGCTCGCCGATCCCCAGGGACCGCAGCCCGTAATCGGCAAGGGTCTCCCAGCAACTCATGCGCGCCCCCGGCGTTTCTTCTGTCCCGAAATATCCCGGGGGAGCGCGGCACGCGCGGGGGCAGAGCCCCCTCCGACCTCGGCAAGCAGGCTCATGCGGCCTTCCTCTGCGCTTCGCCCGCCAGCGTCGCCTGCCCGCGGGTCAGCCGCGTCATCAGCCGGTCCAGCACCACCTCGGAGACCCGCGTGAAGGCAAGGTAGAAGACCAGCAGCGCAAGAAAATACCACATCCGCCAGTCGCCATGCGGGTAATCGGTGAAGCGCGGCGTCTTGGCCCCGCCCAGCTCGCGCGCCCAGAAGACGATGTCCTCGACCCCCAGCAGGAACAGCAGCGGCGTCGCCTTGATCAGCACCATCCAGAGGTTCGACAGCCCGGGCAGCGCATAGACCCACATCTGCGGCACCAGGATGCGCCAGAAACACTGGCGCTGGCTCATGCCATAGGCCTCGGCGGTTTCCAGCTGCGCGCGCGGCACCGCGCGCATGGCGCCGAACAGCACGTTGGCGGCAAAGGCGCCGAAGACGATGGCGAAGGTCAGCACCGCCAGCGAGAAGCCGTAGATCTCGTGTACCATCTGCGGCGCGTTGCCCAGCGGCAGCTTGGCCGCCGCGCAGACGACAAAATCGTTGCCCTGCCGGATCGGTTGCTCCCAGTCGGGGCATTTCACCTCGTGCCGGACCCATTCGAAGAACTGGTCCAGCGCAATCACGAAGAACAGGAAGAAGGCGATGTCCGGCACGCCGCGCACCACGGCGATATAGCCCTTGCCCAGCCAGGACAGCGGCGCAAACTGCGACCGTGCCGACATGGCGCCCAGGAAGCCGAAGCCAAGGGCAACCGGCGCGGTGATCGCCAGCAACAGCAGCACCGTTCCGAAAGAGCTGTAGAAGGCCATGTGCTTACCCGTTGTCAGGTAGCACAGGTACCACGACAGGCCTTCGAGGGCGGAGGGATCGGCGCAGTAGGAAAACACGAGGGCGGGCTTTGTCAGTCCTGTCTGGTTTTGCCCAGCCTGCGCGGAAATCCGCGACTCGCGCAAGACTTTCCTTGGTGTTTCGCTGCGTCAGACCGCGCCCTGCGGCCCCGATGCCGCCGATGCCGCGATTGGCAGCAAGCGCCGGGGCGGGCAGGGGCGGACCGGCGGGGCGGCTCCGGCGCGCGCCTGTCTGCAAGGCAGCGGCCCCGGGCAGGAGGTGGCGGCCCCCGCCCAATCGGTGCAGCCCCGGATGCCCTGGCGGCGGACTGCGGGCCGGGATCCCTCCGGGGCGACCGCTTGGGAAGAGGGCAAGGGCCTGTCGCGCCAGGGGCGTCAGGGCTGCCGTTGAGGGGGCAGGGGTGCCGAAACGCGAAAGGCCCCCGGGGGTCCGGGGGCCTTTGCAGGATCTGTCTTTGGCGTTGGATCAGAAGGTCGGGCTGTTGGCGCCCAGATGCTCGAGGATCATCTCGTTCAGCGTGCCGTCGTCCTTCATCGACTGGACCGCGGCGTCGAACTTGTCGCGCAGCTCGGGGTCGGACTGGCGGAAGGCCATGCCGATGCCGCCGCCCAGCGGGATGTCGTCGCCGACGAAGACCAGCGCACCGCCGGATTCCTCGACCGCGGGGATCAGGAAGTCCTTGTCGGCCAGCGTCAGGTCGGCCTCGCCGCCCATGACCGCCGCCACCGTCTCGTCCGGGCTGGGGAATTCGACCAGCGTCGCGCCTTCCATGGTCGAGACATGTGCTGCCTGGATGGTGCCGGTCTGCGCCGCGATCACCGCCGTTGTCGGATCGATGCCATCCGAGGTGCCCACGTAGGACGAGGGCGAGGGCGGGGTGTAGTTCTGGGTGAAGGCCACGACTTCCTCGCGTTCGGGCGTGATCGACATGCCCGCGATGATGGCGTCGTAGTTGCCCGACACCAGGTTCGGGATGATCGAATCCCAGTCGTTGGTCACCCATTCGCAGGTCAGCTCGGCGCGCTTGCACAGCTCGTCGCCAAGGAAGCGCTCGAACCCGGCGACCTCGCCGTTGTCGTCGAGGAAGTTATACGGAGGGTAGGCGCCCTCGGTGCCAAGGCGCACCACGTCCTGCGCCAGCGCGGCGCCCGCGGTCATCGCAAGGACGGCTGTCCCGATCAGAAGGTTTTTCATGGTTTTACTCCCTGTTGTCATGCGGCGGCTGTCCCGCCTGTCATATGCCTTGGGCCGTGGCCTCAGGCGTGAACGGTCGAGCGCAGGAAGCCCTGCAACCGTTCCGATTTCGGCGCCCCGAAGAGCGTATCGGGGGGGCCTTCTTCCTCGATCAGGCCCTGATGCAGGAACACGACGTGATCGCTGACATCGCTGGCCATCTTCATGTCGTGGGTGACGATCATCATGGTGCGCCCTTCGCGGGCGAGGTCCTTGATGACCTTGACGACCTCCTGTTCCAGCTCGGGGTCGAGCGCGCTGGTGGGTTCGTCGAACAGAAGCGCCTCGGGTTCCATGCACAGCCCGCGCGCGATGGCGGCGCGCTGCTGCTGGCCGCCCGAAAGCTGCGCCGGATAGGCATCGCATTTGTCGCCGATGCCGACCTTGTCGAGATAGCCGCGGGCAGAGGCCTCGACCTCGGCCCGGTCGCGGCCCAGCACGGTCAAGGGCGCCTCCATCACGTTTTGCAGGATGGTCATATGGGCCCACAGGTTGAACTGCTGGAAGACCATCGACAGGTTCGTGCGGATGCGCAGCACCTGTTTCGGATCGGCGGGGCGGCGGTTGTGGCCCTCGCCCTTCCAGCGCACCGGCTCGCCCTTGAAGAGGATCTCGCCCTGCTGGCTGTCCTCCAGCAGGTTGCAGCAGCGCAGAAGCGTGGATTTGCCAGAGCCCGAAGAACCGATCAGAGAGACCACATGCCCCTTGGGGGCCGAGATGGACACGCCCTTGATGACTTCGAGCTGCCCGTAGGCCTTGTGCAGATCGCGGATCTCGATAACGGGGTCCTGGCTGGTCACGTCCCACCTTGCTGTCGCTATGCGGGCAGCATGACGCAGGACCTTCGCGGGATGCAATCACGAAAACGCCTGCCCCGGGCGGTTAATGCCCGGGATGACGGAAGGTCACAAGCGCCCAGCCTGGTCAGCGGGCGGGTCGGGCAGGGCGCGACAGGGGCCTTGGGCAGCGGGGGCGACGCCTTTGGCGCGCAGCCCTGTCTCTTGGAGCACAGGGCCGTTCTGGCCCGGCACGAGGTCCGGCGCCTTCCGCACGCCCCGGTGAATGCGGTCGCGGTCCGGGCCTTTGGGGCCGCCAGCCAGCCGGTCGCGGACCCTTTGCCAAAGCGTATCGCTGGCTGCGGTGGTCCCGGGCCGCCCTGTCATCGGCAGGTCGGGGATCAGTTGGCGCTGTCGACCCTTTGCCGGGCCAGCGCCGAGTCGCGATCCGAGACGCCCAGCAGGTTGGACACCAGCCGCAAGAGCGCGTCCTCTTCGGCCTCGCGCTGGCCGTCGGCCAGAACCACCTGCCACAGGGCCTCGATCACGCCGATGCGGTCCTCGTAGGGCACGGCATCCTTGATGGCGCGGGTGAAGCGGACGGTGTCGGGGGCTTCGGCCTCCAGCGCCTCGGCCTTGCCGCGCAGCTTCGAGGCCTCGAAAGGGGACAGTCCGAAGCGGTTGGCGGCGATCCTGTCGATGCGCGCCTGTTCAGAGGCGTCGTAATGCGCATCGGCACGGGCGACGCGCACCAGCAGCGCGGTCAGGGCCAGCCGCGCGTCGGCATCGGCAAGCGGGTCGGGCTGCGGCGCGGTCAGGCGCTTGAGGAAATCGGCAAACATGCGTCTGGATATATGCCGCAGGCCGCAAGGGGGCAATGGCGGAGGTATGCGCGGGGGCTTTGGCCTGTACGGCGGTCCGTGGCGCCGGGACGGCCCTACCGCTGCGCCCCGACGCCGGTCGGAGGGCGGGGACAGCCCGCGCCGGCGCGGTCGGCCCGTGTCAGGGAATGACGGCCTGCATCCGCGCGGCCTCGGAATCCTGCGGCTCTATCCCCAGCGTCGATTCGATCAGTTCGACCAGGGCAGCTTCGCGTTCGTCGGCGATGCCGTCCGCGCGGGCGACGGCCCAGAGCGATTGCACCGTTTCTTGGCGGTGGGTGTAATCGACGCTTTCGCGGATCAGCTCGGCCATGTGCATGTCGTCGTGGATCTCATGCGCCAGCCGCTCGCAGGTGGCGCGCATCTTGGCCGCCTCGACCGGGTTCAGCCCGTTGTCATGGGCGAGGATGCGGTCGATCTGTTCGATCTCCTCGAAGAGATAGGCCTGGTCCGCCCAAGCGGTGCGGACCAGCAGCACACCAAGCGCCAGCTTGGCGTCCGGTTCCGGCAGCGGTTTCGGCGCCGGAGCCTTGCGGTCGAAGAAGGATTTCAGGTGCTCGAACATGGGCTTGCCCCCTTTTTCGGTTGTCCGAATCCTAGCACCGCGCGCCGCCGCGGTCACGGGGAAACACAGGGGCTGTCCCCAGGGGCCTCACAGCGTGGCGAAGCGGTCCGACAGGCGCGCCAGCGCCTCGGCCAGCCCCCAGGGCGGGTTCACCGCGAAGAGGCCAGAGCCGGTCATCCGGTGGCCCTTGCGCGCGGGCGGGAAGGCGACCTCGTGGATCAGCCCCTCGGGGAAGGCCCCGGCCAGCGCGCGGGTCATCGGGCGATGCGTGGCGTCCGAGAGGATCGGATACCACAGGATCAGCACGCCGACGTTCCACTTCGCATGGATCTGCTGAAGGAACTTCGGCACCGAGGCGTAATCCTCCTTCACCTCCCAGCTGGGGTCCACCAGCATCAGGCCCCGGCGCGGCGTCGGCGGGCAAAGGCTTTGCGCCAGGGCAAAGCCGTCCTGGTGGTGCACATGCACGTTCGGCGCCCGCAGCGCGCTGCGCAGGGCGGCGTGTTCCTGCGGATGCAGTTCCGCAAGGTGCAGGCTGTCGGTGGCGCGCAGCAGCGTGCGGGCGATCAGCGGCGAGCCGGGGTAGGCGTCGGGGCCGTGGGTCTCGGCGATCCGGGCGCGGGCGCGGCTATAGGGATGGTCTTCGGGGAACCACGGGGCGGCGCGCAGGATGCCCTGTTCGGCCTCGCCGGTCCGGCTGGCCTCGGGGCTGCGCAGGTCGTAGAGACCCCGGCCCGCGTGGGTCTCTATGTAGCTGAGCGGCTTGTCCTTGCGGGTCAGGTAGTTGCAGACAAGGGCCAGCGCCGCGTGCTTGTGCACGTCAGCGAGGTTTCCGGCGTGATAGGCGTGTTGATAGGACAGCATGGCAGGGGTCTACGCGGTTTCGGCGGGGGGATGAAGGGGCGGCTGCCCGGTCCCGCCTGCGGGGCGGCGCTTTGGTCGGGTCCGGCTGTGGCGGCGAGGTTCTACGGGGTTTTCTGGCGGCCAGCGCCGGACGCGCTCCCCCGCCGGTCGGCGCTGTCCCGGTTCAGAGCGGCGATTCCCTGTGCATTCGAGACTGCGCAATCAGATCGTGATCTGACCCCCTCAGAAATGTGGAATGTTCGGAATGAGCAGCATCGAGACGAGGAGGCACTACAGGTGTGATACTTGTGAGAATTCCACTTTGCGCCCGGCCCTTGGCCTGGTCGAAAGACGTGGGGGCTGTGCATGTGCCACGTTTGCGACACCGGTGGACACACCGAGGGCCTCTCGTTGGATCAGGAAAGCCGCCTGAGAGCTTTCTTCGAGGCGAAAGCCATCCCTTTGCCTTTCAAAGAAAGAAACGCAAAGGGGTCTTACTGCTTCCAAGGGAAATCGTGCGTTTCGGTGTATGGTACGGTCGGGTTTGCGTGACGCGGCGTGCCGCTCACACCAACCGCGACACCTCTTTCGCCGCCCGGACAAAGTCGCGGAAGAGCGGGTGCGGGTCGAAGGGTTTCGATTTCAGCTCGGGGTGGAACTGCACGCCGATGAACCACGGGTGGTCGGGCCATTCCACGATCTCGGGCAGGCGGCCGTCCGGGGACATGCCGGAGAAGCGCAGGCCCGCCTCTTCCAGCTTGGCCTTGTAGGTCACATCGACCTCGTAACGGTGGCGGTGGCGCTCGTCGATGGTGGTGGTGCCGTAGGCCTTCGCCACCTTCGACCCCTCGGCCAGCACCGCGTCGTAGGCGCCAAGGCGCATGGTGCCGCCCTTGGCATCGTCGGGGCGTCGGTTGACCTTCTGGTTGCCCTGCACCCATTCCTTCAGGTGGTAAACCACCGGCTCGAAACGCTTTTCCCCGGCCTCATGGTCGAACTCTTCCGAACCCGCCTTGGCCACGCCCGCGACGTTGCGGGCCGCCTCGATGACCGCCATCTGCATGCCGAGGCAGATGCCCAGATAGGGGATCTTGTGCTCGCGCGCGTATTGCGCGGCCTTGATCTTGCCCTCGGTGCCGCGCTCGCCAAAGCCGCCGGGCACGAGGATCGCGTCGTAGTTTTCCAGATGCGGGGCCGGGTCCTCGCGGTCGAAAAGCTCGGCGTCGACCCACTCGATGTTGACTTTGACGCGGTTGGCCATGCCGCCGTGGGTCAGCGCCTCGGCGATGGATTTGTAGGCGTCTTCCAGCTGCGTGTACTTGCCGACGATGGCAACCGTCACTTCGCCCTCGGGGTTGAAGACGCGGTCGGCCACATCCTCCCACTTGTCGAGGTTGGGCTTGGGCGCGGGGGCGATGCCGAAGGCATCCAGCACCGCCTGGTCCAGCCCCTCGCGGTGGTAGGCGATGGGGGCCTCGTAGATCGATTTCAGATCCTGCGCGGCGATCACGCTTTCGGGGCGGACGTTGCAGAACAGCGCCAGCTTCTCGCGCTCTTTCGCCGGGATCGGCCCTTCAGAGCGGCAGACGAGGATGTCGGGCGCCAGACCGATGGAGCGCAGCTCCTTGACCGAGTGCTGCGTCGGCTTGGTCTTCAGCTCGCCGCTGGCCTTGACAAAGGGCAGCAGCGTCAGATGCATGAAGACGCATTGGCCGCGCGGCTTGTCCTGAGAAAACTGGCGGATCGCTTCGAAGAAGGGCAGGCCCTCGATGTCGCCGACGGTGCCGCCGATCTCGCAGAGCATGAAGTCGACCTCGTCCTCGCCGATCGAGATGAAGTCCTTGATCTCGTTGGTGACGTGCGGGATCACCTGGATCGTCTTGCCAAGATAGTCGCCGCGGCGCTCTTTCTCGAGCACGTTGGTGTAGATGCGCCCCGAGGAAATCGAGTCGGTCTTGCGCGCGGCGACGCCGGTGAAACGCTCGTAATGGCCGAGGTCGAGGTCGGTCTCGGCGCCGTCGTCGGTCACGAAGACCTCGCCGTGCTCGAAGGGCGACATGGTGCCGGGGTCGACGTTCAGGTAGGGGTCGAGCTTGCGCAGCCGGACCGAATAGCCACGCGCCTGCAACAGCGCCCCGAGCGCGGCAGAGGCGAGACCCTTGCCGAGCGAAGAAACCACACCGCCGGTGATGAAGATAAAGCGTGCCATGTGGGCGACCCCGTGAATTCTGACTGTGTTCTGACCCGGTTCCTGTCGGACCATGGGCCAATGTCTTGCCATCCCGCCGGCCCTGAGGACGGCAGCATCACGGGATTTGACGCTTATCGGATTCGGAACGGTTTGTCCAGCCGACCGCAAGATGCTGTTGCGGTCGGATATGTTCAGGCCATGTCTAGTGGATCAGTCGGCGCGCGGTGTCAGGGGCGCGTCGGCATCGCCCTCCTCCGCGGAGGGCGGGGGAAGCTCGAAGTCGAGCGCCGGGGCGTCCGCGTCCTCGGATTGCTCGGCGGCGGGGCCAGAGCCGAGCCGGTCGAGGATCGAAGAACCGGAGGCGTTGCGCGCCGCGAAGATCGTCAGGGTGATCGACGTCACGATGAAGGCGATGGCGAGGATCCAGGTGACCTTGCCGAGCGCCGTGGCCTGGCTGCGGGCGCTCATGGCGCCGCCGCCGCCACCCATGCCAAGGCCGCCGCCCTCGGATCGTTGCAGCAGCACGACCCCGATCAGGCCGAGGGCAAGGAGAAGGTGGATGATCAGGATGACGTTTTCCATGGGGCCCAGTGCATCGGTCGAAGGTATCGGGGGTGATGTATGGGATCGGGCCGCGGGGTGCAAGCGGGCATTGCCCCGGTGGCGGGATGGGCGGCGCGGCGCCGGGCGCTGTGCCGCCGGGCTGGGGTGGCTCTGTTCCGGCTGCGCCGAAAAGCGCCCGCCCGCCGACCCGGTTCACGGGCGGCGGGCGGGGCATGGTGTCACGGGCCGGCCCGGCGGGGCGCGGCGGCGGCGGTCACACCGCTTCGCGGTCGGGGCGAAAGCTGATCCGGTCCGAGGCGGTGAAGCGGCCGGAGGTGGTCTTGCGGATCTTGCCCTCGCGCAGAAGCTGGCCGAAGCTGCGCAGCCTGTCCTCGCGGCTCGATTCCGTGGCCTCGGCCTGGCGGACGGTGGTCATCAGCTGCGGGCGCGAGAACTGGTCGCGTCCCTCGACATAGGACATGTAGGCGGCGGCGGCTTCCAGCAGCTCGGGCAGGGCGTCCGCGCCGACGCTTTCGGCGTATGCGGCGAAGCCGGTCTCTGCCTCTTCGGACCGGGCAAGGTCGCGCGGGGACGGTGCGTCGGCCACCCGGCGCACGCGGCGCGGGCGGATCGGCACGGTCTGCGGCGTGGCGGCGGGCGCGGCCTCTTTCCCGACCCGCTGTTCGGCCACCAGCTTCAGCGGTGCTGCGGGCTGGGCGGGACGCTCGGTCCGTTCGGCGGGCGCCTGCGGGCGGCGCGGGCGCACGACGCTGGCCAGGTCTTCGCGATAGGCCTCTTCCTCGTCCTCGGCCTGCGCCTTACGGCCCAGCAGCCGGTCGGCCTTGGTCGCGGCGACGGCGGCGCGCAGATGCGCGATGGCAGAGCGCCGGCGGTTGCCCTCGGGTTCGTCCATCTCGGAGTTGGTCTGGTCGATCAGCCGCGAGGTGTCCTGATCCGCGACCTCGCGCTCTGTCAGCATGGCGCGGGCGGGGCTGGCCATCTTCACCGCCTTGCGGGCGCTGTCGCGGACCGCTTCGTCGATGGCAGGACGGGGGGTGTCCTCCGCGTCCTCGTCGTCCTCGTCCTGCGCCTGGTCCTGGCCGAAGGCGGCAGAGGCCCGGGCGTCGAGCGCGTCGATATCGGTGCCCCAGTCGCGGTCGGGCCGCGCAATGGGGTTGTCGAGGCGCAGCGGTTCGGTGCCGGTCAGGCGGGCGTCGAAGTCGTCTTCGTCCGCCTCGTCGTCCAGGTCGTCCGCGTCCCAGTCACCGGCAGCGGCATGCGCATCGGCGTCCTTGGCGCTGGCGGTCTCTGTGTCTTCGTCCTCGTCGTCCCAGTCTTCGAAACCGGCGGAAAGCTCCGCCTTCACGGCGGCGAGTTCGCGGGCGAGTTCCTCTTCTTCCTCGGCAGAGAGGCTGCTGCCCGTGGCGGGCGCGGGCCTGTCGTCCTCGATCTCTTCCAGCGTGCCCGAGGCGACGGCCTTTTCGAAGTCTGCGCGCTTGACCTTCACCACGCGGGCGCGGATCGGGTTTGCGGTGCGCTGCGGGGCATCGGGTCGGGGCGCGAGGGCTTCGTCGTCGAAGCCGTCATCCGCGTCATCCCCGTCGTTCTCGGCGTCGACCGTCGCGGCGGGCGCCACCGCGTCCGAGATTTCTGCATCGTCGAAGGATTCGAAAGGCTGGCGGTCATCCTCGCCGTCCCGATCCCATGCGGCCACCGCGGCGGGGGCGTCCGGGCCGTCACCGGCCAGAGTGCCGGTGCCCTCTGCCATGGCCCGTTCTTCGGTCATCAGCCCGGCGAGGCTGTCCGCGAAGCGGCTGTCGTCGTCGTCTTCCGCCGTCTCTTCCGTGGCTTTCAGGGCGGTCTCTTCGACCTCGGTGCCCATGTCCTCGGCTTCCAGCTCGGTCAGCAGGGCCGAGAGCGCGGCATCGTCGACCTCGTCGCCGGGGCCGGAGGCCTCGCCCGCTTCGCGGCTGTCGGTGTCGGATGCCTCCTGGGCCGGGGTCTCGGGCATGAAGGACTGGGCCCCCATCGGGCCCGCGGCGGCGGCCACCGCCGCGACGGGGGCACCGGCGTTCCCGGCCACGACGGCGCGAATCCGGTCGAGCTTGGCGGCGATGCCCCCATGGTCGGAGGGACGCGGAGCAGGCGCGTCCCCCTCCAAGGCCGGTGCCTCGGGGACCATGGTCGGGGTGGCAGCCCCGACCGGGGTTGCGGGGGTTTCCACCATGTCGGCGGGGGGGGCAATGGCATCCGTTGCGCCACTGTCGTCCGCACGCAGCTGCTGTGATGTTTTTGCAAGATCGGCGCTGTCGAAGGCCGGGGTCAGCCCGTCGTCCGGGGCGGTGTCGGTCACCGGGGCCGGGGCTTCGGGATCGGCGCGCAGCCCCTCTGCCGGGGTCGCGTCGAGGCCGGGATCGGGCCGGGGCGCGGCGGTCGGGGCGGTATCCTGCGCCAGCGGTGCGGTCAGGCCGCCGTCGGTCAGCGGCCGTTCCGTCAGGACGGCGGTCGCCTCGATCGTGTCGTCGTCGGGCAGGGCGGGGGCCTCGGCCCGGGCGCGGGCGGGACCGGCCGAGAGCGCGGCGCTCATCGCGCCGGAAGAGGCGGCGCCGGGCCGGCCCAGCGACACGGTGCCCGCGCCATGGGTCGTGCCCAGCTGCTCGCGCATCAGTTCCGTCGCCAGCTCGGGGTCGAATTGCGGGGGCTCGGCGCCAAAGAAGCGATCTTCACCGACGACGCCGCGAAAGAACTGCGTGGTATCCTTGACCACGGCGAGCGGGTCGTCGAACCCTTCGGCGGTGCACGAGAAGGTGCCGTAGGACACCGTCAGGATCTTGCTCGAACTCACCATGTGCTGCTCACTTTCATTCGTTTTGCAACAAAGTGTTTACACCGGTCACCGGGACGAAAGCCGACCGAATCTGTGCCCCGAAGGGTATCATTTCGTGACCTGATTGTGGTCGGTTTCCCAAAGCGCCATTAATTCGCCATGAATGATAAGATTGTAGAAAGTCCGGAGACGGTTGTCCTGGTCGGGGGTGGCGCCTGCCATCTGCCCGCCTTGAAAGCCGCGATGACCGGGCGCGTGGTCGTGGCCGCCGATGGCGGGACAGAGGCGGTTCTGGCGGCGGGCCGGACGCCGGACGCGGTGATCGGGGACATGGATTCGCTGCGCCCGGAGATACGGGCGCGGATTCCGGCGCATGTCCTGTACGAGATATCCGAACAGGACAGCACCGATTTCGACAAGGGGCTGCGTTCCATCGCGGCACCCTTGGTTCTGGGCCACGGCTTTCTCGGCAAGCGGCTGGACCATCAGCTTGCGGCAATGATCGTGCTTGTCCGGCGCGCAGCGCAGCGCTGCGTGTTGGTGGGGGCCGAGGATGTGGTCTGCCTGTGCCCGCCCCGGCTGGCGCTGGATCTTCCGGCGGGAGAGCGGGTCTCGCTCTTTCCCATGGGGCCGGTGCGGGGGCGCTCCGAGGGGCTGCGCTGGCCGATTGACGGCCTCGACTTCGCGCCCGGCGTGCAGGGCGGAACCTCGAACGAGGCGCTTGGACCGGTGACGCTGACGCTGGAGGCGCCGCTGATGCTGCTGATTCTGCCGGTCGATTGCCTCGACGCCCTGCTGGCCGGGCTGGAGGGGGCGCCGGGCTGGTGACCACGGGCCCGGGTCGGCGCTGAGAGCGCGATTCCCTATGGGGGGCGCGTGCGGGACCGGTGCTGGCGGCGCCGCTGGGGCGGCGGCTCAGGCCGGCGGGGTGCCGCTGTGGATCGGCTTGGGCACCGGGCGGGCGCGGGCGTCGCGGTGCTCTCGCAGGATCACGTAGAGGCCCGAGCCCATGGTGACGGCGATGCCCAGCGTGGCGAGCGGCCCGGGCAGATCGTCGAAGAGCAGCAGGCCGATGGCGGTGGCGAAGGGGATCTCGAGGTATTGCATGGGCGCGAGCGTTGCCGTTGGGGCGTAGCGCAGCGACCATGTCATCAGCAGGTGGGCGAAGGTGCCGGCGCAGCCCATGGCGGCAATCAGGCCCCAGCCGCGGGCCGAGGGCGGGGCCCAGCCGAGGCCCGGTGCATCGCTGAACAGAAGCAGCGCGGGGCCGGTCAGCGCCAGCGCCAAGAGCGCCGAGACCGCCTGCATGGCAATCGCATCGGTGCTGGGGGCGATGGCGCGGGTGGTCAGCATGAAGAGCGCAAAGACCAGGGCCACGCCCAGCGGCAGCAGCGCGGGCCAGCCGACCTCGGCGAAGGCGGGCTGCACGACCATCAGCGTGCCCGCGAAACCCACGGCACAGGCGATCAGGCGGCGGGGCCCGACCGTTTCGCCGAAGATCCAGTGCCCCAGCAGAAGCGCGATGAAGGGCATGACATAGGCGATGGCGATGGCATCGGCGAGCGGCAGGTAGAGCAGGGCGGTGAAGACCAGCCCGATGCCGAGGATGTGCAGGATCGTGCGCAGCGCCACGAGGGCGGCGACGCGGCGGGTCATGCGCAGGGGGCGCCGGGTCAGCAGGGCCAGGGGCAGCAGCAGCCCGGCCTGAAAGGCGAAGCGCAGGAAGACCAGTTGCCCCACGGCCATCTCGGGCCCCAGCAGTTTCGCCAGCGCGTCGCCCAGCGGGGCCAGCATGCAGAAGCCCAGCATGAGGGCGATACCGAGAAGGGGACGATCCGTAGCCATGGCGCGGAGCCTAGGGAGGGATCGGAGCGGCGTCCAGCGCGGACGGGGGCGGGCGCTGGTCTCGCTGCGCGCGACCTCGCCCCGCCCACCGTCCCGTGGGGGATGCGGGCGGGGGCTTGTCCCCGGACCCGGCTGTGGGGCGAGGTGAACGGACCCGGGTTCCTTCGTTTGAGGAGAGACCGGTCCGCGGTGTGAGAACACCAGTGGGTCGGTCTGGCCAGCCGACAGCCTGTCAGGTTGTCTCGATGCCAGGGCGGCGGTTCTTCGGGGCGTCCGGGCGGGAAAAGCTGTGTCGGACAGGCGCATTTTCGCGCCGCTTCGCGGATCCGGCGGGGGCGGCGATCGTTTCAGAGCGCCGCGAGACGGGAGGTGCGCTGGCTGTCAGGCTGCGTCGCGGGGCTGTCCCGACCGCTTCGGTGCGCCATGGCGGGGCCGTCCCGCTACGGCAGCAGCGTCAGCCAGAGCCAGGCGGTGGCGACCGACAGTCCGGTGGCCACCAGCACGCTTGTCGCCGCGACACGCTTGGCGGTGCCGTACATGTTGGCGAAGACATAGGCGTTCACGCCCGGTGCCATGGAGGCGGTCAGCACCGCCGAGCGGAAGGCCTCTGTCGAGATGCCGGTCAGCGATCCCATCCCCCATGTGATCGCCGGGTGCATCAGCAGCGATATCACGCAGACCATGGCGATCACCCGCGTGTCGCCCTCGGGCTTGTAGCGGCACAGCACCCCGCCGATGGCGAAAAGCGCCACCGGTAGCGCCGTGCGCACCACCATGTCCAGCGCCTCTGCGACCGGGCCGGGCAGGGACAGGCCCGAGAGATTCGCCAGCGCCCCGAGCAGGATGCCGATCACCAGCGCATTGCGGAAGATCGCGCGGCCGACCTTGGCGGGCAGGTGGCGCAGCGAGGCGCCCGAGGCCTTCGCGCGCACCAGTTCCATCGCCGTGATGCCGATGGCGTAGCACAGCGGGGCGTGGATCGAGACGATCAGGTAATTGGCCTGCAGCGCGTCCGGGCCATAGGCGCGTTCGGTGATGGCCAGCCCCATGAGCAGAGAGTTGGCGAAGAGGCAGCAGAAGCCGATGGCCACCGAATCCTCCCAGGAACGCGTGAAGGCATAGCGCGCCCCCAGCAGCCCGGCGGCGAAGGCGGCGACGGAGCCGCTGTAGAAGCTGATCAGGATCCAGGGATCGAAGGCCTCTTCGAGGTGCAGGTTGGAAATGGCCCGGAACAGCAGGCAGGGAACCGCGAAGCCGGTGGCATAGGCCATGATGCCGTCCACCGCCGCGTCCGAGACGATGCGGCGCCAGACCGCGAAATAGCCCGCCCCGATCACCAGGAAGACCGGGAGGATGACGTCGATCAGCCCCTGCATGGGGGGAGGGCCCTTGGCTGTATGTCCGGGCAGGCCGTGCGCGGTTGGACATCGGGCAAAGAGGTATTTGGGCCAAGAAGAAACATGGGCTGTGCCTTTGCGGGGCCGTCTGCGCCGTACCGGAGGGGGCGGCGGGCGGGGGGCAGGCTTCGGCTGCCTGTGTTTCGGGGGCGGGGCCTTGCGATCTCTGTCCCTTGGCGCGCTGGGAGCGTCCGGTCGGGCCGGGGGGCGCGGCGCCTTGGCGCGCCGGGGGCTGTCAGCAGGTCAGTCCGCATAGCTCAGCACCATGCCGTCATAGGCGGGGGTGACATTGGCGGGGGTCTCGGCCTCCACGGTCGCGTAATCGAGGTCGATGTGCATATTGGTCAGCACGGCACGGCGCGGCGCGGCGCGGGCGATCCACTCCAGCGCGAGGTCGAGGTGCGCGTGGGTGGGGTGCGGCTTGCGGCGCAGGGCGTCGAGGATCCAGCAGTCGAGGTTTTCCAGATGCGGCCAGGCCGCGTCGGACATCTTTGCCACGTCCGGCAGGTAGGCCAGATCGGCGATGCGGAACCCCAGCGCGTCGATGCTGCCGTGGTTCACCTCGAACGGAGTCAGGGTCACCGGCCCGCCCGCGCCCTCGACGGTGAAGGGGCCGTCGATGGTGTGCAGGTTCAGGATCGGCGGATAGGGCGAGCCTTCGGGCTGCACGAAGGCATAGCCGAAGCGCGACAGCAGGCTGGTCTGGGTATCGCCATCCGCCCAGACGTTCAGGCGCTCGCTTGTGTTGAAGACGATCTGGCGCAGATCGTCGAGGCCGTGGACATGGTCGGCATGGGCATGGGTCCAGGCCACCGCATCGAGATGCCCGACCCCGGCGTCCAACAGCTGTGCCCGCATGTCCGGGCCGGTGTCGATCAGCACGCGGGTCGTGCCCGCGCCGGTTTCCCGTTCGACCAGCAGCGCGCAGCGGCGGCGGCGGTTCTTCGGGTTCTCCGGGTCGCAATCGCCCCAATGGCCGCCGAGGCGGGGCACGCCGCCCGAGGATCCGCAGCCGAGGATGGTGAAGCGCAGCGTGGCGGTCATCGGCGGAGCCTTCGGTCTTGGGCGGGGGCGGCGCAATCGGCCAGGCCGGTGCGGCGGATCATGCCGGGACGCTCCATGCGGCGGCCTTGGAGAAGAGGCGTTCGAAGTTCTCCTCGCTCTGTCGGGCGAAGGCCGGGAAGTCGAGCCCCAGCGTCTCTGCCGCCACCCGCGCCGTATGCACCACATAGGCCGGTTCGTTGCGTTTGCCGCGATGGGGCGGGGGCGCGAGATAGGGGCTGTCGGTCTCGACGAGGATGCGGTCGCGCGGCGCCTCGGCAAAGATCGCGCGCAGCTCTTTCGAGCGGGGAAAGGCCCCGATCCCCGACATCGACAGGTAGAACCCCAGGTCGAGCGCCGCGCGCGCCAGCGCCGCGGAGGAGGAAAAGCAGTGCATCACGCAGGTATAGGGCTGCGCGCGGTAGGCTTCCGTCAGGATCGCCGCCATGTCCTCGTCGGCGTCGCGGGCGTGGATGATCAGCGGCAGCCCAGTTTCCTGCGCCGCCGCGATATGCATCTTCAGCGAGACCTTCTGCGCCTCGGCGCTGTCCGAGGTGTAGTGGTAGTCGAGGCCGGTCTCTCCGATGCCGACGAACTTGGGGTGCTGCGACAGGGCAACAAGCTGGTCGACCGTGGCCATGGGCTCTTCGGCGACGCTCATCGGGTGGGTGCCCGCCGCGTAGAAGACCGGCGCATGCGCCTCTGCGATGGCCCGCACCTGCGGTTCCGCGCGCAGGCGCGTGCAGATCGTGACCATGCGGTGGACGCCCGCCGCAAGCGCGCGGTCGATCACCTCGGCGCGTTCTGCGTCGAAGTCCGGGAAGTCGAGGTGGCAGTGGCTGTCGGTGACGGGGCTTTCGGTCATGTCCGCTCCTTCATTGGTCCGGGTATCGGGGATACCCGAAGGAAGTGCAAGCCGGGGCGGTTTGCCCATGTGGCGGATCGCGCGGGGGCGGCGTCCGGTCCGGGCCCCGGCCCGTCACCGGCGCCGGAGGGGCGGGGCGGGACGGGTTGCGCGCGGGACGGCATGGGACGGACAGCCGCGGCGCTGCGGGATTTCATGGGAATGCCCGTCCGGCGAGGCATGGGAATTTATGGTCCGGGGCTGCAGCCGCCCGGTTTTCGGGCCGGCAGATCGGCGCCGATCCGATTCGTTCTCGTCGGATTTGCGTGAATTCCTGTGGATAAGCCGGTAAGCTCCGCTGAAATTTCGCCGTGATCGAGGGGCGCGAGGCCTGATTTCGGACTTGTTTGGGAAATCATGGAACTTTTTTTCGACGAGAGAAGGTATCAACATCTAGGCATCACACGCCCGTTACCGCACATCTTATAGCGCTCCTGTGGATAAATTGGCCGCAAGATGTTGATGTTTGCACCACAGTGAAACAACGGATAGTGGCTTGATGGTAAAGAAAACTGTTGTCACCCATGAATTCCCATGGCATCCCTAGTTCATCGGAAGAGGGACGGACACGGGGACAAGAAAACAAGCCCCGCACCGAACACCAGAATAAAAAAGAGCAGGTTTCATACAGGCATCCGCCTCTCTTTCGATGACAACAAAGGATCCGGCGCGCGGGCGAGCAGACATCCCCCCAGGTGGCGCGCGCAGTCGGAGACACCCGCTTAGCGGGTCACGCGGCGGGTTGATCAATGGCAGCTGATCAACCCGCCGCTTTTACGTTTCAAGGGGGCAACGGAGGCCGGAGGGACAGTGGGCCGCAGGCTGAGGTTCAGGGGCGAAAGTCGGCACAAGGTCGACAGCAAGGGCAGGGTGTCTATCCCGTCCTCGTTTCGCGATGTCCTGCGCGCCGGTGACCCGGAATGCACCGCCGAAAAGGCCCTGCCCAACTTCGTCATGGTCTACGGCATCCCCGATGCCCCGTATATCGAGTGCTTCACGATCGATGAGATCGAAAGCATCGAAGAGCAGATCGAGGCAATGGATTACGGCGACGAGCGCGATCTGCTTGAGGAGATCTATTCGTCGAACGCCTCCGAGGCCAATGTCGACAACACCGGTCGCATCGTGATCCCGGCCAAGCTGCGCGAGCAGTTCGGCATCGGGTCCGAGGCGATGATGGTTGCCTCGCTGAACCGGTTCCGCATCTGGGATGCCGAGGCCTATGATGCCGAAAAGGCCCGCCGCACAGCCCAGATGAAGACGGATGTGCCGCGCAATCCTTTGCAATTGCTTAATAAATCCCGGGAAGAATAGATATGGCGGGCGCTGACGATACCGCACGCGCAGACCACGTCCCCGTCCTGCTGGAGCCGCTGCTTGAAGCCGTGGCGCCGGTGGCGGGCACATGGATCGACGGCACGCTGGGGGCGGGCGGCTACACGCGCGGCCTGCTGCAGGCCGGTGCGGATCGGGTGATCGGCATCGACCGCGACCCGCTGGCACATGAGATGGCCGCCGACTGGGCCCCGGCCTGGGGCGACCGGCTGACGCTTGTGCAGGACAACTTTGCCAATATGGATGCCCATGGGCAGGGCGTCGACGGCGTGGTGCTGGATCTCGGCGTCTCGTCGATGCAACTGGACCGGGCAGAGCGGGGCTTTTCCTTCATGAAGGAGGGGCCGCTCGACATGCGCATGGGGCAGGAGGGGCCGACGGCGGCGGATGTGGTCAACAATGCCGAGGAAGGCGAGCTGGCCGATATCCTCTATATTTTCGGGGAAGAGCGGCAATCCCGGCGGATCGCGCGGCGCATCGTCGAACACCGGCCCTTCACCACCACGCTGGCCCTGGCCGAGGTGATCGAGCGTGCCATCGGGCGCACCAAGCCGGGGCAGGCCCATGCCGCCACACGCTCGTTCCAGGCGCTGCGGATCGCGGTGAACGGCGAGTACGAGGCGCTGTGGCAGGGGCTCATGGCCGCCGAGCGCGCGCTGAAGCCCGGCGGGCGGCTGGCCGTCGTGACCTTCCATTCCATCGAGGACCGGATGGTGAAGCGCTTCTTCCAGGCCCACGGAGAGCGCAAGACCCGCGTCAACCGCTACGCCGACAGCGCCCCGGAAGAGACCGCGCCCTTCCGCATCCTGACCCGCAAGGCCGTCGGCCCGCGCGCGGACGAGCTGGCGCGCAACCCGCGCGCGCGCTCGGCCAAGCTGCGGGTGGCGGAGCGCACCGGCCTGCCGGCCGAAGAGATCGCCTCTGCCGAGATCGACATGCCCAGCCTCGGATTGAAAAGGAGATAACATGCGCAGCGTCCTGTTCATTCTGGCGGCCCTTGCGGTGATCGGGTCGGGCTACTGGGCCTACCACGAGAACTACAGCACGCAGGCAGAGCTGGACCGCGTGGACAGCCTGCGCCGCGAGATCGGCGCGGCGCGCGAACGCGTGGCGATCCTGAAGGCGGAATGGGCCTACCTGAACCGCCCCGACCGGCTGAGCGATCTCGCAGAGCTGAACTTCGACCGTCTGGGCCTGCTGCCGCTGCTTCCCGACCAGTTCGACCTGATCGCCAATGTGCCGGAACCGATCCCGGACGTGATCGACCTGACAGAGCCGATCGACGTCACCAGCGCAGGAGCACAGCAGCCATGACCCGCACACCGCTGCGCCCGCTGGCGCGCATCCTCGAAGCCCGCCAGAGGGGCGAGAACCCCGACGCCATCGAACGCGAGAACCGGCGCATCCGTCACGAGCAGATGCGCGACCGGGCGCGGATGCGGGCAGAGGGGCGCCTGCTGGTGCTGGCGGTGATGTTCTTCGGGGCCTTCGGCGTGGTCGGCGCCCGCATGGGCATGCTCTCGGCCTCCGAACCGTCAGAGCCGCGCGCCGCGACCTCGGGCAACTCGATCATCGCCAGCCGCGCCGACATCGTCGACCGGCAGGGGCGGCTTCTGGCCACCAACATGTCGACGCATTCGCTTTATGCGCATCCGGGCCAGATCTACCAGAAGGCCCGCGCGGTCGAGGAGCTGGTAAAGATCTTCCCCGATCTCGACGGCCCGCGCCTGCTGAAGCGTTTCGAGGATCCGAAGCGCAAGTTCCTGTGGATCCGCAAGAAGATCAGCCCCGAGCAGATGCAGGCGGTGCATGACATCGGCGAGCCGGGGCTGCTGTTCGGCCCGCGCGAGATGCGGCTTTATCCCAACGGCGCCCTGGCCTCGCACATCCTTGGCGGCGCCTCCTTCGGTGAAGAGGGCGTGCATTCCGCCGAGGTGATCGGCACCGCGGGCATCGAGAAATACTTCGACGAGGCGCTGCGCGACCCGGCGCGCGAGGGCCAGCCTCTGGCGCTGTCCATCGACATGACGGTGCAGGCGGCCTCCGAGGAAATCCTCGACGCGGGCATGAACCTGATGAATGCCAAGGGCGCGGCCAGCGTGCTGATGGACGTCGAGACTGGCGAGATCCTCTCGATGGTCTCTCTGCCCGATTTCGACCCGAACGACCGGCCCAACCCGCTGGTTCAGGGCAGCCCCTCGGATAGCCCGCTGTTCAACCGCGCGGTGCAGGGGGTCTACGAGCTGGGCTCGACCTACAAGATCTTCGCCGCCGCACAGGCGATGGAGCTGGGTCTGGTCGGCCCCGATACGCTGATCGACACCAGCCCGCCCCTGAAGGTCGGGGGTCACCGCATCGGCGAGTTCGGCAACAAGAACTACAAGACCCTCACGGTCGAGAAGATCATGGTGAAATCCTCGAACCGGGGGACCGGCAAGCTGGCCCTGGCCATCGGGGCGGCCCGGCAGCAGGAGTTCCTGAAGTCGCTGGGGCTGTTCGCGGCACCGCCGATCGAGATGGTCGAGGCGGCGGGCGGCGCGCCCCTGCTGCCCAAGCGCTGGACCGATCTGTCGACGGTCACGGTGTCCTACGGCCACGGCATGTCGACGACGCCGGTGCATCTGGCGGCGGGCTACGCGGCCATCGCAAACGGGGGGCGCTACGTGAAGCCGACGCTGCTGAAGCAATCCGCCCCGCAGGCGGGCAGCCGCGTCATGCGCGAGGATGTGGCGAACCATGCCCGGCGGATGCTGCGGCTGGTGGTCAGCCACCCCGAGGGCACCGCCAGCTTCGCCCGGGTGCCGGGCTATCACGTCGGCGGCAAGACCGGCACGGCGGACAAGCCCAAGGAGGGCGGCAGCGGCTATTACAAGGACAAGACGATCACCACCTTCGCCTCGCTGTTTCCGGCCCATGACCCGAAATACGTGCTGGTGGTGATGCTGGACGAGCCGGTGGAGACCTCGGGACCCAAGCCGCGCCGCACCGCAGGCTGGACGGCGGTGCCGGTGGCGGCAGAGATGATCAGGCGTGTCGCGCCTCTGCTGGGTGTGCACCCGGACTACAGGGAAACGCCGCTGCTGACCAGCACCTCGGCCTCTGACTGAGCGGGCGCGGCACGGCGGCTTGCGCGGGCCCGCCTTGTGACGATGGGGACGCGGACCGGCGGGGCAATCCCCGATTGAACGGGCGCGCGCGGTGCGCGCCGCGCCGCCGGTCCGGGTTGGCTGATGGCCGGGCGTCGCCGGAACGGACTTGCGCCCGGGGGCCTTAACGGGGCATTGGGGCGCAGTGAATCCGCGCGACCGGGGCGCCTTTGGCCTGTGTCGTGTGAGGTATTTGGACCAAGAAGAAGCCAGGGAGCCTTTCCAGATGGCGCCGGACCGCAAGACCATGACCAAGAGCCTGTCCGAACTGGGCCTGCGCGCGCGTGGCGGGCGAGAGGCGCGGGTGACCGGGCTGACGGTGGACAGCCGCGAGGTGACGGAGGGCGCCCTGTTCGCGGCGCTGCCGGGGGTCAAGGTGCATGGCGCCGCCTTCATCGCCACGGCGCTGGAGGCGGGGGCGGCGGCGGTGCTGACCGATGCGGCGGGCGCGAAGATGGCGGCGGAGGCGCTGGCCGGGTCCGAGGCGGCGCTGGTCATCGCCGAGGACCCGCGGCAGGCCCTGGCCTATACCGCGGCCCTGTGGTTCGGCACCCAGCCCGACACGGTGGTGGCGGTGACCGGCACCAACGGCAAGACCTCGGTCTCGACCTTCGTGCGGCAGATCTGGCAGGAACTGGGCCTGCGCGCGGTGAACCTTGGCACCACCGGGGTCGAGGGCGACTGGCAGGCGCCGCTGCGCCATACCACGCCCGAGCCGATCACCCTGCACCGGATGCTGGCCGGGGCGGCGGAGGCCTCTGTGACCCATGCGGCGATGGAGGCCTCTTCGCACGGGCTGGCGCAGCGGCGGCTGGACGGGGTGACGCTGACGGCGGCGGGCTTCACCAATTTCACGCAGGACCACCTAGATTACCACACCAGCTTCGACGACTACTTCGCCGCCAAGGCGGGGCTGTTCGCGCGGGTGCTGTCCGAGGACGGCACGGCGGTGATCAACATCGACGATGCGCGCGGGGTAGACATGCTGGCCATCGCCAAGGCGCGCGGGCAGGCGGTGCTGACCGTGGGCCGCGAGGCGGCGGACCTCTGCCTTGAGGCGCAGCGCTTCGATGCCACCGGGCAGGAGATCCGGCTGAGCTTCGAGGGCATCGTCCGGCAGGAGCGGCTGGGGCTGATCGGCGGCTTTCAGGCGGAAAACGTGCTGCTGGCGGCGGGTCTGGTGATCGCCTGCGGCGGCGACCCCGAGGATGTCTTCGACGTGCTGCCGCTGCTGGGCACCGTGCGCGGGCGGATGCAGCTGGCCGCAACGCGCGACAACGGCGCGGCGGTCTTCGTCGATTACGCCCATACGCCCGATGCGGTGGCGACCGCCATTCAGGCGCTGCGCCCGCATGTGATGGGGCGGCTGGTGGCCATCGTCGGCGCCGGCGGCGACCGCGATACCGGCAAGCGGCCCCTGATGGGGCAGGCGGCGGCGGATCACGCCGATACGGTGATCGTGACCGACGACAACCCGCGCTCGGAAGACCCGGCCGCCATCCGCGCCGCCGTCATGGCGGGCGCGCCCGAGGCCATAGAGGTGGCGGACCGCGCCGAGGCGATCCTGCGCGGCGTCGATGCGCTGGGGCCGGGCGACGCCCTGCTGATCTGCGGCAAGGGCCACGAGAGCGGGCAGATCGTCGGCGATACGGTCTATCCCTTCGACGATGCGGAACAGGCAAGCGTCGCGGTGGCGGCGCTGGACGGGAAGGGCTCGTGATGCTCTGGACGGCGCAGGAGGCGGCTGCGGCCACCGGTGGCAGGGTTGCCGGCGACTGGCAGGCGCGGGGCGTGTCGATAGACACGCGCACCATCGCAAAGGGCGATCTCTTCGTCGCCCTGAAGGCGGCGCGCGACGGGCATGACTTCGTCGCGCAGGCGCTGGAAAACGGCGCGGCGGCGGCGCTGGTGTCCCGGGTTCCCGAGGGCGTCGACCCCGGAAAATGCCTTGTGGTCAGGGATGTGCAGGCCGGTCTTGAGGCTTTGGGTCAGGCGGCGCGGGCGCGGTTTAAGGGCCGCGTGGTCGCCGTCACCGGCTCGGTCGGCAAGACCTCGACCAAGGAGATGCTGCGCAGGGTTCTGGGCGAACAGGGCCGCGTGCATGCCGCCGAGAAGAGCTATAACAATCACTGGGGTGTGCCGCTGACGCTGGCGCGGATGCCCGCGGACGCGGATTTCGCCGTCATCGAGATCGGCATGAACCACCCCGGAGAGATCGCGCCGCTGGCCCGCATGGCGCGGCCGCATGTGGCCCTGGTGACCATCGTCGCCCCCGCGCATCTGGCGGCCTTCGACAACCTCGAGGGGATCGCGCGCGAGAAGGCGGCGATCTTCGAAGGGCTCGAGCCGGGCGGGACGGCGATCTACAACGCCGATCTCGCCGTCAGCCCGATCCTGCGCGCCGGGGCCAAGGCCCATGCCAAGCGCGGGCTGTCCTTCGGCGAGAAGCCCGGCGCGCATCACCGCGCGCTCGAGGTCTCGGTTCTGGACAGTTGCACGGTGGTGCAGGCGCGGGCCTGGCGCTCGCCGATCCTCTACAAGGTCATGGTGCCGGGGCGGCATTTCGCGGTGAACGGGCTGGGCGTGCTGGCGGTGGCCCATGCGCTGGGGCTGGACCGGGCGCGCGCGGTGGCGGCGCTGGCGCAGTGGCACCCGGGTGCCGGGCGGGGCCTGCGCGAGCGCATCCTGCTGGATCCGGTGGACGTGCGGCAGAGCGTGGAGCTGATCGACGACGCCTATAACGCCAACCCCGCCTCGCTGGGTGCCTCGCTGGAGGTGCTGGCAGCGGCAGAGCCGAAGGACGGGGTGGGGCGCTTTTCCAGGGGGCGGCGGATCGCCTACCTTGGCGACATGAAGGAACTGGGCAGCGACGAGGTCGCCCTGCATCAGGCGGTGGCGGGGCTGCCCGCCATGGGGCACATCGACATCGTGCATTGTGTCGGGCCGCTGATGCGGGCGCTCTGGCTGGCCCTGCCCGAGGGCAAGCGCGGCCACTGGACGGAAACCGCAGAGACGATGGCGGGCCGGGTGGCGCGCGATCTGGATGCGGGGGACGTGGTGCTGGCCAAGGGTTCGCTGTCGATGGGCATCGGGCGCGTGGTCGATGCCATCCGGCGGCTGAGCAAGGCCCCGGCGAGCCCCGAGATCGAACTGGACGTTTAGGAGCGTGGAATGCTGTACTGGTTGGCCGAACTGAGCGACGGCGGCGATGCCTTCAACCTGTTTCGCTACATCACCTTTCGCGCGGGCGGCGCCTTTCTGACGGCGCTGGTCTTCGGCTTCCTCTTCGGGCTGCCGCTGATCAACGTGCTGCGCAAGCGGCAGGGCAAGGGGCAGCCGATCCGCAGCGACGGGCCCGAGGGGCATTTCGTCAAGGCCGGCACGCCGACCATGGGCGGGCTGCTGATCATCGGCGCGCTGGTGACCTCGACGCTGCTCTGGGCGCGGCTGGACAATGCCTTTGTCTGGATGGTGCTCTTCGTGACCATTGCCTATGCGGCCATCGGCTTTGCCGACGATTACGCCAAGGTGTCCAAGCAGAACACCGCCGGGGTCTCCGGCAAGACACGGCTGCTGCTGGGCTTCATCATTGCCGGGATCGCGGGCTTCTGGGCGGCGCAGTACCACCCGGACGAGCTGACCTACCAGCTGGCCTTGCCGATCTTCAAGAACACGCTCATCAACCTGTCGTTCCTGTTCATCCCCTTCGCGATGATCGTGATCGTCGGCGCCGCCAACGCGGTGAACCTGACCGACGGGCTGGACGGGCTGGCGATCATGCCGGTGATGATCGCGACGTCGACGCTGGGGATCATCGCCTATGCGGTGGGCCGCGTCGACTTTACCGAATACCTCGACGTGCACTACGTGCCGGGGACGGGCGAGATCCTGGTCTTCGCGGCGGGCGTGGTCGGCGGCGGGCTGGGGTTCCTGTGGTACAATGCACCACCCGCTGCGGTCTTCATGGGCGATACCGGATCGCTGGCCCTGGGCGGCGCGCTGGGGGCCATTGCGGTGGCGACCAAGCACGAGATCGTGCTGGGCATCGTCGGCGGGCTCTTCGTGGTCGAGGCCCTGTCGGTGATTATCCAGGTGCTCTACTTCAAGCGCACCGGCAAGCGGGTCTTCCTGATGGCGCCGATCCATCATCACTACGAAAAGAAGGGCTGGGCCGAACCGACCATCGTGATCCGCTTCTGGATCATCTCGCTGATCCTGGCGATCATCGGTCTGGCGACGCTGAAGGTCCGCTGAAGAAGCGCCGACGGGGTGGGGGCTTTGCCCCCGCTCGCTGCGCTCGCTCCCCCAGGATATTTCCAGACAGAAGAAGCGGTGTAAGGCCCCTCCTTCTTTGGTCCGAAAATACCTCGGAGAGCGCGAGAGGCAGAGCCTCTCGCAGGCCCGCGCAGCGGGTCTTGTCCTGTCTGACCGACGGGGTCAGCTGTCCGTCGGGATCGCCTCGGGGGATTTCTCGCGCTGTTCAGGCGCATCCGGCGGCAGGTCGGCCTCGCGGTTGACCGCATCCAGCGCGGCGTTGAGTTCCGCGCCGACCAAGAGCACCGTCGCGGAAAGCCAGAGCCAGAGCAGCAGCACCACGACGCCCGTCAGCGTGCCGAAGGTCTGCTGGTAGTTGCCGAAGTTCTCGACGTAGAGCGAGAAGCCCACGCAGCCGATCACCCAGAGGACGGTCGCCAGAACCGCCCCCGGCACCAGCCAGCGCCAGCGGGCGCGGTCGCGGTCCGGGGCGTAGCGGTAGAGGATCATCACGCCGACCACCGACAGGCCCAGCATGGCCCCCCAGCGCAGGGCGTCGATGATGCGCTGTTCGGTGTCGCCCAGGGGGACGAACTTCATCGCCGTGGGGATCACGATGGTCGCGGCGAATCCCATGGCCACGCCCAGCACAAGGACCACCGTCAGCAAGAGCTGCGCAAAGGTCTGGCGGATGAAGCCGCGGCTCTCGCGCTTGTCGAAGGCGACGTTGATGCCCTGCATCAGGCTGCCCACCCCGCGCGAGGCCGACCAGATCGCCAGAGCAAACCCGAGAATCGCGGCAAGGCCCAGCCCCTTTTCGTGGCTGCCCGCCACGCCGCGCGCCTGATCCATCACGATGGTGGCCGCGTTCTCGGGCATCAGCTGGGCGACGCTTTGCAGTTCTTCCGTCACCGCGTTGGGATCGAACAGCAGCCCCGCCACCGCCATCATCGCGGTGATCGCCGGGAACAGCGAGAGCAGCCCGTAGAAGGCCACCCCGGCGGCGATCAGGGTGATGCGATCCTCCGCGACCCGCCCCGGCAGCCGCCAGAAGGCGCGGAGCCAGGCCTTCAGCGGCAGGTTCCGGGGGCCATAGGCGCGGGTCCCGGTCATGTCCCGTGGCGAACGCGTGCGGCGCAGGAAGGGGCGGGTGGATGTGGTCATCGGCTCGGGGGGATCTCCCGTTTCGCGGTCGGCAGGGTTTTGCCGGTCCATATGATGCAAGACGCCGCGGGGTAAAGGCCCCGGGCGAGCAAGGGGCGCGTGCCGGGGCATTTCGGCATCGCCGTCCGCCGGGGCTTTTCAGCATCGCCGTCCCGGGGTAGCTCTGATCGCGAAAGACAGGCGGAGGCATGGCATGATCCCGGTCAGAGGGTTCGACGGCGCGGTGGTGGCGGTCCTAGGGCTGGGGCGGTCCGGCCTGTCGGCGGCGCGGGCATTGCGCGCCGGCGGCGCAAGTGTCCTTGTGTGGGACGACAATCCCGCCGCGCGCGAGGCGGCGGAGGCCGAGGGTTTCGAGGCGCGCAACCTGACCCGCCCCGGCGCCTTCGACGAGGTGGCCTGCCTCGTGACCTCTCCGGGCATTCCGCACCTCTACCCGGCACCGAATCCGGTCATCGCCGCCGCGCTGGAGGCCGGGGTGCCGGTGGACAATGACATCGGCCTGTTCTTCCGGTCGCTGGGCGCGGGCTGGGAGGGCTTCGACCGCCCGCCGCGCGTCGTCGCGATCACCGGGTCGAACGGCAAGTCCACCACCTCGGCGCTGATCCACCACATCCTGACCGCCTCGGGCCGCGAGAGCCAGCTTGCGGGCAATATCGGGCGCGGCGTGCTGGACATCGATCCGCCGGGCGACGGGGGTGTGGTGGTGCTGGAGCTCTCCTCCTACCAGACCGAACTGGCCCGCGCCCTGACGCCGGACGTGGCGGTCTTCACCAACCTCTCGCCGGATCACCTCGACCGGCACGGCGGGCCGGGGGGCTACTTCGCCGCCAAGCGGCGGCTCTTTGCGGAGGGCGGGCCGGACCGCGCGGTGATCGGCGTGGACGAGGTCGAGGGGCGCTTTCTGGCCGGGCAACTCTCGGAGGGGCAGGCCGATGACCGGGTGATCCGGGTGGCCACCGCCAAGCTGTCGGGCCCCGGCTGGATGGTCTTTGCGCGCAAGGGGTTCCTGTCGGAATGGCGCAAGGGGCGGCAGGTGGGCAGCATCGACCTGCGTGCGGTCGCGGGCCTGCCGGGCACGCACAACCACCAGAACGCCTGCGCCGCCTATGCCGCATGCCGCGCGCTGGCGCTGGGGCCGCGCGAGATCGAGACGGCGCTGCACAGCTTCGCCGGTCTGCCGCACCGCAGCCAGCGCATCGCCGAGGTGGGCGGGGTGTCCTACGTGAACGACTCGAAAGCCACCAATGTCGACGCCGCGCTGAAGGCGCTGCTGGCCTTCCCGAAGGTGCGCTGGGTCTGCGGCGGGCTGATGAAGGAGGGCGGGCTGGACGCGCTGGCCCCGGGGCTGGCGCATGTGTCCAAGGCCTATGTGATCGGTCGCGAGGCCGAGGGCTTCGCGCTGGGTCTGCCGGGGATCGAGGCCGAGGTCTGCCGCACCATGGAGGTGGCCGTCGCCCGCGCGGCGGCAGAGGCGCAGCCGGGCGAGGTTGTCCTGCTGGCGCCCGCCGCCGCCAGTTTCGACCAATACGACAACTTCGAGAAACGCGGCGAGGATTTCATCGCGCAGGTGGCGAAGGTGACCGGCGCGGCCTGATGCGGCTGCGCTGCGGGCGCCTCTCGGGCTGCGATGAGCGTGGCGGGGCTCTTGCGCAGCCGGAGAAGGCTACGGAACCGCCAGAGCGCGGCGCGGCGCCCAAGGCGCCGCAAGCGGGGGCGCGAGCCGTCCGGGCGCCGGTTGCCCCCGCGGAAGGACCGCGCCTGCGTTGCCCCGCGCGCCCCGGCCGCCGCAAAGGCCGCGCGCGCGGCCTTCGTGCCCCCTGTGCGCTTTTCACGCGGGCCGGGCGCTCGCGCCCGTGGCCTCGGATGCCTAGGTTCAGACCGGCGGGCGCGGCCTTGTACCCGCCGCGATGTCCGGGCGGTCGACGCCCCGCAGACCCGCCGGAGGATCATGGCAGACCCCAGCCCCCAGACCGCCCCTGCCGACAGCCGCCGCATGGCTGACCGGATCCTGCGCCCGGTGGCGCGCATGCTGCGCGGCGCGGGCTGGCTGTCGGTGCTGGCCGGGGCGCTCTGGCCGGTGCAGGCGGCGGTCCTCGCCTGGGCGGTTTCGGGCTGGGTCCAGGGGCAGGACCCGCTCTCACGGGCCTTGCCCGCCGCGGCGGTCTTCCTTGCCGTGGCTGTCATCCGTGCCGGGCTCGAACACCGCTCTGGCGCGCTGCTGTTCAAGGCCGCCGACCGCACCATGGCCCGCGAACGCGCCGCGCTGATCCGGCGCGAGGCGCGCGAGCCCTCGGGCATCGGCTCCGCCGCCCTGGCCTCTCTGGCGGTGCAGAAGCTGCCGCTGCTGCATCCGTGGATCACGCGCTACCACGTGGCGATGCTGCGGGCGCGGATCCTTCCGGCGCTGCTGCTGGCGCTGGCCTTCTGGCACACGTGGCTCGTCGGGTTGACGCTGCTGGTGGCGGGGCCGCTGATCCCGGTCTTCATGGCGCTGGTCGGCATGGCGGCGGAAGAGGCCTCGCGCCGCCAGATGGCAGAGGTCGGGGACATGAACACCATGCTGATGGAACGGCTTTCGGCGCTGACCGATATCCGGCTGCTGGGCGCCACGGGGCGCGCCACGCAGGATTTCGCGGCGCGGGCCGAGTCGCTCAGGCAGCGCACCATGGCGGTGCTGCGGGTCGCCTTCCTGTCCTCCACGGTGCTCGAGTTCTTCTCGGCGCTGGGGGTGGCGCTGGTGGCGGTCTTCGTGGGCTTCACCCTGCTGGGCGAGATCACCATCGGCACATGGGGCGCCCCCCTGACGGTGGGACAGGGGCTGTTCCTGCTGCTGATCGCGCCGGAGTTCTTCCAGCCACTGCGGGACCTCGCCACGGCATGGCACGACCGCGCGGCGGGTCAGGCGGTGGTGGCGGAGCTGGAGGCGCTGGACGCCGCGCCGCGCGCCGCGATGCTGGGGCAGGGCGAGGCGGCAGAGCCCTTGCCCGGCACGCTGTCGCTGCGCACGGCGGGCGCGGTGGTGGCGCTTGGCGGGGGGCGCGTGGCGCTGCCCGACCTCGCGGTCGAGGCCGGGCAGAGCCTTGCGCTGGTCGGGCCTAGCGGCAGCGGCAAGTCGACGACGCTGGCGGCGCTGGCGGGACTGGTGCCGCTGGCCGGGGGCGCGGTGACGGTCTGCGGCAGGCGGCTGGACGCCGGTGCGGCGGATGGCTGGCGGGCGCGGCTGGCGCTGGTGCCACAGCGCCCGCATATGCCGGATATGCCGCTGGCGGAGTGGCTGGATCCGCGCGGCACCGGTGCCGACCCGCGCGCGGCGCTGCGGCTGGCCGAGGCCGATGCCATCGTCGCGCGCCTGCCAGAGGGCCTTGCGACCCGGCTGGGCGAAAGCGGCGGCGGCGTCTCGGGGGGCGAAATGCGGCGCCTGATGCTGGCGCGCGCGGTCATGGCCGGGGGCGATCTGGTGCTGGCGGACGAGCCGACGGCGGATCTGGACCCCGACACCGCGCGCCGCGTGATTGCGGCGCTGGAACGCATGCGCGCCGGGGGCCGCGCCGTCGTGGTCGCCACGCATGACCCGGCGCTGGCGGCGGCGATGCAGACCCGCGTGACGCTGGGCGGGGAGACCGGGGCATGAGGCGCGCGTTTCATCCGGCCCGCGCGGCCCGCCACCCGGCCCCCGGTCCCGCGCCGCTGTGGGGGGCGGCGTCATGAGGATGCTTCTGGGCATGATCCCGCTGCTGTTGCGGGCGGCGCCCGGCGCCATGGCGCGCGGCGCCGCGCTGGCGGTTGTCGTGCTGGTCATGGGGGCGGCACTGCTGGGCCTCTCGGGATGGTTCATCACCGCCACCGGCATCGCCGGGCTGGCGGGGCTGGGCATTGCCTTCGACGTCTTCCGGCCCTCGGCGGGCGTGCGTTTCCTTGCGCTGGGGCGCACGGCGGCCCGCTACGGAGAACGGCTGCTGACCCATGATGCGGTACTGCGGGCACTGGCGGCGCTGCGGGTCACGGTGCTGCGCCAGCAGGGCAGACTGGGCGGGCATGCCCTTGCGCGGTTGCGCGGCGAGGCGGTGCTGACGCGGGTGGTGTCGGACGTGGACGCGCTGGACGGGCTGCTGCTGCGGGTCGTGTTGCCGGTGGCGGCGGGGATTGTCACGCAGGCACTGGTCTTTGCGGCGCTCTGGTGGCTGGTCGGCCCGCTGGTGGCCCTTGCGGTGCTTGCGGCGCTGCTGCCGGCCTCGGCTCTGGTGCTCTGGCTGCTGGCGCGGGCGACGCTGGCCCCCTCCGAGGCGGCCGAGGCGGGGTCTCAGGCGCTGCGGCGCGGGGTGATCGATGCGATCCGCGACCGCGAGGCGCTGATCCTCTCGGGGCAGCTGCCTGCGCGTGATGCGGCGCTGCTGGATCAGGACGCCCGCGCGCGCGCGGCGACGGCGGCGCTGGACCGGGCAGAGCGCCGGGCGGGGGCGCATTTGTCGGTCATCGCGGCGGGGACGGTGGCGGCGGCGCTGGTCGCGGGTGCGCTGCTGCTGGGGCGCGGGGCCGTGGATGCGCCGCGCGCCGCGATCGGCCTTTTCGTGGCCCTCGCCCTGGCAGAGACGGTGCTGCCCCTGCGCCGCGGCCTTGCAGAGATCGGGCGCATGGCGGGCGCGGCGCGGCGGCTGGGGATACCTGACCGGCAGAGGGGGCATCGGGGGGGCGGCGCCGACAGCGGTGGCGCCGGGGATGCCATCGACCCGGGAGCCCGCCATGGTGCATCGGCCCACAAGGGTCTGAGGGGGCCAGCGGTCGACGGCGCGGCCTCGGGTGACAGGGACCAGAGCGACGACAGACCGACGCGGGTCGGCATCGGCGCGCCGGACATGAACCTGACCGAGGCGCCGCTGCTTCGGGTTGATCGGGCGGAGCTTTCCCTCACGGTGCAGGCCGGAGAGGCGGTGGCGCTGACCGGGCCTTCGGGGCGCGGCAAGAGCACGCTTCTGCTGGGCATCGCCGGTCTGCTGCCGCTGGAAGGGATCCTGCTGAAGGGGCGCGCGCCCTGTGACCGCGACGAGGCGGAGCTGCGCCGGACGGTGGCCATGCTGCCGCAGCGCTCGGCGCTGATGGCGGGCACGCTGCGCGAGGCGCTGTGCCTTGCGGCGGACTTCGACGACGAGGCCCTCTGGGCGGTGCTGCGGGCGGTTGCCCTCGACGAGCTTGTCGCGGCGCGCGGCGGGCTGGAGATGCGGCTGGGCGAGCGCGGCGAGGGGTTGTCGGGCGGGCAGGCGCGGCGGCTGGCGCTGGCGCGCTGCCTGTTGCAGGCGCCCGAGCTGCTCTTGCTGGACGAGCCGACAGAGGGGCTGGACGACGCGACCGCCGCGCATGTGCTCTGGGGTGTCCGCCGCCACCTGCCCGAGGCCGCGCTTCTGGTGGTGATGCACCGGGGCAGCGGTCACGCGATGTTCGACGCGGTCCAGGCGGTGGGGGCGCCGGGCTGAGCAGCCGCAGGCGCGCCGGGGATCACGGCCCGGACGGTTGCGCGGGGCACCTGCGACATGGAGGATACAGAGCTCCGGACGGGCGCTGTCCCGGGGGATCGCGCCCCCCGCCGACGGGCGAAGAGCCCGCCTGCGCGACCGGCGCGGGGGCCGGGGCTGCGGTGCGGGTCGGCCGGGCCGGGCCTTGCCGCCGGGGCAGGGCGACGGGGAGCGATGGCAGGCCGCCACCGGGGCGCGTGGCGGCCCTTGACCTTGTGCGTCGCTGACGAAACAACGGGGCAAACTGCCGTGCCCGTCCGAGGAGAGGCTTATGAAGTTCCGATTCCCCATCGTCATCATCGACGAGGATTTCCGTTCCGAAAACACCTCTGGGCTGGGCATCCGCGCACTCGCCCAGGCCCTTGAAACAGAAGGCTTCGAGGTCCTTGGCGTGACCTCTTACGGCGATCTCAGCCAGTTCGCCCAGCAGCAGAGCCGCGCCAGCGCCTTTGTGCTGTCCATCGACGACGAAGAGTTCGGCCCCGGCCCGGATATCGACCCGGCGGTGATCAAGCTGCGCGCCTTCATCGAAGAGGTGCGCTGGAAGAACGCCGACGTGCCGATCTATGTCTACGGCGAGACCAAGACCAGCCGCCACCTGCCCAACGACATCCTGCGCGAGCTGCACGGCTTCATCCACATGTTCGAGGATACGCCGGAATTCGTCGCCCGCCACATCATCCGCGAGGCGAAAGGCTATCTGGAGGGCATCCAGCCGCCCTTCTTCAAGGCGCTGCTGGATTACGCCGAGGACGGGTCCTATTCCTGGCACTGCCCGGGGCATTCCGGCGGGGTGGCCTTCCTGAAGTCGCCCATCGGCCAGATGTACCACCAGTTCTACGGCGAGAACATGCTGCGCGCCGATGTCTGCAACGCGGTCGAGGAACTGGGGCAGCTGCTGGACCACAATGGGGCCATCGGGGCCAGCGAACGCAATGCCGCGCGGATCTTCAACGCCGACCATTGCTATTTCGTGACCAACGGCACCTCGACCTCGAACAAGATGGTCTGGCACCATACCGTGGCGCCCGGCGACGTGGTGGTGGTCGACCGCAACTGCCACAAGTCGATCCTGCATGCGATCATCATGTGCGGCGCGATCCCGGTCTTCCTGCGGCCCACCCGCAACCATTGGGGCATCATCGGGCCGATCCCGCGATCCGAGTTCGAGCCCGAGGCGATCAAGGCCAAGATCGCCGCCAACCCGCTGCTGGAGGGCTATGACCCCGAGGCGGTGCAGCCGCGCATCCTGACGCTGACGCAATCGACCTATGACGGGGTTCTCTACAACACCGAAGAGATCAAGGGCCTGCTGGACGGCTATGTCGAGAACCTGCATTTCGACGAGGCATGGCTGCCGCACGCGGCCTTCCATTCGTTCTACGGGCAGTATCACGCGATGGGCCGCAAGCGCGGGCGCACGAAGAAATCGGTGACCTACGCCACGCAGTCGGTGCACAAGCTGCTGGCGGGCATCAGCCAGGCCAGCCACGTGCTGGTGCAGGACAGCGAGGAGGTGGCACTGGACCGGCATCTCTTCAACGAGAGCTACCTGATGCACACCTCGACCAGCCCGCAGTATTCGATCATCGCGTCGTGCGATGTGGCGGCGGCGATGATGGAGCCGCCGGGCGGCACCGCGCTGGTCGAGGAAAGCGTCGTCGAGGCGCTGGATTTCCGCCGCGCCATGCTGAAGGTCGATGCCGAGTTCGGCGAGGATGACTGGTGGTTCAAGGTCTGGGGGCCGGACGATTTCCGCTCTGACGGGGACGGCATGGGCCGCACCCGCGACTGGGTGCTGCGCAAGACCGATGCCGAGGGCGTGCAGAGTTCCGGCGAAGATGCCTGGCACGGGTTCGGCGACATGGCGCCCGGGTTCAACATGCTGGACCCGATCAAGGCGACCATCGTGACGCCGGGCCTCGATATCGAGGGCAACTTCGGCGAGACCGGCATCCCGGCCTCGATCGTGTCGAAATACCTGTCCGAACACGGCGTGGTGGTCGAGAAGACCGGGCTGTATTCCTTCTTCATCATGTTCACCATCGGCATCACCAAGGGCCGCTGGAACACGCTTCTGGCGGCGCTGCAGCAGTTCAAGGACGATTACGACCGCAACCAGCCGCTGTGGCGGGTCATGCCCGAATTCAGCGCGCAGCAGCCCCGCTACGAGAAGATGGGCCTGAAGGACCTGTGCCAGCACGTGCACAGCCTTTATGCGCATTACGACGTGGCGCGGCTGTCGACAGAAATCTATCTCAGCGACCACCACCCGGCGATGACGCCTTCGGAGGCGTTCTCCTGCATCGCCCGGCGCAGGACCGAGCGGGTGGCCATCGACGACCTGGAAGGGCGGGTGACGACCTCGCTGGTGACGCCCTATCCGCCGGGCATCCCGCTGCTGATCCCGGGCGAGGTCTTCAACGTGAAGATCGTCGACTACCTGCGTTTCAACCGGGCCTTCGCGCGTGAATGCCCGGGCTTCGAGACCGATATCCACGGGCTGGTGGTCGAAGAGGGCGAGAGTGGCGAAAAGGCCTATTTCGCGGACTGCGTGGCGGAATAGGGCGCGGGTTTCGCCCGGGCCTTGCCCGGGCGACCGGCCGGGGGCTTTGCCCCCGGACCCCCAAGGTATTTGCAGGACCAGAGAAGAGGGCCCGCCCCGGGCAATAGCGGGTTCGCGGCCTGGCCGGTGTGGGGGAGCGGGGATGAGGCCGGTCACGCGGGCTGCCTGTTCGCGGTGCCTGGCGCAGGGGCTTCGGCGCTGGATCGGGCGCGCCCCCGGGCCTGTGGGGCCGGGGGCGCCGCCGTTTTGTTGCACATGACCTGCAGGGTGCGCCCCGCGCCTTTGGGCCGGGGCGCTGCTAGCGGCCCTGGATATTGATCGAGAAGCTGCGTTGCGCGCCGGCGGGCGGGCGGGGGAAGGGCGCCGCCCGGCGTACGATCTGCACCGCCGCGCGGTCCAGCGCCGACGAGCCGGAGCTGCGGGCGAGGCCGACGCGGGCGATGCCGCCGCCGCTGCTGACCGTGAAGGAGACCACCGCCGTGCCGCGTGCATTGACCCGGGGGCGGCCCGCGCGCGACAGCTTGGCCATGACCTGACCCGGGTAGTTGCTGGCTGCCGCATTGCCGGCGTCGCGGCTGGTGCCGCCGCTGCCGCTGCGCCGGGCGGTGGCGCTTTCGATGCCGGTGGCGGCCCCGGCGCGGGCGTTCTGGTTGCCGTTGCCGGCGGGCTTCTTCGCGGGCGCAGCCTGCCGGACCGGTGTCTTCGGGGCGGGCTTCGGCCTGTGCTGTTCCTCGAAGTCGGCGGAGCGGCGGATCGGACGCAGGGAGCGCGTCACGGCGGCGCTGTCGGGGGCGGCGCCGGACAGCGCCTCTGTCCGTGGCTCCGGGGGGGCTGCGGTCTCGACGGGGCGGGCCGCCTGCAGCGGTTGGAGGGGCTCGGCGGTCAGCCGCTCGGGCTTTGTCGCGGGGGCGGGCCGGGCGCCGAGGGCTTCGGGGGTGCGCTCTGCCTGGACCGGCTCTGTCGGGGTGGCGACGATCACCTTTGCGGGGGCGAGGGCGGGCGCGGGCTGTGCCGTTTCGGGATCTGCGGTTTCCGCCGTTTCTGTCGGCGGCGGCGTGGCGCGATCCGCGGTTTCCGCCGGGGTCTCTTGCGGGCGCGGGGCCGGTTCGGCGGGCCTGGGCCGCGGCTGTTCCGGGCGTTCCGTCTCGGCCCGGTCGGTGACCTCGGGCGGGGCCTGTTCGCTTGCCTCGGGGCGGCTCTGCTCGGCGGTCTCGGGGTCTGCCTCGTCGATGGGCTCTGCCGCTTCGGCGGGGGTCACCTCGGCCTCGGTCGTGTCGGGGCTGAGCGTTCCGGCGGCCATGTCGGCGAAGGCATTGCCCAGCCGCACCTCTCCGGCGCCGGCGGCGCCTTCCATCAGGGTCTCTTCGGGCGTGTTGGTGGCCACCGCCAGCACGCCATGCGCCGCGAGGGCGGTGGCCAGCGCGGCCACCTTCGCGGTTCTGGAGGACAGCTTCATCACAGGCCCCTTTCGGTCACGATGACGACACGTTCGGCCCCCGCCGCCTGCATCGCGCGGCCGATCCCCACCAGCGTTTCGGCGGGCAGGTCGCGGTCGGGGATGATGCGCATCCGGGCGCGGGCCGCGTCGGGTTGTTCGGCGACGAAGGCCTCGGGTGAGGCGACGGCGGTGCCGCGCCATGTCAGGCGCCCGTCCGCGTGCACGACCAGCGCATCCGCCGGGGCCGTGGTTTCGATCTCGGCGGTCGAGACCAGCGTCAGCTCCTTGTCCAGCGGCGCGGCGAGGGTGCCGGCCACAAGAAAGAAGATCAGCATCAGGAAGACGATGTTGATCAGCGGAATGGTGTTCTCTGCCGAGGCACGGCGCGGTTTGCGGTTCATGTCGTCCCCAGGACTGTGACGGCGAGGCCGGGCTGGCCGCGCAGGATGGCAAGCACATCGGTCAGGCGCTGCGCGGTCACACCCTCGCCGAGGGCCACGATGACCGGCAGCGGCGTATCGGTCTCGCCCTTCTCGGCGGCCAGCACCGCGGCCAGCGTCTCGAGCGGGTGGTCCGTGCCGTTCAGGCGCAGGCTGTCGGGGGCCAGCGACAGGAACATGGGCCGCGCGTCGGTGCTGGGCGTCGCCCCGGACCCGGCGGCGGCAAGGTCGACCTCGGCGAATTTGCTGAAGGTCGAGGACAGCATGAAGAACAGCAGCAGAAGGAAGATGACGTCGATCAGCGACGTCATCGACAGTCTGCGGCGGCGGGTCCGCTTACGCATGGACGGCCCCGGGCAGGGGCGCCTCGGCGGTGTGGCCGGTGGGCGACAGCACGGTATGCAGGGCGCGCTGCGCCAGCACGCGCTCGGCGTCCATCCGGGCCTCGAACCAGGCCAGCACCACGGCGGTCGGCATGGCGACCGCAAGGCCTACGGCGGTGGTCATCAGCGCCACCCAGATGCCGCCCGCGAGGATCGAGGGGTCGACCTGGCTTCCGGCCTCTTGCAGGGCCTGGAAAGCGGCGATCATGCCGAGCACGGTGCCGAAGAGGCCCAGAAGCGGCGCCAGCTGCGCGATGGAATCGAGCACGCGAAAGCCGCGTTCCAGCTTGGCGAAGCGGGTCTCGGCCTCGGCGTCCAGCCGTGCGGCATCGGCCTGGCCGTCCAGCGCCATGGCCAGCACCGGGCGCAGGTAGCTGCGCGAGCGGTCGAGCGCCTGGCGGGCCTCGGCGCGCTGGCCCGCATCCCAGTGGTCCACCGCCTCTTGCAGGGCCTTGTGGCGCCCGACGCCCGCCGCCGAGAACTGCCAGAGCTTGTAGAGAACCACCGTCAGCACGACGACCGAGAGGCCGCAGAGCAGCAGGACGACGGGGCCGCCGAGATCGTAAAGGCGCAGCAGCGCGTCACGCAGGGTCTCGATCATCCCATCACCTCGACGCCTTCGGCGCGGCTGCGCAGGGTCAGATCCCTGACGCAGGCATCCGGGGCCACGCCGTCGCCCGCGCAGGTGTCGGCGCCGTTGATCAGCAGCCGCCCCAGCGCCGTGCAGGCCATGCCGGGCACCACGAACTGCCGCACCCGGGGACGGGCGGCGGGCAGGGCGCCGAAATCGAACAGGGTCATGCGGTCGACCCGGCCCTCGGTGTCGAAGAGCACCGCCTCGTAGACCGCCTGCGCGATGTCGGTGTCATGGCCGTTCTGGATCAGGAAGCTGATGCGGCAGGCCTCGTCCACCTGCTCGACGGCGTTGAGTTCGAGCGTGACGTTCTGACCCTGGGCGTCCTGCGCCGTGGCGAGGGCGGGGGCCAGAAGGGTTGCGGCAAGCAGCGCGCGCGCGCTCTTGCCCGGGGGTCGCATGATCATGGGTCCAGCCTTTTGTCGTGCAATCTTCAAAGCGTTGCGCGTCTGGCTGGGGTCCGGTCGGGCCCTTGGCTGAACGAGTATGTCGATACCCGATAAGTTTTATCAACTTATCGGGCGATGTCCAGATGGCGCCCGGGGGGCGTGCGCCGGTCAGGCGTCCTGCGTTGCCGCGATTTCCTGGATCGCGCGGAAGCCTTCGAAGCGCGGGGTGCCTTCGTGCAGCTTGCGGTTTTGCCCGGCGCGGGCATGGGAGGCGCGGAAGGCGTCGCTGCGGGTCCATGCGCGAAAATGCTCTTCTGTCTGCCAGACGGTGTGCGAGGCATAGAGGATCCGGCCCTCTTCCTCGGGCCCCTTGAGCATGTGGAAAGAGACGAAGCCGTCGAGCTCGTGCAGGCGGCTTTCGCGCGACAGCCAGAGCTCCTCGAACTCGGCGGCGTTTTCAAGCGGGACGGTGAAGCGGTTCATGGCAAGGTACATGGGGGTCTTCCTTTGGTTGGCACGGGGCCTTCAGGCCGAGGCGGCATGGGGCAGGATGAAGGGTACGCCCGGAGCGGGCAGGGTGGAAACCCGGAGCGCGCAGCCATAGGCCCGCGACAGGGTGGTATCGGTGAGCACCTCGGCGGGCGTGCCGGTGGCCAGCAGCCGGCCCCCGGACAGCACCGCGACGCGGTCGGCGTAAAGCGCGGTCAGGTTGAGATCGTGCATGACCGCCAGCACGCCGCCCCCGGCGCGGGCGAATTCGCGGGCGATCTGCATCACCTGCAACTGGTGCGCGATGTCGAGACTGGCAACCGGTTCGTCCAGCAGCATCCAGCGCGGCTGGCCGTGGTCCACGGGTCGCCAGACCTGCGCCAGCACGCGGGCCAGCGTCACGCGCTGCGCCTCGCCGCCCGAGAGCTCCTGATAGGCGCGGTGGGCGTGCTGGGTCATGCCGACGCGGGCCAGGGCCTGCATCGGCACCTCTGACCGCTCGCCCGAGGTGCCCGCTTGCAGCCCCATGCGCACGACCTCGAGCGCGGTGAACGGGAAGGCGAGGCGGGTCGCCTGCGGCATCACGGCACGCTGCGCCGCAAGCTGCCAGGGCTTCTGCGTCGCGGTCTCGGCGCCGTTCAGATGGACGGTGCCGTCATGGGGCAGGGTGCCGGTGATGGCGCCCAGAAGCGTCGACTTGCCGGAACCGTTTGGCCCGACGATGGCGGTCACATCGCCCGCGCGGGCGGTCAGCGTGACCGCCTCCAGCGCCAGCGTGTCGCCGTAGCGGACAGAGATATCGCGGGCCTCCAGCGTGGTCATGACAGAGCCAGCCCTCGGCGGCGCAGCAGGATCCACAGGAAGACCGGGGCGCCCAGAACCGCGGTGACGATGCCGATGGGCAGCTCGGCCGGGGCGATGATCACGCGGGCGATGACATCGGCAAGGATCAGAAGGCTGGCCCCCAGCAGCGCGGCATTCGGCAGAAGCGTGCGGTGATCCGGCCCAGAGGCCAGTCGCAGCAGGTGCGGCACGACGATCCCGACAAAGCCGATCCCGCCCGAGACCGCCACGGCGGCACCGGTGGCGCCCGCGACCGACAGGATCGCCACGGCCTTCACGCGCTGCACGTCTATGCCGATATGGGCGGCGGTGGCCTCTCCCATCGCCAGCCCGTTCAACCCGCGCCCCAGCGCCATGGCGGCGATGCCCGACAGCAGGATCAGCGGCGCGGCGGCCAGGGCCTTGGCCCAGCTGGCCCCCGCCAGCGACCCGAGGCCCCAGAAGGTCAGGTCGCGCAGCTGCTGGTCGTCGGCCATGTAGACAAGGATGCCCGAGAGCGCGCCCGCCAGGGCCCCCAGCGCGATGCCCGCCAGCAGCATGGTCGCGACAGAGGTCCGCCCGTGGCGCGTGGCGACCCGGTACAGCAGCAGCGTCGTGGCCCAGCCGCCAAGGAAGGCGGCCAGCGGCACCAGCGCATTGCCGGTCAGCGCCAGAAGCGCGGGCGGCAGCAGCGCGCCCAGCACGATGGCAAGGATCGCGCCAAGGCCCGCGCCCGCGCCGACACCGACGATGCCGGGGTCGGCCAGCGGGTTGCGGAAGAGGCCCTGCATCACCGCGCCCGAGACCGCCAGCGCGGCGCCCACCAGCGCGCCCATGGCAAGGCGCGGCAGGCGGATGTCGAAGAAGACGACGCGTTCGATCTGGGTCAGCGGCTCGCCTGCGGCCAGCTTGGCGGCCAGTGTCGTCACCGTCACGTCGGTCGCCCCGACCTGAAGGCTGAGCAGCGCCGAGGCCACCAGCAGCAGCGCCAGCGGCCCGTGCAGGCGGCGGGCGCGGCGCAGCCGGTCCCCGGCAAGCGCGGCAGAGCTGTCGTCGAGAACCGCCAAGGCCTAGCCGTCCTGCCCGTAAAGCGCGTGGTTCAGCGCCGTGACCGCCTCGGCGGTGCGCGGGCCGAAGCCCAGTAGCAGCAGGCCGTCCATCTTGACCAGCGCGCTTGCCTCTGCCGCCGGGGTCAGGCGCATCGCGGGCATGGCAAAGAGCGCCTCGGCGGAGATGTCGTGGGTGCCGCCGCGCTGCATCATCAGGATCACGTCCGGCGCGGCAAGGCCCACGGCCTCGTCGCCGATCTGCTTGTAGCCTTCGACGCCCTGAAGCGCATTGATGCCCCCGGCCATGCGGATGATGGCATCGGCGCCGGTGCCCTGACCGGCGGCATTGATCTTGCCGCCCTGCGTGCTCAGCACGAAGAGCACGCGCTTGCGTTCTGCCTCGGGGCGGTCGGCGTCCTGCATCGCCTCGTCCAGCGCGGCGTCGACCTCTGCCGCCAGCGCCTCGGCCCGGTCGGGCACGCCAAGCGCGGTTCCGATCACCTCGATCTTGTGCAGGATCGCCTCGGGGGTCAGCCCCTCGGGCACCGCGACAAGATCCACCTCGGCGGCGCGGATCACCTCCAGCGTTTCGGCCGGGCCGGCGCCCTCTTCGGCAAGGATCAGCGAGGCGCCCACCGACAAAACGCCCTCGGGCGACAGGGCGCGCATGTAGCCCACGTCCGGCAGGCCGGTGACCTCGGGCGGATAGGTCGAGGTGCTGTCGCGGGCGCGCAGCCGGTGGCCCTGATCCAGCGCCACGACGACTTCCGTGACCGCGCCGCCGATCGACAGCACGTCGGCCTCGTCCCCGGGCAGGCCCTGCGCGGCCACGGCCCAGGCGGCAAGGCCGCCAAGCGCGGCGGTCATGACCCCGGCAAAGCCCGTGACGGCAGAGGGCCGGGTCATTCCGCGGGCTCCCGCAGGCTTTCCAGCCCGGCGACCAGATCCTGCCAGTCGGGGCGCCAGTCGCGATCCTCTGTCCGGCGTCCGAAGATCTGGAAGATCAGCCCGCCCTCGGCGTCGAAGGCCTCGACAGAGACGGCGGGGCCGCGCTGTGTCGGCTTGTCGGCGACCCAGACCTCGGCCACCTTGTCCAGCCGCAGGTGCAGGTTGAAGCCCGGGTCCATGACGTTCTGCCACGGCCCCATGGGCTTCAGGCTGCGGATCGGGCCAGAGTGGATCTGGATGCAGCCGCGGTTGCCGACGAAAACCATAACCTCGACACCGCGCGCCTGGATCTGTTCCAGCATGGTGTTGACCGCCTCGGGCGCCAGCGGGCGGGCGAAGGGTTCTCCGGCGGTGCGATAGGCGCCCAGCCGGTTCATCTTCAGCTTGGAACACAGGCGCAGGAACTGGTGCGTGTCGGTAAGGCGGGACCATTCCGCGCGCAGGATATCCAGCTTGTCCGGGTTGGTCCTGGCCGCCTCGACGGGCTTGCGCGGCTCGACCGTCTGCCCCTCGGACTGATCGGGAAGGGCCAGCGCGGCGACCACGTCCTCCCAGGCCTCATGGGCAGAGGTGGCGCGCATGTGGATCTTGTGGACCGCATCGCCGGCGGCGTCGAAAACCTGAAGCGACCGGCGCGGCGGCCCGTCCTCCCTGGCGGTTTCGACCGCATAGGCGTGCACCCACTGCGAGGGGAAGATCCGCAGGTCGATCTCTTCGGTCAGCACCATCGCGGCGTGCGGGCCGGGGTGATAGTTGGCATAGCGCCCGACCTTTTCGTGCACGCAGCCCTCCACGCGGGTCAGGGCCATGACCTCGCCCAGCAGCTCGGCGGCGGGCATCAGCCGGTCGGGATGGGCGGCGATCCGGGTGGCGCCCTGACCGATGCGGGCAGCGACCAGCTGCGCCTCCGATATGCCCAGCCGGTCGGCCAGATCGCGGGCGCGCAGCTTGGGAGAGTCTTCCTCCGCCTTGCGGATGGCAGCAGGAGAGAGGGGGGATGCGGTAGTCATGACGAGCCCTTGCGACAGAAGGTGATGGCTGCCCCCGCACGACGGCGGCCGGGTCTGGCTTGTCACTATATCCGACCAATTTAATCGGATTGCGGCGGGACCGCAAGCGATTGCAGGGGTTCGATGCACGCCAGCCCGCAGGAAGGCGGCGGGGCCGGGCTTTGGGCGGGTGGCGCGGCCCTGTCGAAACAGGGCCGCGCGACGTGCCGCGTTTCGGGATCGAAACGGATCCGGGCAAGCGCGGGACGGTGGCCCCCTTCGTTTTTCCATAGTGAAATATGGGGCAAGGCGGCGGTGAAAGCGCGTCTTTGTTGCTTTGAACGGAAATCCCGGTCTACTCTCGGGATCGGGAAATGATCCCTGGGGGAAAGACATGAAGAGCGACCTGACGGTCCGCCTGGCCGGGCGTCTGTCGGAGCTGCGCGCTGCCCGTGGCTGGACGCTGGACCAACTTTCGAACGCAAGCGGCGTGAGCCGTGCGGCCCTGTCGCGGCTGGAAAACGCCGAGGTCAGCCCCTCCGCCGATGTGCTGTCCCGGCTGGCGGCGGCCCATGACATGACCCTGTCGCGGCTCTTTTCGCTGATCGAGGACGGCTATGCCGCCCATATCCGCCGCGACGATCAGGCGGTCTGGCGGGACGGGGAAACCGGGCTGGCCAAGCGCATCGTCTCTCCGGCGACGGCGGCGCTGGCGGGCGAGGTTCTGGAATGCCGGATGACCCCGAACACGGAAATGATCCAGGATGCGCCCGACGTGATCGGGCAAGAGCATCACCTGATCATGGTGACCGGCTACATGCGGGTGGAACTGGAAGGCGAGGCCTACCAGCTGGGGCCGGGGGATGCCCTGCGCTACCGCGAGCATGGCGAAGTGAAGTTCCTGACCGCCAAGGGTCAGGGCGCCAAGTTCTACCTGTGCTCGGTGACCGCCTGAGCGCGGCGCGCATGCCCAGAGCGGCGGGCCATTGTGCTGGCTTGCTCACGATCTCGTTACCAAAATGCTGAAACAGGGGCCGTCCGGCTGCCGTGTGTACCTGCATCCGATCCCGAGGGACGGGGCAACAACAGACACATGGGAGACCAGACAATGACCAAGACGATGACCCTGAGCGCCGCCGCCTTTGCCATGACCGCCCTTGCCGGGGCCGCTGTGGCGCAGGACAACCCGATGGTGGGCGGCGCCGCGATGTTCGCCAACAAGACCATTGTCGAGAACGCGGTGAACTCGGCCGATCACGAAACGCTGGTCGCCGCCGTTCAGGCCGCCGACCTCGTGGATACCCTGAACTCCGAAGGGCCGTTTACCGTCTTTGCCCCGACCGACGCGGCCTTCGACAAGATCGCCGACGAAAGCCTTCAGGCGCTGATGGCGCCGGAAGCGAAAGACCAGCTGACCAAGATCCTGACCTGCCACGTCGTCGCGGCCAATGCCATGTCCGACGCCATTGCCGGAATGATCGCCGATGACGGCGGCATGCACCCGGTGCCCACCGTGGGCGGCTGCACGCTTCAGGCCAAGATGATGGGCGACAAGATCGTGCTGACGGACGAGAACGGTCGCGACGCGACGGTGACCATCGCCGACGTGCGCCAGTCGAACGGGGTGATCCACGTGATCGACCGCGTGCTGCTGCCGAAGCAGTAAGGCCCGGCAATGCGGGGCGGGGTCCGGTTGTGTGCAAAACGGGTGGTTTTCCCGTCCCGCCGTGCACGAAGCGTTGGGCGACCCCAATACGCCTGACGGGATCGTGCGCGCCCCGGGCTTGCCCCCGCAGGCCGGGGGCGCTCTATTCTGAAGCAGGCCGGTGTGCCCGGCCCGCGCCGAAAACCAAGACGACGCCGAAACCGACACGCCAAAGCCAAGGAGGAGCCGATGAAACGCCGCATCTTTCTGACGGGCGCCCTGGCGCTGCCCGCCCTCAGCCAACCCGCCCTTGCCGCCTTCGAGGTCAGCCGCAGCCGCGAGGAATGGCGCGCCATGCTGACCGAGGCCGAGTTCCACGTCATGCGCGAGGAAGGGACTGAACGCGCCTACACCTCGCCGCTGAATGACGAGACGCGCGCGGGCAGCTTCCTGTGCAAGGGCTGCGATCTGCCTCTGTATTCGTCCCGGCACAAGTTCGACAGCGGCACCGGCTGGCCCTCGTTCTGGCAGGCCCTGCCGAATGCGGTCGAGACGAAGCCGGACCGCAAGCTGTTCGTGACCCGCACCGAATGCCACTGCCGCCGCTGCGGCAGCCACATGGGTCATATCTTCGATGACGGCCCGGCGCCGACCGGCAAGCGGCACTGCATCAACGGTATCGCCATGACCTTCCGCCCGGCCTGACTGGCCGGGTCGGAAGGCGGGCGGACAAACGAAAAGGGCACCCGGATGGCTGCGGGTGCCCCTGTTCGTGAGTGGAGGAGCTCTGGGCCCGTGATGGAGAATTGCACGCTAGAACGATAGCTGTCTAGAAATTAATCAACCTTAGGTAGATTAATTTTGCGTCCATTCTGGCGATAAGGGCTTTTTATGCCGGAAAGGGCCGTGCCGAGGCCGGTGCCAGCCCCGGCAGGGGGTGCGCGGTCAGGCGCTTGGGGGGCGGACCGGCCGTTGCACGCCGCGCGCGCGGCGCTGCCGGTCGGGCTCGCAGGCGTGCGGGCTGCTTCGGGCTGGGCACCCGAGGGCCGTCACGAAACGGAAAAGGGCGGCCCCGTGGCGCCGCCCGTCTGTCATCCAAGCCCGGCAGGGCAGGGGCCGTGGCCCCGATTGGCCGGCCCTGATCCCGTGGCACGCGCCAGTCCGGGCGCGGCCTTACTTGAAGCTGCGCGAGTCCTTGATCTGGTCCCAGGCCCAGACAACCTCTTGCAGCTGCTCTTCCTGGCTGCGGTCGCCGCCGTTCATGTCCGGGTGCAGCACCTTGATGAGCTTCTTGTAGGCCTTGCGGATCTCGACCTTGGTGAGCGCCTGCTCGGCATCGAGGATCTCCAGCGCGCGCTTCTCGGTCGGGGGCAGCTTGCGCCCGCCGCCGGGCTTCTGCCGCCCGGGGTTGCGCGTGGCATTGTCGCCCAGCACCTGATGCGGGTCTTCGATGCCCAGTCTTGCCCAGGCCTTGGCCTCGGGGTCGCGCCACTCCTTGGTCTTGCGCTCCCAGACCTTGTCGGCGCTTTCCTGCGCGTTCATCTCGGCCTCGGTCTTGCCCTCGAAGAACGACCACTTGGCATTGTACTCGCGCACGTGGTCCCGGCAGAACCAGTAGAAGTCATCCAGAACGTCCGGTGCCTTGGGCGCGCGGAACTTGCCTGCCTCTTCGCAGCCGGGGTGGTCGCAAACGCGGGTGGAGGTTTCGGACTCGCCGGTCATGCTCTTGCGTCCACGCGGGTTTTTTTTCTTCGCGGACTTCACGGACATGTCGAACCCGAAGGGATCTGATCTGCTCATAAGGCACCTCTTCTCGACTCGGACGCCAGAGCATAGACTATCTGCGAGGCAATGACAGGGGGCAGACCGTAAAATGTCACGAGCAGAAGAAATGCGCCGAAAGCTGGAAGAGGCCTTTGCGCCGACACGGCTGGATATCCGCAACGACAGCGAGCGTCACGCGTCCCATGCGGGCTATGACGGCACCGGCGAAAGCCATTTCCATGTCACGATCCGGGCACCGGGGTTCGCAGGGAAAAGCCGTGTGGCCCGGCACCGGGCCATGCATGCGGCGCTGGGGGATCTGACGACGCGCATCCATGCGTTGTCCTTCGACATCGACGCCTGACGCGGCGCCGTCCGCGATGGCCGCCGCCCGCAAGAACGGCGCGGGGGGACAGCCATCGTGCCCGTCGTGCTTGACGCGCGAAGCGGCGGGGGCACATCGGCCCCCGTCACGCGCGATCTGTGCAGGGGGGCTTGTCCGGAGACGGGGCGGCAGGATGCGGCGTTGGCATCGCATGGCCCGACCTGTGGTCGAGGACAGCGGGCAGGGGGGCGACAGCAATAAGGGGGCCAGGCCCTTCGGCCACGCCCCCTGATGGTGCAAAAAAGGTTCAAAAACCCCCAGTACAATCCTTGGTTGTGACGCCCCGATCAATCCTGAGGCTAAGCCCCCGTCGATTCCGAAGGCCTTGACCCAACGTTAACACAAATCAAGGACGTTTGTCAGTATGGGAATCGTGACCCAGCGTCAGCCAAACGCAAATTCTGCGTTATTCCAGCGGGCCGATAGGCGCGCCGGGGCGCGTGGGTCATTCAGCGGGGTGAGAGGGGCGCTTGCTGTCCAGCCAGCCGTCGATGCGGCGGGTTTCACGTTTCAGCAGCACGATGCCAAGGCCCACGACGGCGAAGGCAATCAGCGGGATCGCGATCTCGAAGCCAGTCATTCCGGTCTCTCCTTGCGCAGCATGCCCAGAATATAGTGCGAAAGCCCGTGCAATGCCAGTCCGGCAAGGCCCCAGCCTATGGTCAGAGAGTTTACGTGCAGTGAATTTTCGGTCAAGGGCCGCAGGATCGCAAAGCCGATCAGGCCCAGAGCAACGGCATTGGCAAAGCCCGCCAGCAGCTTGACGCGCTCGTTATGGACCATAAGCGTGTCGCGCAGGCGGGGGGCCATGTCACGGCCCCCGCCGGATCGCAGCCGCCACGCGGCGGCAGGCCGGGGTCATGCCTCGGCCAGCTTCTTCGCCACCAGCTCGTTCACCGCCTTGGGGTTGGCCTTGCCGCCCGTGGCCTTCATCACCTGACCGACGAACCAGCCCGCCAGCTTGGGGTTCTGCTTGGCCTTCTCGACCTGCGCGGGGTTGGCGGCGATGATCTCGTCCACCGCGGCCTCGATGGCGCCGGTGTCGGTGACCTGCTTCATGCCGCGCGCCTCGGCGATCTCTTCGGGGTTGCCGCCCTCGGTATAGACGATCTCGAAGAGGTCCTTGGCCATCTTGCCGGAAATGGTGTCGGCCTTGATCAGGCGGATCACCCCGGCCAGCTGGTCCGGCGAGACGGGGCTGTCCTCGATGCCCTTGTCGTCCTTCTTCAGGCGACCGAAGAGCTCGTTGATGACCCAGTTGGCGGCCAGCTTGCCGTCACCGGCGCCCGCCGCGACCTTTTCGAAGAAGTCGGCGTTCACCACCTCGGCGGTCAGCACGCCCGCGTCGTAATCCGACAGGCCGAAGTCCTTGACGAAACGCGCCTTCTTCTCGTCCGGCAGTTCCGGCAGAGAGGCGGCGATGTCATCGACCCAGGCCTGCTCGATCTCCAGCGGCAGCAAGTCGGGGCAGGGGAAGTAGCGGTAGTCATGCGCCTCTTCCTTGGACCGCATGGACCGGGTCTCGTTCTTGTCGGGATCGTACAGGCGGGTTTCCTGATCGACCGTGCCGCCGTTCTCGACGATGGCGATCTGGCGCTTGGCCTCGACGTCGATGGCCATCTGGATGAAGCGCATCGAGTTCATGTTCTTGATCTCGCAGCGCGTGCCGAGATGGCTGAAATCCTGCGTTTCCTGATACTTCTCGTACTGGCCGGGACGGCAGATCGAGACGTTGACGTCGGCGCGCAGGTTGCCGTTCTGCATATTGCCGTCGCAGGTGCCGAGGTAGCGCAGGATCTGGCGCAGCTTGGCGATATAGGCGGCGGCCTCTTCCGGGCCACGGATATCGGGACGGCTGACGATTTCCATCAGCGCGACGCCGGTGCGGTTGAGATCGACGAAGGACATGGTCGGGTCCATGTCGTGGATCGACTTGCCGGCGTCCTGCTCGACGTGGATGCGCTCGATCCGCACCTTGCGGGCGATCCCCGGCTCCATGTCGACGATGATCTCGCCCTCGCCGACCAGCGGGTGGTAGAGCTGCGAAATCTGGTAGCCCTGCGGCAGGTCCGGATAGAAGTAGTTCTTGCGGTCGAAGGCGGATTTCAGGTTGATCGCCGCCTTCAGGCCAAGGCCGGTGCGCACGGCCTGCTCGATGCAGTATTCGTTGATGACGGGCAGCATGCCGGGCATCGCCGCGTCCACGAAGGAGACGTTGGAGTTCGGCTCGGCGCCGAATTTCGTCGAGGCTCCCGAGAAGAGTTTCGCCTGAGAGGCCACCTGCGCGTGGACCTCCATCCCGATGACCAGTTCCCAGTCGTGCTTTGCGCCCGCGATTACCTTGGGTTTCGGGGTCTCGAATGTCAGGTCCAGCATGGCCGCCTCTCGTCTCGGATTTGGCAAGCGGTCTACTGCGCGGGGACGCTCTGGGCAAGGGGCAGGGCAGCGCCAGCGCGGCGGGCCCTGCGCATTTGGCGCCGATAGGGGCAGAGCGCCCATGGACCGGGGCCTCTGCGCCCGCCGGACCGCCCGGTCAGCCGTCGCGCAGCAGGCTCATGCCATCGGGGCCGAAGACAAGGCGGCGGCCATTCTCCAGCGCCGGGGCGTAGAATTCCGCAAGGCTGGACATGGCGCGGATGCGGCCCCGGCGGACCAGATCCTCTGCCTTGGTTTCGGCGGGATGCGCGCGCCCCGGCATCGGCGCAAGGGCCCAGACGCGCGGGTGCAGTGCGCGCAGGTGATCCTGCGCGATCCAGCCAAGACTGTCGGCGATGCGGCGGCGTGTGCTGCCGGTCCTGGCAGGGCCGCCCATGGTCAGGCCCGCGAAGGCGGCCAGCCGGTTGGCCATGTGCTGGCCGGGCTGGCGGGCGAGGATGTCGTGCAGCCCCTCGGCGAAAAGCTCGGCATCCAGGCGCCGCTCGGCGCCCGCGTCGACCTCCAGCGCGCCGATATAGACCCATGCGTAGCCACCCGCGCCCCAGAGATCGCGGGTGCGTTCGGCGGTGCGGCGGGCCTGCCGTTCCAGCATTTCCCAGCTGCCAAAGGCCTTGGGCCGCATGGCGCGGCCCAAGGCCGTGTAATGACCGACCGCAAGGGGGGCGAGGTCGATCAGATCCTCGAAGTCGTCGGCGGCGCGCAGGCCGGGCCGGGGGTCGGCCTCTAGCAGGGCGCAGCGCACCTCGGCCCATGCCGGCGATTCGCATTCGAAGGGGTCGTAGCGGTCCGCCAGCTCGGCGGCGCGGCGCATGTGCCAGTCATAGGCGCCTCTCCGCTGAGGCGACAGGCCGCCCGGCGGCGAGGCGCCGCGCCAGTCCCGGGCCAGGTCGACATGGGCCATGGCGGCGACAAAGGCGGTGGCCGGACAGTCCGGCTGGTCCTCCATGGCGAGGTCGAGGGCGGCAAGAACGGCGCGGGCGCGGCGCGGTTCCGTGCGCTGCACGGCGCCACGGGCCGCGGCCATCGCATCGGCCCGTGCACCGCTGGCAAGAAGTGCGGCCACCGGCAGCAGGCCGGGGGTCATGTGACGGTTGCGCTCGGCGGTGTGAAACTCTGCCGCAAGCCTGTCCCATGCATCCTGCCGGGCCAGAAAACGCCCCCGTGTCAGGTGCTTGTCGCGGGCTTCGGTTTCGGGGCAGGGGTCGCAGACCGGGATCTCCACACGTGGCCGCAGCGGCCCCAGGCCCGATGCGCCGGTGCTGCGGCGCGCGCCTGTCCTTGGTTGGCCGGGGCGGTTCACGGCCGGGCCTAGGACAGGGATTCTGGTGAAAAAGGGTCGCATGGTGGGGCGCTACTCGAACAGGAACATTGCCCCTCAAGATGCCCGGCCACTGTGACCAAAAGGCGGCGCGTTCCGGGAATTGCCCGGGCCTTCCTCCGGCCCCATAGCGCCCCTGTCCGCGCCCCCGGCACAGGTCGTTTCGACAGCCTGCACAATGGCCCGCCCCGTTGCGACAAATTGCATCACTTGCAACAAGGGGCGCTTCATAGCAGCTTGCCCGGATCATGATGCGTATAGCTGCCATACTATTCACGCTTCTCGCTGCTCCGGCCTCGGCCAACTCGGTTCAGACCCCTCTGGCCCCGCTGCCAGAACCTGAAGCGATTGTGCCGCAGGTGTCCGAGCAAGCGGTGAAGACGTCGCTTCGCCCGGTTGCCCGCCGGATGGTCATCCCCGCCGCGCGCTGGGACAAGACCTCTGGCCGGAAAAGCTGGACCCTTGCCACCCTCACGGCGCTGAAGACCCATGCCACGGTCCTGCCGGACATCGTGCCGCGCGACATCGCCGAATACTGCCCGGCCTACCCCCACGCCCCCCGCGAAGTGCGCGAGGCCTTCTGGGTCGGCCTGACGTCGGCGCTGGCCTGGCACGAGAGCACGCACCGCCCCGGTGCCGTCGGCGGTGGCGGAAAGTGGTACGGGCTGACGCAGATTCTGCCCGCCACGGCGCGTGGCTATGGCTGCAAGGCGCGCAGCGGCGAGGCGCTGAAGGACCCCGAGGACAATCTTTCCTGCGCGCTCAGGATCATGGCCAAGACGGTCAAGCGCGACCGCGTGATCAGCGCCGGGATGCGCGGCGTGGCCGCCGACTGGGGGCCGTTCCACTCTGCCAAGAAACGCGCCGACATGAAGGCATGGACCCGCAAGCAACCCTATTGCTCGGGGCTGTTTTCCTCGCTGAAGCCGGTGGCGCGCCCCGATCACATCGGGCCGGAGCCGCAGAGCCCCGCCACCCGGCCCGAGATGATCGCGAAGAAGCCCGGGCTGAACGCCGCAGAAATCATCTCGACCCAGTCGCACGCGCGGTTCTGACGCCCGTCGGACAGGTCGGACAGGACACAAGGAAAAGGCCGCGCCCCCGGAAGGAGCGCGGCCTTTTCGTCTTTGGCGGTCGGGTGCGCGGCGACAGCCCCGTGGGCCTGTTTCGGATCGGTTGGATCGAAACGCGCCGTCAGGGCGCTTCGCTTCACGTCGGGAAGAGCGTCAGACCTTCAGCCAGCTCGGGCGGCGGGTGGCATCGACCAGCGACAGCCCGGTTCCCTTCGGTCCGCCAAGGGCCAGCGTGGCGCGGCGCAGCATCTCGATCCCGTCCTCGGATTTCGCCGGCAGCGCAGAGGCGGAAATCGGTTCGCCGACCCGCACGAGGAAGGGCTGGCGCGCCTTGTTCAGCGTCTCGTGGAACAGGGTGATGTCCCGCAGGGTCGGGTGGATCAGGTCGAAGAGGTAGAACAGCACCGAATTCCGCGCGCGGATGTTGATCGGGATCACCGGCAGGTCGAACTTGCGGGCGATCATCGCGGCAGAGGCCATCCAGGGGCGTTCGTACAGCCGCAGGCCGCGCCGTTTCGCCAGCCGCCCCGAGGGGAAGATCACGCCCAGCCGGCCCTCGGCCACCGCGCGGCGGGTATAGGCCATGGTCTCGCGGGTCTTGCCGTGGCTGCGCTTGTCCTTGCGCCATTCCACCGGGGCAATCATCGCGTCAAGCTGCGGAACCGCGCGGACGATGTCGTGGTTGGCAAAGAAATAGGCGTCGGGCCGGACCTGCCGCAGGATATGATACAGGATGATGCCGTCGGCGATGCCCGTGGGATGGTTGGCCACCACAAGCGCCGGTCCGTGCGAGGGCAGGTTGCCCAGCCCCGAGACCTCGACCTCGTCGGACAGCATGTCGCCCATCACCGCCATCAGTTCCTGCGCGGGCAGATGGTCGACCGAGGAACCGATTTCCAGCGTCTTCTCGTAGCTGAGAAGGCGGTACAGTGCCGCGCGCAAGAGACGGGTGCCCGGGCGGTCCGCAAACAGCCAGGGGGCGCGTTCCTCGATCAGGGGGTCGATGCGGTCTTTCATATCACTGGCCCAAGATCACGATTCGGTATCATACGGATGACAGGCGCGCCGTCATGGCTAGTCTAGCCGACTTAACGATTTAAGCCACACACCCGCGGAAGCAATGGGCAAACATACGCGCACCGCCTAAAGAAGTGCGAAATGATGTTTCTCTACAAGGACACCCCGTGAAACCAGCGCCTCGTGCAAACGGTGGGGCGGGGGAAGCGCATCCTGTGGCAGCGGCACGCGCGTCCCGTCGCGCAGGATCAGCCGGACCCGCACCGAAAGATCAAGCCGCGTGTCCATGCGCACACGGTCGATCCGGGCCAGCGCGACCTCTCCGGTGACCGGGCCAGAGCGCCAGCACAGGGTGCGGTCGTCCAGTGTCAGCCAGGCGCGCCGGGCCCGGGCGAAATCCCAGAGCGCGGGCAGCGTGGCCAGCAGCGCCGCCGCGACGATCGCGGGATGCGCCTGCAGCCAAAGCCGAAGCGCCAGCGCCGCAAGCCAGACCGTCAGGATGACCAGCGCCGCCCGCAGGCTGCGCCCGCTGGCCGCGTGATGCAGCGGAGGCGGGGGGCTGCCCGGGGCGAAGGCGCTCACCGCCCGCCCGCGACATCCACGATGGTGCGGGTGACGTAGGAGGCGCGTTCCGACAGCAGCCAGAGCGCGGCCTCGGCGACCTCGTCGGCGGTGCCGGGGCGGCCCAGCGGCGGCGTGTGGCCGATCTTGTCCAGCCGGTCGGGGAGGCCGCCCTTGGCATGGATCGGGGTGTCGATCAGGCCCGGGCGGATGGCGTTCACGCGGATGCCCTCGGGCGCCAGCTCGTCCGCCAGCCCCAGCGTCAGCGAATCGATGGCCCCCTTCGAGGCGGCATAGTCGACATATTGGTTCGCCGCTCCCAGCCGCGCCGCGGCGCTGGAGATATTGACGATGGCGCCGCCCTTGCCCCAGTCGCGCATCACCGCGACCGTCTGCCGGATCACCTCGATGGCGCCGAAGACGTTGACGGCAAAGACCTGCGTGATCCGCTCTGGCGTCAGGTCCGCCAGCTTGCCGGTGGGCGACACGATGCCGGCATTGTTCACCAGCCCGATGCGGCCCGGCTTCATCTCTGCCACCTGCGCAAAGATCTTCGCCACGGCCTTGGGGTTCGAGACATCGGCCTGCACCACATAGGCCTGCGCGCCCATGCTTTCGACCATGGCCGCCGTCTCGTCGGCCCCGGCCTTGTCATGGGCATAATGCACGACGATGCGCTGCCAGCCGTTGAAGGCCGCCATGCGCGCCGTCGCGGCGCCGATGCCGGTGCTGGCCCCGGTGACGATCAGGAGCCCGCTCATTGCGCCAGCATCCGGGTGACCATCTCGCCGGTATCCCGCGAAAGCTTCGGCTTCGCCGCGATGCGTTCCAGCGCGGCACGCATCAGGGCGCGGCGGCCCTCGTCGTAGCGGGTCCATGTCTGGAACACGGCGGCCATGCGCGCGGTGGTCTGCGGGTTCAGGTCGTCGAGCCGGATCAGCCAGTCCGCCAGCAAGGCGTAGGACGCCCCGTCGGCGCGGTGGAAGGCGGCGTGATGCATGGCCAGACCGCCAAGGACGGCGCGGAAGCGGTTGGGGTTCTTCCAGTCGAAGGCCGCATGCCGGGTCAGCGCCTGCGCGCGCTCGACCGCCACATCGGGCGCCGCGGCGCCGATCTGCAGGCCGAACCACTTGTCCATGACAAGGCGGTCGTCCTGCCACTGCTCCTCGAAGGCGGCCAGCGCCTCTGCATCGCGGCCCGCCCGCACGAGGCTGCCAAGCGCGGTCAGTTGCAGCGTCATGTTGTCGGCGCTGTCGAATTGCGCCTGCGCCGCCTTGCCGCCGTCCAGCCGCGTCTGAAGCGCCAGCACGCCCGCGCCAAGCGCGCGCTTGCCCACCTGTTCGGCGTCCGGGGAATAGGGGGCCTCGACGGTGGCCTCTGCGGCGAGGCGCGGCAGCAGGTCGGCCCAGCGTTCGGCGCGGAACTGCGCCAGCGTCTCGGCGGCGTTCCAGATGGCCTCCGGGTCGGGGGTGTGGCCGCGCTCGTGCAGCACGCGGGCCAGTTCGGCCTGCGAGGGCGTGCCCATCATCAGCGCGCGATAGGCCGGGTCGAGGTCGGTGTCCCGCAGCACCCGCTCCAGCCCGTCGAGCCACGCGGTGTCGGGCGTCGCGCCCTCGGTGATCATGGCGATCAGGCATTCGATCCCCAGCATCTGCGAGGCGTCCCAGCGGTTGAAGGGATCGGTGTCATGGGCCAGCAGGAAGGCGCGTTCCTCGGCGCTGGCTTCACGCTCCATCACCACGGGGGCCGAGAAGTCGCGCAAGAGCGAGGGCACGGGCCGGGCAGAGAGCCCGTCGAAACGGAAGGACTGCTCGGCTTCGGTGATTTCCAGCAGGGTGGTGGGCACCACCTCGTCGCCGTTGGGGTTCAGCAGGCCCACGGCCATGGGGATCACCTGCGGCGCCTTATCGGGCTGGCCGGGGGTGGGCGGTGTGACCTGCCGGAAGGTCAGGGTGTAGGTGCCATCGGCCCAATCCTCGGTGACGCTGACGCGCGGCGTGCCCGCCTGAGAGTACCAGCGCTTGAACTGGGTCAGGTCGCGCCCTGTGGCATCCTCGAAGACCTTCAGCCAGTCCTCGATGGTCGCCGCGTCGCCGTCGTGGCGGTCGAAATAGAGGTCCAGCGCCTTGGCATAATCCTCATCCCCGACCAGCCGCTTGAGCATGCCGATCACCTCGGCGCCCTTTTCATAGACCGTCGCGGTGTAGAAGTTGTTGATCTCCTGAAAGCTTTCGGGTCGGACCGGGTGCGCCAAAGGCCCCTGATCCTCGGGGAACTGGCGCCCGCGCATCATCTGCGCATCCTCGATCCGCTTCACCGGCGCAGAGCGCATGTCGGCGGTGAACTGCGCGTCGCGGAAGACCGTCAGCCCCTCTTTCAGACAAAGCTGGAACCAGTCGCGGCAGGTGATGCGGTTGCCGGTCCAGTTGTGGAAGTATTCATGCGCGATGATCGCCTCGATCCGCTCGAAATTGGCATCGGTCGAGGTCTCGGGCGAGGCCAGCACGCAGGAGCTGTTGAAGACGTTCAGCCCCTTGTTCTCCATCGCGCCCATGTTGAAGTCGTCCACGGCGACGATATTGAAGATGTCGAGGTCGTATTCGCGGCCATAGACATCCTCGTCCCATTTCATCGACTTCTTCAGCGCCTCCATGCCGAAGGCGCATTTGCCCTCGTCGCCGGGGCGGACCCAGATGTTCAGCTCGACATCGCGGCCGTTCATGGTGGTGAAACGGTCTGGGTGGTTGACCAGATCGCCCGCCACCAGCGCAAAGAGATAGGCGGGCTTGGGCCAGGGGTCGTGCCACTCGGCAAATCCCTCGCCGGTCTTGCCGGGGTTGCCGTTCGACAGCTTGACCGGCTCCTCGCCCTCGATGCGGACGGTGAAGACCGACATCACGTCGGGGCGGTCGGGGTAGAAGGTGATCTTGCGGAAGCCCTCGGCCTCGCATTGCGTGCAATACATGCCGTTCGACATGTACAGGCCTTCGAGCGCGGTGTTTTTCGCGGGCGCGATCTCGACCTCGCATTCCCAGAGGAAGGGCCCGTCGGGCACCGTGCAGGTCAGACCCTCGGCCGATTGCACCGGGGACACGGTCCGGCCGTCGATGGCCGCATGGATCAGCGTCAGATCCTCGCCGTGCAGGAAGAACTCCTGCTTCGGCGCGTCGGGGTTTGGGGCGAAGTGGATGCGGGCCAGAACCCGCGTCGCCTCTGGCGCCAGACGGAAGGTCAGGTGCACGTCCTGCACCTGCCAGCCGAAGGGTGTGTAGTCCGAAAGGTAGACGGTTTGCGGGCTGGCGTCCTTCATGGCGGTCCTCGGCGGTTTGGAACTTCGGTTTGGGCCAAGTGTTAGGCCTGCAAGTGAGCCGCTGCAATGGCTGGCACCCCGAGATGACAGGAGAGACGACATGTCTGCCCCGCAAACGAATATCGAGAAGCAAGAGCGCCGCCACCGTCCCGCCCTTGGCGGCATGACCATCGCCGCAGGCTTTGCCGCGCTGCTGTTCGTGGGCTGGATCCTCTGGGTTTTCGCCGCCGGAAATACTCCGGGTGAAAGCGAGGCAGAGCGCGTCGTGCCGGACGCCGAGGCCGTCGAGACGCTGGACGGCCCGGTGGCGGGCGAAGGCGCAGCCGTCACGGAGTGATGGGGGTAGCGGTCCGGGTGTCGGGCGGGGGCTTCGGGTCCCCGCCGTTTGGCGTGGCATGGCCGTGAAGAAGGGTGACCTGCCACAAAAGACCTGCGCCATCTGCGGGCGCCCGTTCACGTGGCGCAAGAAGTGGGCGAAGGTCTGGGACGAAGTGCGCTATTGCTCGGACCGGTGCAGGCGGGAGCGCAGGTCGTCCGGTCAGGCAGAACGACCGTCCTCAACGCAATCTTAACGGTTCCATTAACCATCCCATCATACACTCCGATGCGTATCCTATGAGGATGCGGAAAGGAGTTTGTATGAGTGAAGATATGTATCGTTGGCTGACTGTCGCGCTGATGATCCTGACGATCCTCGTCATGATCATCCTGGCCTGACAAAAAGTCACCCCCGGGGTGTTGCACCACCCCGGGGGCTCTTTAAAAAGAAGTTCGACGAGCGTCGATCTGTATCGTTCCCAACACTTACCCCAAACCACTCCGAAAATCAAGATCTGCACCGCGCGATGGTTGACGGCCCGATCTGTCATTCCGCCGCCCGCAGCGCCAGTTCCGGCTGGCGCGGATCGCTCGGGGTCTCGTCCTCCCAGATGATCTCGGGCGCAGAGACGCGCCGTGCCGCGCGGTTCAGCGCCCAGTCGCGGGCCGCCGTGCTGCTGCGGCCCAGCGACAGCCGCGCCAGCAGGCGCGCCAGCCACAGCACGTAGGTCGTGGCCCAGACCCGCACCGCCAGCAGCGAGGGCGTCACCACCAGCGTCAGTACCGTCGCGACCCCAAGGCCGAAGACCACCGCCGTCGCGAGGTTCTTCCACCACAGCGCCGTCGGGCTGTCGATGGAATAGCCGCCCGCGAAGAAGTCGAGCGACAGCCCGAACATCATCGGCGCAAGGCCTGCCATGGTGGTGATCGTGGTCAGCAGAACCGGGCGGATGCGCGCCTCTGCGGTGCGCACGATGGCCTCGATCCGGGGCATGTAGCGGCTGTATTCCTGATAGGTGTCGATCAGCACGATATTGTTGTTCACCACGATCCCCGCCAGCGCGACGATGCCGGTGCCGGTCATGATGACGCTGAAGTACTGGCCCATGACCAGCATACCGATCAGCACGCCGGTGGTGGAGAGCACCACGGCAATCAGCACCAGCACCGCGTTGTAAAGGCTGTTGAACTGCGCCAGCAGGATGATGAACATCAGACCCAGCGCCGCACCGAAGGCAGAGGAAAGGAAGGCTTGGCTTTCCTCCTGGTCTTCCTGGTCGCCGGTCCATTCCCACTCGATGCCCGCGGGCAGGGGGGCGGTCTCCAGCCACTCGGTCAGCTGCGCGATGCGGTCGTTGGCGGTCATGGGCACCAGAGAGACGCTCGCCCCCCGGTCCACCAGGCGCTGAAGCTCTGCCGCCTCGCTGTCGGAAATCCCGCGTTCCACCTGGAAGTACCGCGTTTCGACCCCGCCGCCGGAGCCACCGAACAAAGAGCCCGGTCGCGGGAAGTCCAGCGACAGATCGTAACCGCCTCCGTCCCGGGCCTGCTCTGCCGGGATCTCGCTGCCGAAGCCAAGCTCGTGCGAGACCGTCGCGGGCGCCTCTGCGCCCTCGGCCCGCTGCGGTTCCTCGTAAAAGCTGGCCTCGCGCGCGACCTCGGCGGGCATCGTGATCCGAACCGTCTTGCGGTCGGTGTTCACCCCGGCCTTGACGTCGAAATAGCGCTTCTGGTCGATGCGGTTGATCTCTGCCAGCTTTTCCACCGGCTGGCGCGTGACGAAGTTCGCCAGCGGCACAAGGCCGTCCGCCGTGCGCACCTTGAGGCTGTCCAGCGTCGACAGCACGCGGTCTTCCTCGGGCAGGCGCACGCGGATCTCGATCTCTTCGTCGGACCCGGCTGGCGTGTAGCTGTCCAGCAGGATGCCGCGCGTCACAAGCTGCACCATGGCGCCCACCACGGCCACGTCGGCGCCGAAGCGCCCGGCCTTTTCGACATCGACGTCGATCTCCCAGTCGATGCCGGGCAGGGGGCGCGTGTCCTCGATCAGGGTCAGCGCGGGCAGGGTGTCGAACCTTTCGCGCGCCAGGGCGGTGGCGGTCAGCAGGTCTTCCCAGTCGTTGCCCTTCAGACGCAGGTGAACGGGCTTGGCCGAGGCCGGGCCGCGCGCCTGTGCGAGGATCTCGATCTCGATGCCGGGGATACGCTCCAGCTTGGCGGTCAGGGCGTCGATGATGTAATCGCCGTCCAGCTGCTCCAGCGTGACCTCGTCGGGGTGTTCGCGGGCATAGGCGGCGCGGTCCTCCCATGGGATGGTCTCCAGCTGGACCTGCCCGATGGTGTCCTTGGGGGCCTGCGCCCCGCCGGTGTTGTTGTCGAGCCCGCCCTCTCCGGCAAAGGCGAAGGCGTTCAGGATGCCGGGCTGCGCCAGCACGATCTGCTCGGCGCGGTGGACGATGGCGTCCTTTTCCTGAAGCGAAAGGTTGCCCCGCGCGCGGACGTAGACGATGGCCTGCTCGGGCTCGCTGTCGACGAAGAACTCGACGCCGTTGTTGTTCTCGCCGAAGTAGCTGAAGACGCTGGCGACGAAGAAGCCGACGGCGCCCAGCGTCACCAGCGGCATGACCGGATTGCCCGCGATGGCCTTGATCACGTAGCCGAAGGGCGTGCGGCGGTGGCTGCCCTCGATGCGCTTGCGGCGGCGTTGCAGGGCTGCCGCGTCCATGACCACCGAAGAGAGCACAGCGAACAGCAGGAAGGTCACGATGCCGGGCAGGCGGGCCGCCAGCCCCTCGCCCTCGACGGGGAACAGGTAGGCCGGGTTCAGCACCATCATGGCGCCCACGAACATGCCGAAGATCATCACGGGCACCAGCGCCGCGCGCACCAGCCATGGCGTGGCACCGCGCAGCCAGTTGCCCGCGCGGTGGATGTTGCGCGAAAAGCGGCCCGTGACACCGCCCATGACCGGCAGGTAGATCAGCGCCACCACGAGGCTGGCGGCCAGCACGAAGATCAGCGTCACCGGCAACATGCCCATGAACTCGCCCGCCACACCCGGCCAGAACAGCATCGGCAGGAAGGCGCAGAGCGTCGTGGCGGTGGACGAGACCACCGGCCAGAACATGCGCTTGGCGGCCTCGACATAGGCGTGCATCGGCCCCGAGCCTTCAGAGATGCGCTTGTCGGCGTATTCGACCACCACGATGGCGCTGTCGACCAACATGCCAACGGCCAGGATCAGGCCGAACATGACGATGTTGGAAATCGTCACACCCATGATCGCCAGCAGCACGAAGCACAGCAGGAAAGAGGTCGGGATGGCGAAACCCACCAAGAGCGCGGGCCGCAGCCCCAGCGAAGCCAGCACCACGATCATCACCAGCGCGATGGCGGTCAGGACCGAGCCTTCCAGCTGGCTGACCATGCTTTCCACCTGACGGCTCTGGTCGTTGGAATCGCCCACGTCCAGCACCGCCTGCAGCTCGGGCGGCCAGCCCTCGCGGGCCTCGGCGATGACCGCGCGCACGTCGGCGGCGGTGTCGATGATATTGAAGCCCTTGCGCTTGACCACCTGCAGGGCGACAGTCTGTACACCGTTGAACCGCGCGGTGCCGGCGCGGTCCTCGAAGGTCAGGTTGATGGTCGCCAGATCGCCCAGCGTCACCACGCGGTCGCCGTTCACCTTCACCGGCAGGTCGTAGACGTCGCGCGCCTCGGAGAAATTCGAGGGCACCTTCAGTGCAAAGGTGCCGTTCTCGGTCTCGACCTCGCCAGCGGCGATCAGCTGGTTGTTGTTCTGCACGACGGTGATCAGCTCGCCCGCGGTGACGTTGTAGCTTTCCAGCCGCAGCGGGTCGATCACCACTTCGAGCATCTCGTCGCGGTCGCCCGCGATCCCGGCCTCGAGCACGGAATCCAGCCCCTCGACCCGGTCCTGCAGGTCCTTGGCGACACGGTTCAGCGTGCGTTCCGGCAGCGGCCCCGACAGGTTGACGATCAGGATCGGGAATTCAGAGAAGTTGATCTCGTTGATGGAGTACTGTTCCACGCCCTCGGGGAAATCGGCCTGCGCGTTGGACATGCCGTCGCGCACGTCGGCCATGATCTTGGTCTTGTCCCAGCCGAATTCGAACTCCAGCGCCAGACCGGCATAGCTCTCGGCGGCGGTGGCGGTCATGCTCTTCAGCCCGTCGAGGTCCGACAGTTCCGATTCCATCGGCTTGACCAGCAGCGTCTCGGCGTCGCTGGCGGAGATGCCGGGGAAGGGCACCGAGACAAACAGGGCGGGGATCTCGATGTCCGGTTCGCCCTCTTTCGGCAGGCTGATGTAGGCATAGGCGCCGACCACGAGGCCCAGAACGATGAAGGCCAGCACCATGCGGGCGCGCTGCGCCGCCCAGTCGACGATCCCGGTCACTGGATGATCTCCTCGAAGCTGGGCGCGACGGGCACCCCGTCGGTGACGTATTCCTGTCCCAGCGTGATGACGTCCACGGTGTCCGGCAGGCCGGTCACCCAGACCCCTTCGCGGGTGTCGCGCAGCAGCGTGACGGGCAGGAAGGCCACGGTTTCCTCGGCCGACACACTGCGCACGCCAAGGCGGCCGTCGTCGTCCAGCGTCAGGCTGGATTGCGCCAGCAGGTGCGCGGGGGCGCCCTCGGCGGCGATGGCGATCTCGGCGGTCTGGCCGTCCCGGATCGAGAGGTCTTCGTTGTCGACAAGGATCTCGACGCGGAAGGTGCGGGTCAGCGGATCGGCAGAGCGCGAGACGAAGGTGACCTTGCCCGCCACCTCGCGGCCCGAGACCAGCCGCGCGCCCGCCTGCGCGCCATGGTCGACGCGGGCCACATCGCTTTCGGCCACGTAGCCCACGATCTTGACCGGGTTCAGCTGGATCACCGTGGCGCAGGCGCTGCCCGGCTGCATCAGGGCACCCAGCTCGGCGGTGTCGGTTTCCAGAAGCCCGGCAAAGGGGGCGTGGATCGACAGGCGCTCGATCTCCTTCTCGGCAGAGGCGATGGCGGCCTCGGCGGCCTGGATGGCGCTGAGCGCGCTTTCCTCGCCGGTCTTGGCGGATTGCACGGCGGCGGCGGCGCCTTCCAGCTGCGACTTGGCCGAGATCACGGCGGCCTTGGCGCCCTCGACGCCCGACAGGGCGCTTTCGACGGCGGCAGAGGCGCCCTCGACATCCGAGGTGGCGCTTTGCACCCCGGCCTTGGCGTTCTGGATCTGGCTTTGCGCGGCCTGCACCCCGGCCTTGGCGTTCTGGATCTGGGCCTTGGCGGCGATCACGCCCGCCTTGGCGTTGCGGATGCCGCTTTGCGCCGACTGCACGGCGGCCTTGGCGGTCTCGACCTGGCTTTTGGCGGTCTCGACCCCCGCCAGCGCGCCCTGCACCTGGCTTTTCGCGGCCTCGATGCCCGAGGCGGCGCTCTTCAGCCCCAGTTGCGCGGCCTGCACCCCGGCCCTGGCGGCCTCGAAGGCGGCCTCGGAAGCGGCCAGCCGGGTCTGCGCGGCAAAGCCGTCGCGGGCCAGCGACTGCGCGGCCTTGAGGTTGATATCGGCCTCTTTCACCCGCGCTTCGGCTTCCAGCACGCGGGCCTCGGCCTCTGGCACCCGGGCCTCGGCCTCGGCAAGCGCGGCGCGGGCGGCGGGCACGGCGGCCTGGGCCTCTTTCAGGCGCGACTGCGCGGCGGGCACGGCGGCCTGCGCCTCGGCCAGCCGGGCCTCGGCCTCGGGGACGCGGCTTTCGGCCTCTTCCAGCCGGGCCTCGACCTCGGGGACGCGGGCCTTGGCCTCGGCCAGATAGGCCTCGGATTCCGGGACGCGGGCCTTGGCCTCGGTCAGGCGGGCGGCGGCGGCGGGCACCCCGGCGCGGGCCTGGGACAGTTGCGCCTGCGTGGCAGGCACGGCGGCCTCGGCCTCGAGGATGCGGGCGCGGGCGGCGGGCAGGGCGGCCTCGGCCTCGGCGAGGCGCGCCTTGGATTCCGGCAACCGGGCCCTGGCCTCCGCCAGCCGCGCCGTGGCCTCGCGCAGCGAGACCTGCCGCGTGCCCGGGTCGATCTCGCACAGCAGCTGCCCGGCCTCGACCAGCGCCCCCCGGCGCAGCGGTTCAGAGACCACCTTGCCCGAGGTCTCGGCCCGCACCACGACCTCGCGCAGCGCCTCTGTCTCGCCGCGCAGGACCACGGCGCTGTCGACCACCTGCGCCACCGAGCGGTGGGCCATGACGCGCACGGTGCCTTCGGGCAGCGTGTCCGCGGGTGTCTCGGCGACCGCCGCCGCGGGCTCTGCCGCCGGGTCCTCGGGCTCTGGCGTGTCGGCCCCGGCCAATGCGGCGGGCGTATTGTCCCGCGCAAAACCCAGGAGACGGTCCCGTTCCATAACGAGGCCATAAAGGACGGCGGCCACAATCAGGGCCGTGATCAGGGAAACGATACGCATTCGGGTCTCATCTGTATTTCAAAAGGTCTTACGCCGGGGCGCCAATGGTGGATCATCGGGCGCGGCCCCCACCGCGTTCCCCCTCTGAACCGAATGGTTCAGTTTTTAGGGGGCTTTGCATCACCGCGCAAGCGTGCCGGTTGTCGCAACGGCACGAAACTGACAGTTTCCGACAGCAGTGCCGCGCAGATGTCGCGTCCGGGCGCTTTTTCGATGCGCTCTGCGAGCGATTCCGCCGTGGACCGGGGCGCCGGAGATGACCGCTTGGCACCCGCCGCCCGCCTGTGTAAGAGGGGGCAAACCGCGCCAGAGGGAGGCCAAAGGGTGAGCGACACCGACAGTTTCATCGACGAGGTCACCGAAGAGGTCAAACGCGACAAGCTCTTCGCGGCAATGCGCAAATACGGCTGGATCGCGGTGGCGCTGGTGCTGCTGATCGTCGGCGGAACCGCCTGGCGCGAATTCCGCATCGCCTCGGAAGAGCGCGCGGCGCAGAGCTTTGGTGACGAGATTCTCGCGGCACTGGACGAAGGCGACGAGACCGCGCGCATCGCGGCGCTGGAAGGCGTCGAGGGCGGCGCGACCGGGGCCGAGGCCATCCTGCAGATGCTGATCGCGGCCGAAGAGGGCAGCGCCGGCAATGATGCCGAGGCCGTGGCCCGCCTGCAGGCGGTGGCCGACAACACCGAGGTGCCGTCGATCTACCGCCAGATCGCCCGCTACAAGGCGCTGACCCGCGGGGCCGAGGTGGTTTCGCTGGAAGACCGCCGCAGCGGGTTCGAGGCGCTGGCCGTCGCGGGGCAGCCGCTGCGCCTGCTGGCCGAGGAACAGCTGGCCCTGATCGAGGTCGAGGCGGGCGATGCCGAGGCCGCGCAGGCGCGCCTGACACGCATCATCGAGGATGCAGAGGTGACGGCGGGCTTGCGCCGCAGGGCGTCTCAGTTGATTGTGGCGCTGGGTGGCACGGTTCCCGAAAGCTGATCGCAGCGCAACCGGGAACGAGAGGCAAGAGGGCAGAACACGATGGCTTTGCACAAGGCGATGATCCTGACGACGCTTGGCGCATTGGCGCTGGCGGGCTGCACCGAACGCGACACGGTTCTGGGCGGCGAGCGCCTGAACGTGCGCGACGTGCTTCAGACCCGTGGTGGCGGCGATATCGACACCCCCGGGCCGAATGTCGCCCGGGCCATCGCGCTTCCGGGCCAGAACGCCAGCGCCTCCTGGGCGCAAAGCGGTGTCTCGCCGCACGCGCGGGTGACCAATGCGGCCTTCTCGGGGCGCTTCCAGCCGGTCTTTGCCACCTCGATCGGGCGCGGTGACACGCGGCGCAACCGGCTGAACGTCGACCCGGTGGTCGGCGGCGGCCGCGTCTTCACGATGGATTCCGCCCATGTCGTGCGGGCCACCTCGACCGGTGGCGGCACGCTGTGGGAACATGACCTGACGCCGCTGCGCGACAAGGCGATCCAGGCGCAGGGCGGCGGTCTGGCGGTCAGCGACCGGGCGCTTTACGTCTCTTCGGGCTTCGGCATGCTGGTGGCGCTGGACCCGGCGACGGGGCGCGAGCTCTGGAAGCAGGATCTGGGCAACACCGCCACCGGTGCGCCGTCCTACCGCGATGGCGTGGTCTATGTGACATCGGGCGATCAGACCGGCTGGGCGCTGGAGGCCGATTCCGGGCGCGTGCGCTGGCAGATCGACGGGGCCGAGAACATCAACAACGTCGCGGGGGCGCCCGCCCCGGCGATCGGCGACACGCATGTGATCTTCTCCTTCGGCAGCGGAACCCTGCAGGGCGCGCTGCGGCAGGGCGGGCTGCGGGTCTGGAATGCCGACATTCTCGGGCGCCGCAACGGCTTTGCCATCTCCACCGTGAACGACATCACCGGCGACCCGCTGATCGCGGGCGAGACGGTCTTTGCGGGCAACCACGCCGGTCGCGTCGTGGCGCTGGGGCTGTACAACGGCGAACGCAAGTGGACGGCCCGCGAGGGCGCGCTGGGGCCGCTCTGGCCGGCGGGCGATTCCGTCTTCTTCGTCTCGGACCGCAACCAGTTGATCCGTCTGGACGCGGCGACCGGCGAGCAGGTCTGGGCGGTCGACCTTCCGGGCTACAAGACCAAGCGCAACCCCAACAAGCGCCGCAGCGAGGCCTATGCCAACCTCGGCCCGATCCTCGCGGGCAACCGGCTGATCGTGGCGGGCTCGGACGGCTATCTGCGGGCCTTCGCGCCCGAAAGCGGCGCCCTGGTGGGCAGTGTGCCCATCGACGGCGGCGCGACGACGCGGCCCGTGGTCGCGGGGGGCACGCTCTACGTCGTCTCCGGAAAGGGCGTCCTGCACGCATATCGGTGAGGTAAAGCGCCTTCGAAGGCGCTTTCTCAAAGGCCCTGCGGAGGGCCTTTTGCCGCCCCGGGGCGACAGGTGCGCGCGGGTGGTTCCCTCGTGCGTGGAAATGCGCTAAGCGGCGGGTCTGATCCGCCGGAGCGCCGCATGTCCTTCTCTCTCGCCATCGTCGGCCGCCCCAATGTGGGCAAGTCGACGCTCTTCAACCGCCTCGTGGGCAAGCGCCTTGCGCTGGTCGACGACCAGCCCGGAGTCACCCGCGACCTGCGCGAGGGCGAGGCCCGGCTGGCCGACCTGCGCTTCACCGTCATCGACACCGCCGGTCTGGAGAACGAGACCGACGACTCGCTGCCCGCCCGGATGCGCCGCCTGACCGAGCGTGCCGTGGAAGAGGCGGATATCTGCCTGTTCCTGATCGACGCCCGCGCGGGCATCCTGCCCGACGACGAGGTCTTTGCCGAGATCCTGCGCCGCCGCGCCGGGCACGTCATCCTTGCCGCCAACAAGGCCGAGGGGTCGGCCGCGGACGGCGGCGTGATCGAGGCCTATTCGCTGGGCCTGGGAGAGCCGATCCGGCTGTCGGCGGAACACGGGCAGGGGCTGGACGAGCTGTACCAGGTGCTGCTGCCGCTGTCGGACGGCTTCGAGGCGCGGGCCGCGGAAGAGGCGCCCGAGACGAACGTGGCCGTGCCCGACGAGATCGACGAGGATGACGATTCGGTCCCGATGCCGACGCCGACAAAGCCCCTGCAGGTGGCGGTCGTCGGCCGCCCGAATGCCGGGAAGTCGACGCTGGTGAACAAGATCCTCGGCGAAGAGCGTCTGCTGACCGGGCCGGAGGCCGGGATCACGCGGGACGCGATCTCGGTGCGGATGGACTGGGGCGGGGTGCCGATGCGCATCTTCGACACCGCCGGCATGCGCCGCCGCGCCAAGGTGCAGGAAAAGCTGGAGAAGCTGTCGGTCTCGGACGGCATCCGCGCGGTGAAATTCGCCGAGGTGGTGGTGGTTCTGCTGGACGCGGCCATTCCCTTCGAGGTGCAGGACCTGAAGATTGCCGACCTGGCCGAACGCGAAGGCCGCGCCGTGGTCGTGGCGGTGAACAAATGGGACGCCGAGGACCACAAGCAGGACAAGCTGCGCGAGCTGCGCGAGGCCTTCGAGCGGCTCTTGCCGCAGCTGCGCGGGGCGCCGCTGGTGACGGTCTCGGCGCGCACGGGCAAGGGGCTCGACCGGCTTCAGGCGGCGGTGATGCAGGCCTACACGGTCTGGAACCGGCGGGTGTCCACCGGGCAGCTGAACCGCTGGCTGGAGAGCATGGTGCAGAGGCATCCGCCCCCCGCACCGCAGGGCCGCCGCATCAAGCTGCGCTACATGACCCAGGCCAAGACGCGGCCGCCGGGATTCGTGGTGATGTGTTCGCATCCCGACAAGCTGCCGGAGAGCTACTCGCGCTTCCTGGTGAACGGGCTGCGCGAGGACTTCGACATGCCGGGCACGCCGATCCGCCTGACCATGCGCGGGCAGGGCGACCGCAACCCCTACAAGGGGCGGCGCGAGAAGAATGCGGGCGCGCTGAAGAAGCATCTGGGCAAGCTGCCGAAGAAAAAGGACTGAGCGGAGCGCGTCAGTGGCAGCGCAGAGCGAAACCTGCGGGGCGCCTGCGGCGCGCTCTCACTCTTGGGGGCTTTGGCCCCCAAACCCCCGCTTCGGGGCTCCGCCCCGCGCGCCATGCGCGCCCCCCGAGGGTATTTGGGGACCAGAGAAGCAGGGGAGGCTTTCGGGGCATGGGGCCCTGTGTCGGCGCGGCCCGGTCGAGGGCTTAGCTGTCGCCCCCTGTGGTGTGCAGCGGGCCGTCGGCCATGATCCTGAAGAAAAACCCGTGTCGTTCCACTGCAGGGTCAGCGTGTGGCCGTGGCAGAGCCCGGCGCGGCGGAAGCGCTCGGCGCGGATGGTCCGGGCGTGGTTGCGGTCGGGGGCGCCCTTGGTGCGGGGCAGGTTGCCGTTGGAGGACGAGGCTTCGGGGGGCGTCCTTTGCCGGTTTCGGAGCCGACGGGGCCCGGCGTCTGGGCGAGACCGGGCATGGGCACCGGAAGGGCGGGGGCGAGACAGGGGCCGTGCGCCCCATCCCCTGGCGGGCAATCGCGGCCAGGGTCGTCGGGCTTTGTGCCCGCGCCTATTCCGTGTCGGTGGCGCGCAGGCTGAGGATTGCCAGGATGCCGAGCAGCGAGAGCCCGGCCACGGCGGCATTGAAGGGCTGCATGTTCTCGACGATCACGCCGACCAGCGCCCAGATCACGGTGATGCCGTATTCCGGCGCCCGGTGCAGGCGGTATTGCACTGTGACGGCGATCACCACCGCCACCAGCAGCGACAGAAGCGCCGCCGGGGTCGGCGGCAGCCAGCCGTAGCCGCCCAGCACCACGCCGAGCGCCACGCAGGCGGCCGCCGTCAGCCAGCCCGCCAGCACCGCGACCGGGGCCTGTTGCAGCCAGCGGTCGGTGTCGCCCACGCGGAACAGCGCCGTGAGCGCACCGGCCAGCATCAGCCAGATCAGCAGGGTCGCTCCCAGCGGGGTCAGCACCGCCACCGGCAGCCATGTGGCCCCCAGCGCCAGCGTTGCGAAAAGCGCCGGTCGCATCGGCGTCCAGTCGATGTCGTCGCTTCGGCGCAGCAGGCCGAAGAGGGTGCTGGCGATCAGCCAGGCGTAGATCAGGCCCCAGATGGCGAAGGCGTAGCCCGCGGGCTGGACCGGCGGTTCCTCGATCTGCACCGGGAACTGGCCCGGCTCGAAGCCGCCGAAGCCGGGAACAAGCAGCGGCGCGGCCGCGAAGGCCAGCGCCGCGAGCAGGCAGCCGAGCGCCCAGAGGCGCGCGCGCGTTCCGCTCATGCCAGCGTCCCCTCGGCGGTGAGCCGGGTCCTGCCGCCAAGGTAGGGGTGCAGCACCGCGGGCAGCTCGACCGAGCCATCCGCCTGCTGGCCGTTTTCCAGCACCGCGATCAGGCAGCGGCCCACGGCGAGGCCCGAGCCGTTCAGGGTGTGGACGAAGTCGGGCTTGCCGCCGGCCTCCTTGAAGCGGGCGTTCATGCGCCGCGCCTGGAAGTCGCCGCAGACCGAGACCGAAGAGATCTCGCGGTAGCTGTCCTGGCCGGGCAGCCAGACCTCGATGTCATGGGTGCGGCGCGCGCCGAAGCCCATGTCGCCGGTGCAGAGGACAACGGTGCGGTAGGGCAGGCCGAGCGCCTCGAGGATGCCCTCGGCGCAGGCGGTCATGCGGTCGTGTTCCGCGCGGCTGTCCTCGGGCCGGGTGATCGAGACCATCTCGACCTTCTCGAACTGGTGCTGGCGCAGCATGCCCGCCGTGTCGCGGCCCGCGCTGCCCGCCTCGGAGCGGAAGCACTGCGTATGGGCGACGTAGCGGCGCGGCAGGCTGTCGGCCTCGACCGTCTCGCCGTTGACGATATTGGTCAGCGTCACCTCTGCGGTGGGCACCAGCCACCAGCCATTGGTGGTCTCGTAGCTGTCCTCGCCGAACTTGGGCAGCTGGCCGGTGCCATACATCATCTCGGGGCGCACCAGCACGGGCGTCCATGTCTCGGTCAGGCCGTTGGTGTCGACATGGGTGTCCAGCATGAACTGCGCCAGCGCGCGGTGGATGCGGGCGACGCCGTGCTGCAGCACCATGAAGCGCGCGCCGGACAGTTTCGCGGCGGTCTCGAAATCCATGCCGGGCATCACGCCCGCGATCTCGTAGTGTTCCTTCGGGGTGAAGTCGAAGGCGCGCGGTTCGCCCCAGCGCTTGACCTCGACGTTGTCGGCCTCGTCGGCGCCGTCGGGCACGTCGTCGAAGGGCAGGTTCGGCAGGCCCATCAGCAGCTCTGTCAGCTGGGTGTCCAGCGCCTTGGCGCGGTCCTGCATGGCGCCGACCTCGGCCTTTTTCTCGCCCACCAGCGCGCGCAGGCGTTCGAATTCGGCCTCGTCGCCCTTGGCCTTGGCGGCGCCCACGTCCTTGGCGGCGCGCTTCTGGTCGGCCTGTGCCGTTTCGGCGGCGTGGATCGCCGTCCGGCGCGCCTCGTCCAGCGCCAGCACCTCGGAGGACATCGGCGCGGCGCCCCGGCGCGAGAGGGCGGCATCAAAGGCAGCGGGATTGTCGCGGATTGCGCGGATGTCGTGCATCGTATCCTCCGAAAGTCTGGCGCGAGTCGCGGGACTTATGCCCTATCCGATCAACGGAGGGTAGGGCCTCGGGTCATGCCGGCCACCGGACAGGGCAGGCTTTTTGTCCCGCGCCGCTCGGGCAGAGGCGGCGATGATCGCGGCGGTTGTGGTCCGGCATGCGGGGGCGGCGGATCCGCATCCCCGAAAAGCGCAAGGCCCGGCTGGCCGGGGCAAGGGCCGCCACCCGGCCACCCGCGCGGCGCCGCCGCCGCGCGGGTGGCGGTGGACCGCAGGGGGGGCCGGTCTGTACAGGAGACACATCCGCGGGTTGCGCCGGCCGCGGCCCGCAGAGGTCGTGACGCAGCGTTCCGCCCGGACGGACAAGGCGGGGGCGCCCGCCCGGGCAATGGCGCCCTGCCTCAAAACGCCCCGCGCGCCTTGCATCCGGCCTGCGGCGCGCATAGGTTCCGCGCGACTTCGCTCCGGGGATCTTCCGCGCGGCGACAGACGTTCAAGACCCACAAAGGAGCACCCCTATGGATCCCGCCGCACTCGGCCAGTTCGTCCCGCTTATCCTGATTTTCGTCATCATGTGGTTCCTGCTGATCCGTCCCCAGCAGAAGAAGATCAAGGACCACCAAAAAATGGTCGAGGCGCTGCGCCGGGGCGATCAGGTGGTGACCCAGGGCGGCATCATCGGCAAGGTGTCGAAGGTCAAGGACAACAACGAGATCGAGGTCGAGGTCGCCGAGGGCGTGCGCCTTCGCGTGGTCAAGTCGACCGTCGCGCAGGTCCTGTCCAAGACCGAGCCCGCCGAGGGCTGAGGCCCTCTCGCGGACCTGACCAAGCCTAGCCCGAGACCTGCCCGAAAAGGGGCCTTCGATGCTGCAAATCGACACCTGGAAGCGCGTGCTGATCTGGTCGACCCTTGTGGTCGGGATCGCCTTTGCCGCGCCCAACCTGTTCTATGGCCGCGTCGAGGGCCACAATGACGCCGTGAAGGCCATCGAGGCCGGCGCCGACACCTCTGAAAACCGCGAGGCGGCGTCGGCCTGGCCCTCGTGGATGCCGTCGGGGCTGGTCAACCTCGGGCTCGACCTGAGGGGGGGCGCGCATCTTCTGGCCGAGGTGCGGGTCTCGGACGTCTATGCCGCCCGGATGGAGTCGCTTTGGCCCGAGGTGCGCGACGTCCTGCGGGACGAGCGCGCCACGGTCGGCACCATCCGCCTTCAGGACGGGCCGCCCGACGAGCTGCGCGTGCGCATCTCGGAGCCAGAGGGCATGGAGCGCGCTATCGAACTGGTGCGCGGGCTGTCCACGCCGGTGGTTTCGCTGACCGGGCAGGGGACACGGGACATCGAGGTTTCCGGCGACGGGTCGGACCTTGTCGTCACCCTCTCCGAGGCAGAGCGCCAGGCCATCGACGAACGCACCCTGCAACAGACGCTGGAGATCGTCCGCCGCCGCATCGACGAGGTCGGCACGCGCGAACCGACGATCCAGCGGCAGGGCGGCGACCGCGTGCTGATCCAGGTGCCCGGGCTGGGTTCTGCCCAGGAACTGAAGGACCTGATCGGCACCACCGCGCAGCTGACCTTCCAGCCGGTCGTCAGCCGCACCGGCAGCGCAAACGACAATCCCGGCGTTGGCAACGAAGTTGTGCCCTCGCTGGATGAAGAGGGCGTCTATTATATCCTCGAACAGGCCCCCGTCGTCACCGGCGAGGAACTGGTCGACGCGCGGCCCGACTTCGACCAGAACGGGCGCCCGGCGGTCTCTTTCCGCTTCAACCCCTCGGGCGGGCGCAAGTTCGGCGACTACACGGCGGCCAATATCGGCAGTCCCTTCGCCATCGTGCTCGACAACGAGGTGATCTCTGCCCCCGTGATCCAGAGCCATATCTCGGGCGGGTCGGGTATCATCACCGGCAATTTCACCGTCGAGGAATCGACGAACCTTGCGGTCTTGCTGCGCGCGGGCGCGCTGCCCGCCGGGCTCGACTTCCTCGAAGAGCGCACCATCGGCCCGGAACTGGGGCAGGACAGCATCGACGCGGGCAAGATCGCCACCATGGTGGCCTTCGCGGCGGTGCTGGTCTTCATGGTGCTGAGCTACGGGCTGTTCGGGCTGTTTGCCAATATCGCGCTGATCCTGAACATCGGCCTGCTCTTCGGCTTCCTGTCCAGCTTCGGCGCCACGCTGACCCTGCCGGGGATCGCGGGCATCGTGCTGACGGTTGGCATGGCGGTGGACGCCAACGTGCTGGTCTTCGAGCGGATCCGCGAGGAACTGAAGACCGCGCGCGGCCCGGCCCGCGCCATCGAACTGGGCTATGAAAAGGCGCTCTCGGCCATTGTCGACGCCAATATCACCACCTTCATCACCGCCGTGATCCTTTACGTCATGGGTGCCGGTCCGGTGCGCGGCTTTGCCGTGACGCTGGGCGTGGGCATCCTGACCTCGGTCTTCACGGCGATCTTCGTGACGCGGCTGCTGATCGTGATGTGGTTCGAACGCCGCCGCCCCAAGACGATCGAGGTGTGAGATGCGACTGAGACTGGTTCCCGAGACAACCAACTGGAACTTCTTCGCCCGCCCGACGCTGTGGCTGGGCATCTCGGTGGTGATGATCGTCATGGCGCTGGTCAGCTTCGGCGTGCGTGGCCTGAACTACGGCATCGACTTCCAGGGCGGCACGACGATCCGCACCGAAAGCGCGCAGCCGGTGGACGTGGGCGCCTATCGCGACGCGCTGGCCGCGCTGGAGCTTGGGGATGTCGTCATCTCCGAGGTCTACGATCCCAATTTCGGTCCCGACCAGAACGTCGCCATGGTCCGCATCCAGGCGCAGGACGGCGAGGAAGCGGTCAGTGCCGAGGTCATCGAGACGGCCCGCACGGCGCTGCAGGGCGTGGCCGAGGACATCCGCTTCGTCTCGGTCGAATCGGTGGGTCCGAAAGTGTCGGGAGAGCTGATCCAGACCGCCGCCATCGCCGTGACGCTGGCCATCGCGACGGTGCTGATCTACATCTGGCTGCGCTTCGAATGGCAGTTCGCGCTGGGGGCGGTGATCGCGCTGGTGCATGACGTGGTGCTGACCATCGGCATCTTCTCCGAGGTCGGCATCCGCTTCGACCTGTCGATCATCGCGGCGCTGCTGACCATCGTGGGCTATTCGCTGAACGACACGGTGGTGGTCTTCGACCGGGTGCGCGAGAACCTGATCAAGTACAAGTCCAAGGACCTCAAGGAGGTGCTGAACCTCTCGATCAACGAGACCCTCAGCCGGACCTTCATGACCTCCTTCACCACGCTGATCGCGCTGATCTCGCTGTTCGTGCTGGGCGGCGACGTGATCCGGGGCTTTGTCTTCGCAATGATCTGGGGCGTCGTGGTCGGCACCTATTCGTCGATCTTCGTCGCCTCGATCATCCTGCTGAAGCTGGGGGTCAAGCGCGACTGGACGACGCCTCCGGGCCAGCAGGGCAACCAGTTCGGCAACATCGATGCCTGACCTCTGGGCCAGCCTCCTCGCGACAGAGGGGCTGGCCTTGCTGGGACCGGCGGCCTTCGCCGCGGGGCTGGTGCGCGGCTTTTCCGGCTTTGGCACGGGGCTGGTCTTCCTGCCGGTGGCGGCGCAGATCCTGTCGCCCTTCGGGGCGATCCTCGCGCTGATCTTCATGGAGCTGCTGGCGCCGCTGCCGAACCTGAGACGGGCCTGGGCCTCGGTCGAGCGGCCCGACCTGCTGCGGCTGACGCTGTCGGCCTTCCTGCTTCTGCCGGTGGGGATCTGGGTGCTGACCCGGGTGCCGCCAGAGCTTTTTCGCCTGATCGTCTGCGGCCTTGCGCTGGCCATGCTGGCGGTGCTGCTGGCCGGGCTGCGCTGGCGCCGCCCGGTGCCGCCGCGCGCGGTGCTGGGGATCGGCGGCCTTTCGGGCTTTCTGGGCGGGGTGGCGGGGCTGCCCGGGCCGCCGGTGATCCTGTTCTACATGGCCCGCCCGCTGGAGCCCGCGCGCATACGCGCGACGATCCTGCTGTATCTCTTTGTCTTCGACCTTCTGCTGACCGGCTGGATGGCGGGCTTCGGCCACCTGGTGCCGGAATATGCGCTGCTGGGGCTGCTGCTGGGGCTGCCGGGCATGCTGGGCAACTGGCTGGGCGGGCGGCTGTTCGATCCGGCCCGCGAAGGGCTGTATCGCGGCGCGGCCTATGGGTTGATCGCGCTGGCGGCCTTGTCGGGCCTGCCGGTCTGGGGCTAGGGTGCCGCCATGCGCCTGAACGAGATCACCTACGAGGATGCGGCCCCGGTCGAGGGCTATGGACCCGGCTTCTTCCGGGTCTCTGGGCAGGTCCACGAAGGCCCGATGCTGCTGTGGGCGCGCGGCAAGGCGTCCTGGGGCGGGCTGTCGGATGCGGCCAGCCTGCTGACGCTGGCGGGCCATGTGGATGTCCTGTTCGTCGGGGTCGGGGCCGAGATGGCCTATCTGCCGGGCGCGCTGCGCGCCGCGCTGGACGAGGTCGGGCTTGGGGTGGAGGTGATGACCTCGCCATCGGCCTGCCGGACCTACAACGTGCTGCTGTCCGAAGGGCGGCGGGTGGCGCTGGCGGTGCTTCCGGTCTGACGCGCCGGCGCGAGGCCCTGTCGCAGGGTAATTTTACCAAGAAGAAGCAGGGGGTTGCGTCCCTGTCCTGATGTGGGTCTCTGCGTGGCGAAGGGGCTGGTCTGGCCGCCGGGCTTGGGCTAACCCTTGGGCATGGATTTGATCGCGACGGATCTGGGTGTGGCGCGCGGCGGCGTGCCGGTGCTGGAGGGGGTGGGCTTTGTGCTGCGCCCGGGCCGGGCGCTGGTGCTGCGCGGGCCGAACGGCGCCGGGAAGACGACGCTGTTGCGCACCGTGGCGGGCTTGCAGCCGCCGCTGTCGGGGCGGATCGCGGGCGCCGGGGAGCGGGTGGCCTATGCGGCGCATTCCGACGGGCTGAAGGCCATGCTGACGGTCGCGGAGAACCTGCGCTTCTGGGCGCGGGTTTTCGGGACCAAGGGCATCGGGGCGGCGTTGGAAGGGTTCGACCTGACCGGCCTGGGCGACCGGTTGGCGGGCACCCTGTCGGCCGGGCAGAAGCGGCGGCTGGGGCTGGCGCGGATGGCGGTCACGGGGCGGCCCGTCTGGGTTCTGGACGAGCCGACCGTATCGCTGGACGCGGGCTCGGTCGCGCTGTTTGCCGAGGCGGTGCGGCGGCATCTGGCGGCGGGCGGATCGGCGCTGATGGCCACGCATATCGACCTTGGGCTGGCCGAGGCCGCGGTGCTGGACGTGGCGCCCTTCCGCGCCCGGCCCGGGGTTGCCGCGGAAGACGAGGCCTTCCTGTGATCGCGTTGCTGTCGCGGGATCTGGCACTGGCGGTGCGGGCGGGCGGCGGGTTCGGCCTTGGGCTGGCCTTCTTCCTGATCGTCACGGTCCTGGTGCCCTTCGGGGTCGGGCCCGAGACCACGCTTCTGGCGCGGATCGCGCCCGGGGTCCTGTGGATCGGGGCGCTGCTGGCCTGCCTGCTGTCGCTGGACCGCATCCTTGCGCTGGACTGGGAGGATGGCTCGCTCGACCTTCTGGCGACGGCGCCCTTGCCGATGGAGGGCATCGTCACCGTCAAGGCGCTGGCGCACTGGATCACCACCGGCCTGCCGCTGGTGCTGGCGGCGCCGGTGCTGGGGGTGCTGCTGAGCCTGCCGGTCGAGGGATACCTCTGGGTCTTCCTGTCGCTGGCGCTGGGAACCCCAGCGCTGTCGGTGATCGGCACCTTCGGCGCGGCGCTGACCGTCGGGCTGAAGCGCGGCGGTCTCTTGATGTCGCTTCTGGTGCTGCCGCTTTACGTGCCGACGCTGATCTTCGGCGCAGAGGTGGCACGGCGCGGGGCCGAGGGGTTGGCGGTCTCTGCCCCGCTGGCGATGCTGGCGGGGATCAGCTGCGGGGTCATCGCGGTGCTGCCCTTTGCCAGCGCCGCCGTGCTGCGGATCAACCTGCGCTAGCGGCCGGGACGGGCGCGGCCTCTGCGACCTTGGGGGCGGGCCGGGGATGTTGCCTCTCACCGAGAATTGAGGTGTATGGGGAGGCGCGACCGCAGTAGGAAAAGTCATGTCGATCTGGGACTACGCCAATCCTGTGAAGTTCATCCGCACCGCGGACCACATCCTGCCCTGGGTGTCCGGCGCGGCGCTGCTGTGCCTTGTCACGGGGCTTGTCTGGGGCTTCTTCTTCACGCCGGACGATTTCCGGCAGGGGTCCACCGTCAAGATCATTTACCTGCATGTGCCCGCCGCGCTGATGGCGATCAACGCCTGGCTGATGATGCTGGTGGCCTCGCTGATCTGGATCGTGCGGCGCCATCACGTCAGCGCGCTGGCGGCGCGGGCCGCCGCCCCGATCGGTGCCGTCATGACCGTCATCGCCCTGGCGACCGGGGCGATCTGGGGGCAGCCCATGTGGGGCACCTGGTGGGCCTGGGACCCGCGGCTGACCTCCTTCCTGATCCTCTTCCTGTTCTACCTCGGCTATATCGCCCTGTGGGAAGCCATTGAGAGCGACGACACGGCGGCGGACCTGACCGCGATCCTCTGTCTTGTCGGCTCTGTCTTCGCGGTGCTCAGCCGTTACGCGGTGAATTTCTGGAACCAGGGGCTGCACCAGGGCGCCAGCGTGATGCGGGCGGGCGCCATCGCGGGGGACACCGAAGAGCGCGTGTCGAACGTCTTTGCGGTGCCGCTGTTCGTCTGCATCGCGGGCTTCGTGCTGCTGTTCGTGGCGCTGGTCCTGCTGCGGACACAGACCGAGATCCGCGCCCGCCGGACGCGGGCGCTGCTGGCGCGGGAGCGGGTGGCATGATGCCGGAACTGGGGAAATACGCGGTTGCGGTGCTGTCCAGCTATGCCGTCTCGCTGGGGCTGATCCTTGCGCTGGTGGCGCTGACGCTGCGGCGTGCGCGGCGCGTGCGGGCGGATCTGGAGAAGGTCGAGGAAAGGGCGAAGCGTGGCTAGGATTCCGGTCTTGATGATAGTGCCGCCGCTGGTCTTCGGCGCCTTCGGCTTCATGGCCTGGATGGGGCTGGGGCGCGAAGGCGCGAACGAGCTGGAAAGCGTCTTCGAGGGCCGTCCGGCCCCGGCGATGACCGATGTGGCGCTGCCGGGCTATCCCGCGATCACGCCCGCCGATCTGGCGGCGGGGGAGGTCACGCTGGTGAACTTCTGGGCCTCGTGGTGCCCGCCCTGCCGCGCCGAACACCCCGAGCTGAAGCGGCTGGCGGAAAGCGGCGTGCGGCTGGTGGGCGTGAACTTCAAGGATCAGGAGAAGACCGCGAAGACCTACCTGGAAAACGATGGAAACCCCTTCCTTGCGGTGGCCTTCGATCCGGCGGGTCGGACGGCGATCGACTGGGGGGTGACGGCGCCGCCAGAGACCTTCATCCTCGATGGCTCGGGCACGGTGGTGTTCAAGTTCGTCGGGCCGCTGATCGGCACCGACTATGAACAACGCTTTGTCCCGGCGCTTGAAAAGGCTCTGGCGGCAGAGAAATAGCCGCGGGCGGTCAGACGGCGGGGCAGGGCGCAGGGCCACGCCCCGGCGACTGCGGGACCGCCTGGGACGGACCCGCAAGCAGGGTCAGAGGTCGCAGCGCTCTGACACCTCCATGGTTGTGGCGCAGCTGGGTTGTTCCGGCTGGTGGGCGCTTGCGTAGGCCCCGAACATGGCCAGCAGCAAGAGGGCGCCGGCCTGAACGACTGTGATGAGTTTCATGAATACGCCTCGTGTTTTCTTATTCTTTGTAGCTGTGGATTTGGATTTCGAAATGGAAGGGCGGCAAGGGGATTTGTCGAAGGACAGGCGGGCCATGATGAAATCCTGCGCAGGTGTATGCCGGTTGCCGCCGAATTCGGCGCGAAATCGCCGGACCGTTTCGGAAAACCCGGTCGGCTTGAAAGAATCTTAGGCAAAACCTGAAGCCCGCGCAGGTCCGGAAAACCCGGCCTGCGTGTCAGGGGCCGCGCGGCAGGGTTGCGCGGGAAGGGACCGGCCTGCAGGCGCGCAGCCGGGGGGCTGCGGGCCGGGCCGAAGACCGCCCGCCGGGGCGATGCGGGTGGACCACCCGGCGCGGGTGATCCATGCTCTGGTCAGGAGAGCATCGCGTTTGCGCCGATCTCGTTGGCGATCTTGCTGCGTTTCTCGCGCATGTCCGCCTCGACCCAGCCGGGGATCAGGAAGGCATCGACGATCCACCAGATGGCGAAGATCGCCAGCAGGAGCAGGCCCACCATGAAGACGGCGGTGAAGATGCCGATCCAGCACAGAAGCAGCATGACCACGGCGCTGCCGGTCTTGCCCATGTAAAAGCGGTGTGCCGCGAAGCCCGACAGGAAGAACCACAGCAGATAGGCGATCAGGGGGGATTTCTTCTCGTTGTTCAGTCGTTGTTCGACCAGCATTTGTTGTTGTGTATCCAAAGCCATATCAGCTGCCTTTCTGGTTAAAATCACTGTTTTCCGAGCATTGTCGTATCCGGGAAGGAAGGCAATCGTGTGATGCCATGGCGGCGCTTGGAGGGCGCGCCTGTCGGGGTGCCCGAGCCTGACCTACCCCAGATGCGGCAGGGCGGTGTCGAAGACCGTGTCGGCGATCAGGCGGCCGATGCGCAGGCCCTCGGTGTTGTCCGCCTCCCAGTGGATGCCGCCGTATTCGCGGCTGGCGCCCGCCTCTTCGGCGGCCTGGCTGAGGCTGGTGAAAGAGCGCCGCACGCCCTTCAGTTGCATCGGCCAGTTCACGAGGTCGGGTGCGTAGCCGGTGAAGGAAACCATGTCCCTGTCCAGCAGATGCGCCAGCATCCGGGCCGAGGCGCCGGAGAAGGTCGAATGCCCCGAGGTATAGGCCGGGAAGGGCGGCGTGGGGATCAGGGTCCGCCAGTCCGGGTCGTGGAAGCGGGCGAACCTGTCCTGCGGCAGGACCGTGGTGCGGATCGCGGTTTCCGGGCGCAGCACGTCCAGGTCGAACTTGCAGTCCCATGTCACGATGGCCGCATCGGCCTGCGACAGGCTGATCAGCGCCATGAAGCGCGCCTGATCCACAAGGTCCAGCCCCTGCCGCTGCAGCAGGTCCATGGCGATGATCTGCCAATGTCCCGGGGGCGTGGCGCCGCGCGGGCCGTCCTCCCAGAAGAAGGCGATCTCGGCCTGATCCTCTGTGCGGTAGGTGCTGGTGGCGCCGCCCCACATGAAGACTTTCTCCAGTTGGCGCAGGAACTCGCGGCTGTCCTGTCGCGGGAAGGGGCGGGGGCGGAAGTCGCGGGCGTTGCCGACGACAAAGGGCTGGATCCTGCCCCAGCCGGGCAGCAGCGGCGGGCCGTATTGCTTGAAGGTCGGGCCGTTCTCGGCGGCGAAGAAGGGGCCGGTGGGTTGCCATGCCATCGGGCCGTCGAGCTTGCCGTAAAGCAGCCCGCGCGAGGCATCGGTGCCGTCGCCGGCGCGGTCGGCCAGCACGGCCCAGGCCACGGCGGTGCCCCATGCCACGCCGTTGGTCTTGGCCTCGCCGTCCGGCAGCCCCGCGAGAAAAGCTTCCAGCGCGCAATTGTCCTGTTGGAACAGCGCCTTCAGCACGGTCGAGACGGCGGCACCATAGGCGACCTGCGGGTCCACGGGCGCGGGCGGGTCCGGCAGGTTGACGGGGCTGGCGTAGCGCGGCGACAGCCCGTTGACCGCGGCAAAACCGGCAAGGTGGCCGATGGCAAAGGCGCGGGTGGCGGGCGGCGGCGGGGTTGCAGTGTCGCGCACCGCCTGCACCAGCGCATCGGACCAGGCCATGACCGGCGTCATGTTGCCCGGCGAGACGACGCCCTCGATGTAAGAGACACGGGCCGCGCAGGCCGTGTCTGCCGTGGCCCGGGGGCTGGCGGCGACAAGCGCCGCGGCGGACAGACCCGCAAGCGCGGCGCGGCGGGTCAGAGGGGCGGATGGCGTGTAAATGGACATGGTGCAAATCTCCGGCTCAAATTTCCGTTACTTCGGATTTTTCACAGGAGAATGCAGGCTGGCAAGGGGTTTGCGGGCATGTCCCCGCAGATCTCGTGGCCCGCGCATCGTTCCCGGAATTGTTTCTCGATAGCGGATGGAATGTGACTGTTCCGGGCGGAAGGCAAGGGTCGGTGCGCGGTGAGTCGGGAAAGCCGGTGCACCCCACTGGGGGCAATTTTGCGCGGGCCACGCCGTGCCGGTCCTGCCGGGTCTCAGCCCGGCCTGCGCGCCACCTGAAGCCCGGGTCAACGCGGCGCCGGACAAAGAAAAACCGCCGGGCGCCTGGGGCGCCCGGCGGTCGGATTGTGTCGGAAGCGGTCGCCTTACTCGGCGGCGACCGGCGCGTCCTGCGCGAGGTTGCGCAGCACGTAGTGCAGAACGCCGCCGTGCTCGATGTATTCCACCTCGATGGCCGTATCGATCCGGCACTTGATCTGGATCTCCTTGGTGGAGCCATCCGCCATGGTGATCGTGCAGGGCACGGTTTCCAGCGGCTTGATCGTGTCCAGACCCGAGATCGAGACGGTTTCTTCCCCGGTCAGGCCCAGCGATTTGCGGGTGTCGCCGCCGGTGAACTCGAAGGGAATGACGCCCATGCCGACGAGGTTCGACCGGTGGATCCGCTCGAAGCTCTCGGCGATGACCGCCTTGACGCCCAGCAGCGCGGTGCCCTTGGCGGCCCAGTCACGCGAGGAGCCCGCGCCGTACTGTTCGCCGCCGAAGATCACCAGAGGCGTGTCCTGATCCTGATAGGCCATGGCCGCGTCGTAGATCGAGGTCTGCGCGCCGTCGGGACCCTTGGTATAGCCGCCCTCGACGCCGTCCAGCATCTCGTTCTTGATGCGGATGTTGGCGAAGGTGCCGCGCATCATGACCTCGTGGTTGCCACGACGCGAGCCGTAAGAGTTGAACTCGCGCACCGGAACCTGACGTTCCACCAGATACTGACCGGCGGGGGTGGTTTCCTTGAAGGAGCCTGCCGGAGAGATGTGGTCGGTGGTGATCATGTCGCCGAGGATCGCCAGAACGCGCGCGCCCTCGATGTTCGAGATCGAGCCCTTCTCCTTGCCCATGCCCTGGAAGTAGGGCGGGTTCTGGATATAGGTCGAGGTCGCGGGCCAGTCGTAGGTTTCCTGCTGCGGAACCTCGACACCCTGCCACTTCTCGTCCCCCTTGAAGACGTCGGCATACTTCGACTGGAAGGCCTCGCGGGTGACGGTCTTCTCGACCAGATCCGCGATTTCCTTCTGCGTCGGCCAGATGTCCTTCAGGTAGACGTCATTGCCGTCCTTGTCCTGACCCAGCGGCTCGCGGGTGATGTCGACGTTCATGTCGCCCACCAGCGCATAGGCCACCACCAGCGGCGGCGAGGCGAGGTAGTTGGCGCGCACGTCCGGGCTGATCCGGCCCTCGAAGTTGCGGTTGCCCGACAGGACCGAGGTGCCGATCAGGTCGTAGGTGTTGATCGCCTTCGAGATCGGTGCCTCGAGCGGACCGGAGTTGCCGATGCATGTGGTGCAGCCGTAACCCACGAGGTTGAAGCCCACCGCATCGAGGTCCTTTTGCAGGTCCGCGGCTTCCAGGTAGGCAGAAACCACCTGCGACCCCGGCGCCAGCGACGTCTTGACCCAGGGCTTGCGGTTCAGGCCAAGGGCCGCCGCCTTGCGCGCCACGAGGCCCGCGCCGATCATCACGTAGGGGTTCGAGGTGTTGGTGCAGGAGGTGATCGAGGCGATCACGATGGAACCGTCGTGCAGCTGGTAATGGCCGTCCTCGGTTTCCACGTAGCCGCGGGCGTGATGGCCCTCGTCGCCGGGGATCTCGCGCGGCTCGGGGGCGCCGCCCTCACCTTCCCAGCGGACTTCGTCCTTGGCCGAGGCGTCCTTGCCGGCGCGCACGCCCTTGACGTAGTCGGCGAAGGTCTTGGCGGCCTTGTCGAGCGCGATGTAGTCCTGCGGGCGCTTGGGGCCCGAGATGGCGGGGACGATGGTGCCCATGTCCAGCGACAGGGTGTCGGTGTAGACCGGGGCATAATCCGCGCCGCGCCAGAAACCGTTTTCCTTTGCGTAGGCCTCGACCAGCGCGATGCGGTCTTCGTCGCGGCCGGTGTTGCGCAGGTAGCGCAGGGTCTCGTCGTCGATCGGGAAGAAGCCGCAGGTGGCGCCGTATTCCGGGGCCATGTTGGCAATGGTCGCGCGGTCGGCCAGCGGCAGGTTGTCGAGGCCCTCACCGTAGAATTCCACGAACTTCGACACCACGCCCTTGGCGCGCAGCATCTCGACGACCTTCAGCACGAGGTCGGTGCCGGTGGTGCCTTCCATCATGGCGCCGGTCAGCTCGAAGCCCACGACCTCGGGGATCAGCATCGAGATCGGCTGGCCCAGCATCGCGGCCTCGGCCTCGATCCCGCCCACGCCCCAGCCCAGCACCGCTGCGCCGTTGACCATGGTGGTGTGGCTGTCGGTGCCGACGAGGGTGTCGGGGTAGGCCACGGTCTCGCCGTTCTGGTCCACGTCGGTCCAGACCGTCTGGGCGAGGTATTCCAGGTTCACCTGGTGGCAGATGCCGGTGCCCGGCGGCACCACGCGGAAGTTGTCGAACGCGGTCTGACCCCACTTGAGGAAGGTGTAGCGCTCCATGTTGCGCTCGTACTCGCGGTCCACGTTCATCTGGAAGGCGCGCGGGTTGCCGAATTCGTCGATCATCACCGAGTGGTCGATCACGAGGTCGACCGGGTTCAGCGGGTTGATCTTCTGCGCGTCGCCGCCCAGGGCCTTGATGCCGTCGCGCATGGCCGCAAGGTCGACCACGGCGGGCACGCCGGTGAAGTCCTGCATCAGCACGCGGGCCGGGCGGTAGGCCAGTTCACGGTCGCCCTTGCCGCCGTTCTTGGCCCAGTCGGAGAAGGCCTTGATGTCGTCCAGCGTGACGGTCTTGCCGTCCTCGAAGCGGAGCATGTTTTCCAGCACCACCTTCAGGGCGGCGGGGAGCCGCGAGAAGTCGCCGAGACCGGCGGCCTCTGCGGCGGGAATGGAATAATAGGCAAGGGTCTTGCCGCCGGCGGTCAGGGTCTTGCGGACCTTGGCGCTGTCGTGGCCTACGGTGATGGGCATCTGGATACCTCCGATGGGGTAACGGAATTCAAGGTGTCTGTGCGCCGGGATGGTGCGCCATGCTGCAGGCGCATTCAAGGGCATTCAGCGAACCACGGTATACCGTGGTATGCGATCACCTAGTCGCCTGATTGCGCGGCGTCAAGGCCCGGGGGCGCGGCATTTGCGACAGGCCCTGGCTGTCACACTCTCTCTCGAATGATTGATTGGCAAAGACAAGGGTGCTCTTTTACCTCGGGATGGCAACACTCGACGACAGGACTCCCATGTTTTCAAAGACCGCTTGGCTGGTGATCCCCTGGCTTGCTGTGGCCGGGGCCGTGGCGGCACAGGACGGCGCCGACCGCGCGCCGGTGGTGGTGGAGCTTTTCACCTCGCAGGGCTGTTCCAGCTGTCCGGCGGCGGATGCGCTGCTGGCCGAGATGGCGGGGCGCGAGGACATCATTCCGCTGGCGCTGCACGTGGACTACTGGGATTACATCGGCTGGGCCGACGGCTTTGCCCAGCCCAGGTTCACCATGCGCCAGAAGGGCTATGCCCGCGCCGCCGGAGAGCGGCGGATCTACACGCCGCAGATGGTGGTGAACGGGCGCGAGGACGTGGTGGGCTCGCGGCCGCTGAAGGTGGCGGCGCTGATCGAGAAACACGCGGATACGCCGCCCAAGGTGGCGCTGACCCTGAAGCGCGAGGGCGACCGCCTGCATATCCATGCCCGCGCGCTGGAAGCCACGCGCCCCTGCGTGGTCTACGCGGTGCAGTACGAACCGGCGCGCGACGTCATGATCGAACGCGGCGAAAACGCCGGGCGCAGCATCCGCTACACCCATATCGTGCGCGACTGGACCGAAGTCGGAACCCTGCCGGAAGACGCCCCCTTCGAAGCGATGATGACCGTCGACGCGGCCCTGCCGGTGGTGGTGCTGGTGCAGGAAGATCGCTTCGGCCCCATCGTCGCGGCGGCGCGGCTGGAGTGACCGGCCCCGGATTGCCGAACCGTCCCGCCGGGGTCTGCCGGCGCCGGAGCTGAAGACGATCCGCCGCGTCGCAACCGGGCGGGAAGGGCCTTGTCGCCGCTGTTCTCGGCGGGGCTGCCTTGGCGGAAGGCCCTTCCGGCGGGCCGCTGCCATGGTTCACGAAGGCGACGGGGGCGGGAAGGGCCTTTGGGGCGCTCCCTGCACATGGACAGCGGGCAGAGAAGGCCCTTCCGGCGCGGCCTGAACCGTATCGCGACACCCGGAAGGTAGGGGGACAGGCGCCCCGGGGCGCTTTAGTCACACCCCGCGGCCGGCCTCAGCGCCTGGCCTGCGCCTCGGCCTTGCGGCGGCGTTTTTCCTGGCGGCGGGGCTTCCAGCGGCGGTGCGTCCAGAGCCATTGCCCGGGGTCGGCCTCGATCCGCGCCTCCAGCCGCCGCGTCGCCTCTTGCATCATGCCCCGTGGGTCGCCGTGCGGGATCGGCTCTTCGATCACCGTGTCGAAGCCGTAGCGGTCGGCGCGGCGGATGCCGAAGTAGGGCAGCAGCAGCGCGCCGGTCTTGACGGCGATCTCGGCGGGCGCCAGCGAAGTCGGCGCGGGCTGTCCGAGGAAATCGAGCGGGGGGCCCGCGCTTTCGAAGACGTCGAAGGCCATGGCGAGAATGCCGCCGCCCCGCACGTGTTTCAGCAGGGCCTTGAGGCCCGCAGGCCCCTGTTCGAAGACCGGCTCGCAGACGTCCCGGTAATTCTGGATGTAGCGGGCATTGGCGTAGGGGTTGGCCATGGGCCGCAGCAGGCCCGCGACCCTGTGCCCCCGCGCCACCAGGGCCGAGCGCGCGCAGATCGGGCTGCCGTAGTGGCCGGTCAGCAGGATCACCGGGCGGCCTTCGGCGCGCGCGGCCTCGAAGGGGGCGAGGCCGGGGCCGGTGACCGGGTAGGCGGCGCCGCGCTTCAGCATCTCGGCGGGGTCGTAGTTTTCCACCAGCGCACGGGCGAGGTTGTCGATGGCGGCCTCGGCGATGGCGGTCTTGCGCGCCGGCGGGGTGCCGGGCCAGACGTGGTCGAGATTGGCCTCCACCCGGGCATGGTAGCCAAGCGCGGGCGCCAGCAGGCGGCGCACCAGCCAGCTGGTCAGCGCCAGCCGCGACCGCACCGGCAAGAGGCGCAACAGGGCAATGGCTGTCGAGAGCGCGGCATTGGACAACCGGTCCTGCCAGCCGCCGCGCGGGGCGGCGGTGGATCGTGCCTTCTTGGCCGGGGCCTGTGGTTTCGCTGTCATGACGGCGTTCTAGGCGCCTGCGGGAGGGGCGGCAAGAGGCCGGGCGGTCCGGCCGGTTCCGGGGGGCGCCTCCGCTGCCCGGTTGCGGCACAGGCGTTTAGTCCTCGCCGTCCGGGTCGATCAGCTCGATCTCGCCGACGCCCACCAGGTCGCGAATGGCGGCGACCACGGCGCCCATGGCCTTTTCGCCGATCTTGGGTTTGACCGTGCCCTTGACCCCGGCCTCTTCGCGGATCGACTCTGCCATGCGCCTGGACATGTTCGACAGCAGGAAATCGGCGGCGCGCCGGTCCTCCTCCGCCGTGGCGGCGGCGATGGCGGTGGCCAGCGTATCGGGTTGCACGTCCCGGGTGATCTTGGGCACGTCGATGGCATTGAGCCGGTCGGGGATATTGGCGAAGGTGAAGATCGACCGGCGCACGGCCTCTGCGAATGCGGCATCCTCCTGTTCGAGGTTCTGAAGCAGTTCCTCGCGCACCGTGGCCTTGGAGTAGTTGAGGATCGCCCCCAGCCGTTCGTCGGGCCGCGCGGCGAAGGCCTTTTCCGGTTCGGCATCCAGTTGCGCCGCGAGGCTGAGACCGATGCGGTCGACGGCATCGGGGGTGACGCCGGTGGTCATCGAGACCGCGTAGGAAATCCGCCGCGCCCTGTCGCCCGGCAGCCCGGCCAGCACGGCCGCGGCCTTGCCCACGTCGATCTTGGACATCATAACGGCGGCGACCTCGGTGCTTTCGGACAGCACCAGTTTTTCCAGCCGCCCGGCGTCAAGCCGGTTGATCCGGACCCATGGGTCGCCGGTCTGGCGCACCCCGGCCTCCTTCCGCAGCCGCGAGGCGGTGCGCGGGCTGATGTGGCCGTCGAGCGCGCTGAGCGCCCGGGCCATGTCGCCGGGGAAGGACAGGCCGACGGATTCCAGTTCGGACGAGAATTCGGACAGCACGGCGTTCAGCGTCTCGCGGTCGATATAGCGCATGTTGCCCATCAAATGCGTCAGTTCGGCCTGATAGGCGTCGGGCAGGTTGGACAGCGGGACGTCCGAGTCCTCGTTCAGGAGGAACTGCACCACGATCGCCGCCTTGGCCTTGCGGGAAAGCGGCGGGCGGGTGCCGGGGCCGGGAAGGGCGAGGGCGGTCATCCGGAAACGAATCCTTCGAGGGGTCTTTGGTACAGGCCTAGCGGTCTCCGGGTTTCCGGAAGGTTAAACGAACAAATCGAAGGAATTCTCCGATCCCCTCCGGCTCGGATCAGGCAGATTTTCGTCGAAATGTCCGCATCGGGCGGGGCCGGGCTTAACCCGGCGTTAGAGCATGGCGGGCCAATCATGGCGGACCCGAAGCCTAGCGAGTGCCCCATGTCCGTCGTGCCCCTCAAAGCCCCAGCCCCCCGACAGGTCGACAGTTGCCTCGTGGTCGACGACGATCACTTCGACAGGATGCTGCTGCGGCGCTGCCTCGGGCGCGACCGACCGCATCTGCGGATCGACGAAAGGGCCTCGTTGACAGCGGCGCGTGACTATCTTGCGTGCAACCGGGCGGACCTGATCGTGTTGGACCACCGGCTGCCCGACGGCAAGGGTGCAGAGTTCGCGGCTGAATTGCGCCGGGATGAAACACTGCGGGACACGATGATCTGCGTCGTCACCAGCCAGGATATCAAGGCGCTGGACGCGGCGGTCCCGGCCCTGTCGAAGGACGGGCTGGACAGCAGGACGCTGTGGTCGCTGGTGGGGGAATACCTGTCGATCTGCGATATCGCCAGCGGCTCGGGCGAGGCGCTGGCGGTGCGGGGGTTCGGTGAAGCCATGCAGGACAGGCTGGCACCGCAGCTGTCGCGCATGCTGCGTTTGCTGCGCAGTGCCCGGGCGGGGTTTGGCAAGGCGGCTCCGCGCCAGACGGAAGCGGAGCTGGAGCGGCTGGAGGCGACAATCCTGTCGCTGTCCGACTGGGTGGACCAGACGAGGGATGATCGGGCGGGGGATGACCGGGCGGGGGCGGCGTGCCGGAAAGGCACCCAGTCCGGGCCCCGGTCCCCGGATACGACGAATGGCGGGACGGAAGCGGTGTCCGGCGACGTCCAGGGATCGACGACCTGAGCGGCAGGAGCGGCACCACCGCGCGAAACCGCAATCGGGCCGCCCGTCACCGGACAGTCCGTGGTCTTGATCGGCAAGGCCGGGCCGCGCCTCAGCCCGAGACGGGAACGCAGGTCTTGCTGTCTTCGCTGTAGGTCGTGCCGTCCGCGCAGGACATGGCGGCCTGCCGGTCGTGCCCGCATTCGGCATGGGCCAGTAGCGGCGTCAGTGTCAGGGCGGTTGCGGCGAGAAGGGTCTTGATTGTCATCGTGATACCTCCGTTGAGCAGGGGAAGGGTAGCACGGGTCCGGGTTTCGTCCAAAAGCTTCCGCTTCCGGGATCTGCGAAGAGAGGCCCGCTGCCCGATCGACGGGCAGCGGGTGCGGCGGCCTGCTCAGCCCTCGTTGAAGACGCGGGCGAAGATCGTGTCGACGTGCTTGGTGTGATAGCCGAGGTCGAATTTCTCGTTGATCTCCTCCTCGGAGAGGGCGGCGCGCACCTCTTCGTCGGCCAGCAGTTCCTCGCGGAAGTCCGAGCGCGTGTCCCAGACCTTCAGCGCGTTGCGCTGCACGAGGCGATAGGCGTCCTCGCGGCTGACGCCGGCCTGCGTCAGCGCCAGCAGCACGCGCTGCGACATCACCAGGCCGGGGAACTTGTTCATGTTCTCCAGCATGTTCTCGGGGTAGACCAGCAGCTTGTCGATGACGCCGGTCAGCCGCGCCAGCGCGAAGTCCAGCGTGATCGTGGTGTCGGGGCCGATGTTGCGCTCGACCGAGCTGTGCGAGATGTCGCGCTCGTGCCAGAGGGCCACGTTTTCCATCGCCGGAACGACGGCCATCCGCACGAGGCGCGAGAGGCCGGTCAGGTTCTCGGTCAGCACCGGGTTCTTCTTGTGCGGCATGGCCGACGAGCCCTTCTGCCCCATCGAGAAGAACTCTGCCGCTTCCAGAACCTCGGTCCGCTGCATGTGGCGGATCTCGGTCGCGATGTTCTCGACGCTGGAGGCGATGACGCCCAGCGTGGCGAAGAAGGCGGCGTGGCGGTCGCGCGGGATGACCTGCGTGCTGATCGGCTCGGGGACAAGACCCAGCTGCTCGCAGACATGTTCCTCGACTGCGGGGTCGATGTTGGCGAAGGTGCCGACGGCGCCGGAAATCGCGCCGGTGGCGATCTCGGCGCGGGCGTCGCGCATGCGCGAGAGGTTGCGGTCCATCTCGGCGTAAAAGCGCGCGAAGGTCAGGCCCATGGTGGTGGGCTCGGCGTGGATGCCGTGGCTGCGGCCGATGCGGACGGTGTCCTTGTGCTCGTAGGCGCGGCGCTTGAGGGCGGCCAGCAGGCCTTCGAGATCGGCAATCAGGATGTCGGCGGCGCGGGTGAGCTGCACGTTGAAGCAGGTGTCGAGCACATCCGAGGAGGTCATGCCCTGATGCACGAAGCGCGCCTCTTCGCTGCCCACGTGTTCGGCAAGGTGGGTCAGGAAGGCGATGACGTCATGTTTGGTCACGGCCTCGATCTCGTCGATGCGGGCGACGTCGAATTCCACGTCCCGGGCTTTCCACACGGCTTCGGCGTTTTCCTTCGGGATCGTGCCGAGCTTGGCCATGGCGTCGCAGGCATGCGCCTCGATCTCGAACCAGATCCGGAACTTGGTCTCGGGCGACCAGATGGCGACCATGTCGGGGCGGGAATAGCGGGGGATCATCGGCAGCGTCCTTTGGGTGGGATTTGGCGCGGGTGATACGGTCTGGGCGCCTTGGGGGCAAGGGTGGCGCGCGGGGCGGTGCAGGATGCGGGGCGCACCGGTGCCCGTGCTTTCCGGTCCAATGCCGCGCGGCTGGCGCCCTGACAAGGTATTTGGACCAAGAAGAAGCAGGGGGCTGCGTGCCATGGCGGCGAGGGACGCTTGTGGCGGCGAGGGACATGGGGCGGGGCCGGGGGGCATCCGGAGCGGTAGGAGGCGGTACGGACCTTGTCGACGGGATGCGCGGGGCGGCGGGGGCAGGCCCGCGCGGGTGGTGTGGCCCGTGCGGATCAGGCGGGCAAGCGGTCGGGAAGGGAGGCAGGGCGGCGGGGATGCCGGGAGATGCAGCTTGGGCGACATGGGGTGTTTCCCGGCGCGGTCGCGGCATGGTAAAGGCGCGGGACATGGCAACAGGTCGGGCATTTCGGTGCATCTTGCGGATTTCATGGGGCTCTGGCGGCTGGACCGGCGGATCGTGCAGGCGGATGGTGTCGAAGGCGCCTTTGCCGGGCAGGCGGAGTGGTTGCCCGCCGATCACGGTGCGCTCTATGTCGAGACCGGCACTCTGGTGATGCCCTCGGGCCGGTTCCGAGCCGAGCGGCGCTATCTCTGGGAGGCGGACCTGACAGTGCGCTTCGACGACGGGCGGTTCTTTCACCGGGTGCCCGGGGCGGGGGGCGCCACGGGGCATTGGTGTGACCCCGACCGGTATGATGTGACCTATGACTTCGACGGCTGGCCGGCGTGGTCCTGCCGCTGGGTGGTGCGCGGGCCGCGCAAGGACTACGCGATGACCAGCCACTACGCACGGGCCTAGGTCGCGCGCTCAAGGCGTGGCGCGCGGGACACAGCGGGCCGGCCCCGGCGGGAGCCTAAGGTGATGATTTGGCGGGGTTTAGCGCCATCATCGGTGGCGTATACAGTGGTGTCCCGCTAACGTCATGAAAACCCTGGGTTTTCGGCCTTTACTTCGGCGGGGTGGCGCGGCAGGGTCGAAGGCAAATTCGAGGATCCGAGGACCGATGCCGCCCATTCCCGACCACCCCCTGCGTTACAAGCTGGCAAACGAGTTGCACGCGCGCCCCTTTCCGGCGCTGAAGCCGCCGGCGCGTGCGGTCTACCTTGCCATCAAGCAGGCGCGCGACGCGGCGGCGCGGGACCGGGACGCGGATCTGCAACACCTGATCGCCCTGCTTGATCGCTATGGCTGTCAGCACCCGCAGCCCGGCGCCACGCATTTCAGCGGCAGGATCGGGCAGCACGTGCTGAAGTGGGAACAGCACACCGAGTTCGTGACCTACACGGTCTTCCTTTCCGGGCTGGGCGAGCGCGCCTTCGACCCGGCGGATTTCGAGGTTTTTCCGCCCAACTGGCTGGAGGCGGCGCCGGGCGTGCGCGTGACCTCGGCCCTGCTGCGCGTCGAGACCCGGCGGGACGATGCGCAGGTGTCGGCGCAGGCCTCGGAGTGGCTGGTGCCGGAAAGCATGGCGATCAGCGCGGTGGTCGATGGCGATGCGGTGATCGCGGGCGATTTCCGCATCGATCCGGCGGGGCACCAGCGCTTTGCGCTCTTTGTGCGCGAGGGGGTGGGATCGCGCCGCGTCGGGCGGATCGTGCAGCGGGTCTGCGAGATCGAGACCTACAAGGCGATGTCCATGCTGGGCTTTACCCGCGTGCGCGAGATCGGCGCGCGCATGGGCGAGATCGACCGCGAGCTGTCGCGCCTGATGCAGGACATGACGGAGGGAGAGGGACCCGAGGAAGAGACGCTGAAGGCGCTGCTGGCGGTTTCGGCCGAGCTGGAGAACCTCTCGGCCCGCACGGCCTTTCGTTTCGGCGCAACCGGGGCCTACGAGGCGATTGTCTCGCAGCGCATCGAGGTGCTGCGGGAAGAGCGGTTCCAGGGGCGGCAGACCTTTTCCGAATTCATGATGCGGCGCTACGACCCGGCGATGCGCACGGTCAAGAGCGCCGAGCGGCGGCTGGAGGCCATGGCGCATCGGGCGACCCGCGCGGCGGACCTGCTGCGGACGCGGGTCGAGGTCGGACGCTCGGCGCAGAACCAGCAGTTGCTGGAAAGCATGAACAGGCGTGCGGAGCTGCAATTGCAGTTGCAGAAAACGGTAGAGGGCTTGTCGGTGGTGGCGATCAGCTACTACGCGGTCTCGCTGGTGGGTTACCTGATGTACCCGGTCGCCGAGCTTCTCGGCCTGTCGAAGGGCACGATGACGGCCCTGATGGTGGCGCCGGTGGTGTTGGCGGTCTGGCTGATGATCCGCCGCATCCGCCATCACGTCGAAGACGCGGGCCCCGATATCTGACCGCGCCTGACCCGAATGTGCGCCTTGCGGCGCACAGGTCGGTTTGCGCTCGGGCCGCGCAGGCCTTGGAGAGGGCGCTGCCCTCCCCAAACCCCTCCCGAGGTACTTTGGGGACCAAAGAAGCGAAAAAATGCTCCCCTGCTTCTTTGGTCTTTCAAATACCCTTGGGGGAGGGAGCGCAGCGACCGGGGGCAAAGCCCCCATCTTTCGGTGGCATTCATGCCCCTTTGGGGGCGGGGGATACAGGGCCTGCGGGCATGGTGGATGCCCTGTCGCGCTGTGGTCTGGATCAGGGGCTACTCTGCCGGTTGCAGCGCCGCGCCGCGCGGGTTGCGCGTGAGAGCGGCGTTCATGGCAAGGCCACCCGTGGCGATGGCGGCGAGCGCCAGAAGGGCGGCGAAGGAGAGGGTGGGGATGCCTGCAAGGCCCGCGCCCACGGTGCAGCCCCCGGCCAGCACGCCGCCCAGGCCCATCAGCACGGCACCTGTCAGGTAGCGTCCGGTTTCCCGCGGCGCGGTGAAGCTTTGCCAAGTGAAGCGGCGCGCGGCCAGCGCGGACAGGAGGCTGCCGGCGAGGACGCCTCCGACCAGTCCGACACCGAAGCCCGCGGGGATGGAGCTGGAGGCCACGGTCCAGAACAGCGTATCGGCCCAGGGCGAGGTGAACGACAGCGATTGCAGCGCGATGGGGTCGAAGTCGTCGTAGAGTACAAAGCCGGTGCCGATCCAGGCCAGCGGCACAAGGGCGCCCAGCAGCGCGGCGCCGATCAGCGACAGGGGGCGGTTGCCCGACCGCAGCGCATAGGCCAGCGCCGCAAGCGCCAGCAGCGCGGACCAGAGCGCTGCGCCGCCGGGCAGGTTGGCAAGGCTCACCGTCTCGCCCAGGTCCAGCGTCCATGCGCCCAGCGTCGTGCGGACCGGCGCCAGCACGCCTTTCAGCGTCGCGTGGGCGGCAATTGCAAAGACCACCAGCACGGTCACGGCGCGCAGGTTGCCGGTGGCGCTCAGCACCGTCAGGCGCGAGATGCAGCCGCGTGTCAGCACCATGCCGGCGCCGAACATCAGCCCGCCCGCGACGATGGCCACGACCGGCAGGCCGGAGGCCATGAAGCGGTGGTCGCCGAAGTCGATCAGGCCAAGGGCGACCGCCCCCTGTGTCCCGAGGATCGCTACCGCAAGCGCGGTCAGCCAGACGCCCATGGCCTGGCGGCGGTCCTCTCCGACGAGGCTGCGGCGAAAGCAGAACTTCGTCTGCTCGGCCAGGATGCCGAAGAGTGCGCCGACGATCAGCGCGAAGAAGACGGAGACCTGCGGTGCGGTCAGGGTCTCGAAGCCGAGGGATTCGAACATGGGAGCCTCCGGAAGGGGCGGATTTCAGGAATTGTTTGCCAATTGAGGGCAATCGCGGCGGATGGCAAGGCCCGCGCCTTGCGGGGCGCCATGGTGCGGCGGGACGGCGTTCCGCAGGCTGCCAGCGGGTGGAAACGGGCGTTTTGGTTGCGGTGCGTTGATTGTGAGCGCTTTCGGGCTCTGCCACAGGGGTGGGCCGGGCGTTCTTATTTGCTTTTGGCCGGGGGGGCGGGCATCCGCAGAACGGTTCGCAGCGTCTGAAGGGGGCGCGCGGTGCCGGATCTCTTCGCCGGATGGGGCTGTCTTGGCGCCCCTTGCCCTTGGCGCGGTGGATCCGGAGGGCGCCGGTCCCGCGCGCAGGAGGCTTACACAGCGGCAGAACAAGACCGAGAGCGTTCCGCTTTTGGGGTGGCGCGAACGGGCGGCGCAGAGCTGCCATGCAACCCTTTGAAACCATACGTTCCGTTAGGAAGGATGGTGCCCGGGGGCGGAATCGAACCACCGACACGAGGATTTTCAATCCACTGCTCTACCCCTGAGCTACCCGGGCACGGGTGAAGGTCTGTCCTTCGGGTGGAGGCGGTCTAGCCGAGGCGCTCGGTACTGTCCAGAGCAATTGCACGACTTTTTTTCGCCCATCGCATCTTGGCCAAGTTGCGGGTTCCCCAGGCCCCGTTCCGGCGCTACATCGGATCAATGATGTACCGCGCGAAAAGCCTCGACGACCTCCTCAATCATGGCTTCGACAGCGTGATCGACGTGCGCTCTCCCTCCGAGTTCGCAGAAGATCACCTGCCGGGTGCGATCAGCCTTCCGGTGCTGGACGATGCCGAACGGGCGCGGGTCGGGACGATCTACAAGCAGGAGAGTCCCTTCAAGGCGCGCAAGATCGGCGCCGCGCTGGTCTTCCGCAACGCCGCCCTTCATATCGAAGGGCCTCTGGCGCAGCATGAAGGCGGGTGGCGGCCGCTGGTCTATTGCTGGCGGGGCGGTCAACGCTCGGGCACCTTCGGGTGGCTGCTGAGGGAAATCGGCTGGCGCGCCGGGGTGATCGAAGGCGGCTATCGCAGCTATCGGCGCGCGGTGACCGCGGCGCTGTACCAGACGCCGCTGTCCCATCGGCTGGTCCAGCTGGGCGGCTATACCGGCACGGCCAAGACGGAGCTTCTGCCGCTGCTCGCCCGGCGCGGTGTGCAGGTTCTGGATCTGGAAGGGCTGGCGCGCCATCGCGGGTCGCTGCTGGGGCAGATGCCGGGCGGACAGCCCAGCCAGAAGGGATTCGAGACGGCCTTGGTCGCGGCGCTGCACCGGCTTGACCCGGCACGCCCGGTTCTGGTCGAGGCGGAAAGCAGCAAGATCGGGGATCTGAACCTGCCGCCGTCGCTGTGGGAGGCGATGAAGGCCGCCCCCTGGATCGAGGTCGCGGCGCCGGTCGCGGCGCGGGCGCGCTATCTGGCCGAGGCCTACGACGATATCCTGTCGGACGGGGCGCGGCTGAAGACGCTGCTGCACCCGCTGCGCTTTCATCGTGGCCACGCCCTTGTCGACCGCTGGGAGGGGCTGATCGACGCGGGCGAGCGGACTGCCCTGTGCCGGTCGTTGGCCGAGGACCACTACGATCCGGCCTATGACAAGTCCTGCCGGGCGGTTTCTCCGCAGGTTCTGGCGCGTTTTCCGACCGAGGCGCTGGACGCTACGGCGCTGGAGGCCCTGGCGGACCGGATCGCCGGGTTCCTTCAGACCACCTCGATCCGCCCGGATGCGGCGGTGACCTCGCCGATCTCTTCCGCGCGGTAACCGGCGGCGCGCAGGGCCTCGATCAGGCCCGCGGTCTCCGGCACGGCGGCCAGCAGGCCGCCCGCGGTTTGCGGGTCGAGCAGCAGGTCATGCGCCGGGCTGCGGGGCAGGTCGGGGAAGGCAAGACGGTTCTCCGCGAGCAGACTGGAGTGCACGCCGCGCTCCGCCAGCGCCAGCGCCCCGGGCATGAGGGGAACCCGGTCCAGCCGGATCCACGCGCCGGTGCCCGAGTTCAGGCAGATGTTGCGCAGGTGGCCGAGCAGGCCAAAGCCGGTCACGTCGGTCATCGCCCGGGCCGCGCCCAGCAGGGTCGCGGCGCGCAGCTGGCTTTGCGTCATCAGTTCCAGCGCCTCTGCCGCGGCGGCGCCCGGGGCCTCGCCCGCCATTTCTGCCGCCATCACCACGCCGCTGCCCAGCGGTTTGGTCAGGATCAGCCGGTCCCCGGGCTGTGCCCCGGCCAGCGTGATCGGCCTGCGCGCGCAGCGGCCCAGTAGGGTGAAGCCGACGGTCAACTCGCTGCCCTGCGAACTGTGCCCGCCGACGATCTCGGCGCCGGCCTCGGCAAGCACGGCACGCGCCGCCTGCATGAGCTCGGCAAGGGTGCGGCTGGCCAGTTCGGGCGACAGGCGCGGCAGGATGACGGTCGCGGTGGCCGAAACCGGCTGCGCGCCCATGGCAAGGATGTCCCCCAGCGCGTGATGCGCGGCGATCCGGGCCATGGTGACCGGGTCGCGCACCATTTCGCGCAGGTGGTCCGTGCTCATGACCGTTGTCTCGCCGCCGATGGTCAGGATCGCCGCATCGTCGCCGGGCAGCCCGCCGGGGCCGGTGGCCTGCGCAAGGACGGACTGGCCCAGTTTCGCCCCGCAGCCGCCGCAGAGCGGCTTGTCGCCAAGGGCCTCGACCAGCCCGGCGCTGTGATGGCGCGGCAGATCCGGCGCCGGCATGGCGGGCAGGGCGTGAAAGCGGTCCATGAAGCGGCGGTCGATGCGGTCTTTCCAGCGCCAGACCCAGGGGCCGGAGACGGTCAGGCCGAAGCGGCCCCCGATCGCCGATTTCCGGCCCAGCGAGATCAGTTTGAGGTAGTCGCCCTGCGGGCGGTAGCGTCGCAGGGCGGTTTGACCGGACAGTGTCGCGCGCAGGTTGTCGAACAGCACGGGTGCCTGCCGGACCGCGTAGACCCCGGCCTTGGGACGCGGGGTTTCCACCATATGCGCGCAGTCCCCGGCGGCAAAGACGCGCGGGTCGGAACACCGCAGGTCGGCGGCGATGTCGAGGAAGCCTTCGGTCGTGCTCAGGCCGGATCGGGCAAGCCAGGGTTGGGCGCGTGCCCCGGCGGCGGCGCAGACGAACCCCGCCTCGATGCGGCCCCGATTGGTCAGCACGCCTTCCGCGTCGATGCGCGCGGCTTCCGTCTGTTCGTGTACCTCGATGCCGGCGGCCTGTAGCGCGGCGCGCAGGCCAGAGGCCTGCCCCGCATGCAGGCCGGAGAGGATGGTGTGACGCTCCACCAGGTGAACCCGGGGTGTGCGCCCGCGCGCCCGCAAGGCATGGGTAAGGGCGAGGGCAATCTCGGCCCCGGCGATCCCGCCCCCGATCACCGCGACAGAGGCGGGACCGGTGCCTTGCAGATACCGGGACCAGGCCCTGGCAAAGGGCGCCAAGGGCTTTGCGGCGACGGCATGGTCCGCGAAGCCGGGCAGGTCCGGCAGGTCGCTGGTCACGCCGATGTCGACGGACAGGACGTCAAAGGCCACGTCCGGTCGCCCCGGGACCTTGACGTGGCCCCCGGCAAGATCGATGCCCTCGGCCCGGCCGAGGATCAGGCGCGCGCCCGCGAACCGCGCAAGGCGCACAAGGTCGATTTCCAGCGCATCCCGCCTGTAGTGCCCCGCAAGGTATCCGGGCAGCATGCCGGAATAGGGCGTGGTGGGGGCCGGATTGACAAGGGTCAGCCGGGCCCCGGGCAGGGGCGCCATACCCCATTTGCGCAGCACCAGCGCATGCGTGTGCCCGCCGCCGATCAGCACGAGATCGCGTGTGGCGGGAAGCTGTGTCTTGTCCATTTGGCGACCTCCGGACCGTCGGACCCGGGGGTAGCACGCGGCCCGGCGAAGGCCCATGCCCTTCGCGCCCTCTTCAGAAGAGCGTGATCTCCGATGCCACGGGCTTCGGAAGGGGGGCAGGGCGTTCGACGGGGGCGGCATCGGGCGCCACCAGCAACTGCCGGACCCGGCCAGAGACCGGCCAGAACTTGACCCTTCGGGCCGAACGCCCGCCAGTGCTTTCGGCGGTGCAGGGGATCCCCTCATCCCGCAGGAATTGCCGGGCAAAGGCGGCATTGGAACCGCCAATGTCGCGCAGATTGCCCATCATGCTGGCGCCGCCGAACATCTTTGCCTGCAAGGCGGAGCGCTCGGCCCCCTTCTTCAGCAGGCCGTTTATCAGCAATTCCATCGCGTAGGCCCCGTAGCGCACGTTTTCACCCTCCGCCCCCGCGCGGCTGGGCAGCAGGAAATGGTTCATGCCGCCGATCCCGGTCCGGGGATCGTACATGCAGACCGCGATGCAAGAGCCCAGCACCGTCGAGAGCACAGCCTTCGGATCGCGCGAGATCACGTAGTCGCCCTGGATCACGTTGATCAGCTGTTCGCCGCCGTCGGTCATCTGATCGTCTCCTGTCTGGGGGCGCCTGCACCCGCGGTGCTGCGCAGAAGCGCGGGGCCGATCCGGTGCAGCGGCAGGATGTCCTGCGCGGCGCCAAGGTCTGCAGCGGCGCGGGGCATCCCGTAGACAACCGAGGTCGCCTCGTCCTGGGCCATGGTGGTTGCGCCGGCCCTCCGCAGGGCCAGCAACCCCTCCGCGCCGTCCCGCCCCATGCCCGTGAGAAGCGCGGCAGAGATCCGCCCCCCGAGCTTCGCGGCGGATCGAAATAGCATGTCCACCGACGGGACGTGCCCGGAAACCGGATCGCCCTGTTCCAGCCGGAAACCGGCGGCGTGGTCGGGGTCGATCACCAGGTGGGCCTTGATGCCGGCGCCGATCGTCACGACGCCCGGCGCCAACCGTCCGGCGCCCGTGGCCAGGTGCACACGGGCCCGGCACTGGCGGTCGAGCAACCCGGCGAGGCTTTCACCGAACCCGAAACCGGTGTGCTGCACGATCAGGGTCGGCGGGCAGTCCGGCGGAAATCCCGACAGCACCGTCAGAAGGGCGTCCACGCCGCCGGTGCTGCTGCCGATGAGGATCACCGGCCCGCGCGATCCGGGCGCGGGCGGATGCCGGGCCAGTGTCTGTGGCGGGGGCGGTGCCGGGCGCTGCGACGCGGGCGTCTCGCGCCCCGGCGACCGCAGCGCCGCGTGACGCGGATGCGGCACAGGCGGCTTCGCCGGGGGACGGGGGAACAGGGCGGTGCGGGTCAGGCTCAGAAGCTGGCGGGCAATATCCGCCTCGCTGGCCTCGGCGGAGACGGCAAAGAGATCCGAGCCGCGGTTCAGGAAGTTCGGGCGCACCGCGGGCCTGTTCGGCGTGGCGACCACAAGCCAGCGGATGTCCAGCGTCGAGAACAGGCCGCGCATGACCTCGAATTCGGGCAGGTCCGCCAGGACATCGGCGATCAGCACAGCCTTGGGCAGTTTGTCTTCGACCGCGTTGTAGGTGTTCATAAGGTCGCCCGCACTGGCAATGACGCTGAACTCCGGCATCCGCTCGACCAGCGTGCACAAACGCGCCCGCTCTTGTCGGTCGGGAATGGCCACAACGACTTTCCTGGCCTGCATCGCGGTCCTCCGTCAGGCCTGTATTCCGGCCCGTCCTTTCCATCTACCGGCCATCAGAAGAGCTCGGCATGGCCGGTTTCAGCCTCGGCGGCAGTGCAGCCCGACAGGCGCGCGGCCATGTCCCGAAGCGGCACGGCATTGATCGCGGCAGTCGTATCGACCAGCCCGGCCCCGTCGGTTGTTCCTGCCACATGGTCGATGTAGTCGGCCAGCGCGCCGATCGACTGCCGCAACATGTCCATTTCCTGGATCATGCCGATCGTCTGCCCCTCCAGCCCTTGTGTCGTATGCTCGAACACACTCTCCAGCCCGACCTCCAGGCGTTCCAGCCGGGCATGCAGGGCCTCGAGCTCTGCCGCGATCCGTATCGCGGCGACCTTGAGGGGAAGCCGTTGCGGCAAGGGCGCGGTCATAGGCGACCGACCACGCTTTCGATGCACTGCTTCATCGAAGCGGAAGTGAAGGGCTTCTTGATCATGTTGTTCAGGCCAAGCTGTTTGGCCTGGGCCACGATTTCCGGCGTCGGCTTGCCGGTCACGAGGATGAAGCCGATCTTCTGGGTCGCCGGTTGCGTGCGCAGGGCCTTCAGAAGTCCCAGCCCGTCGAGGCCCGGCATGTTGTAATCCGACAGCACCAGATGGACCGGGTTCGTGGCCATCCGCTCCAGCGCGCGGCGGCCGTCGTTCTCGGTCAGGTAGGTCTTGACGCCGATTTCATCCAGAGCCTGGGTTATGAGGCCACGGCTGGTCGCCATGTCGTCGACCACCATGATTCTCAGCGAGTCTTTCAAGCTCATTGACTTCTCCTACTGTGCGCGCGTTCCCGAGGGGCCGGGCCTCTTTCGATAGCTCGTGATGCCGACGCCGGAGAGATCCTGTGTCGCGGGGCCGGTGATACGCTCGGAGTGCCCGATGAAGAGGTATCCGCCGGGTATCAGCATCTGGCAAAAGCGTTGCCACAGGTTCTGCTGTGTCTGCTGATTGAAGTAGATCGCGACATTCCGGCAAAAGATGACGTCGAAAGGCCCCTTGAACGGCCAGAGGTCCATCAGGTTCAGTTCCGCGAATGTGATCAGCTGGCGCAGCGGCTCGCCCATGGTGAGGCGCCCGCCGTCGCCGGATCTGCGGACCCATTTGGCCTGATAGGGGGCGGGAATGCCCGCGGCTTCCTCGCCGGGGTAACTGCCGGTGCGGGCCCTGTCGACGATCTGCGGATCTATGTCGGTTGCGAGGATGCGAAGGTCGAGGTTCGCGGCGTCGGGAAACTGGTCCAGCACGGACATTGCAATCGAGTAGGGCTCTTGACCGGAGGAACATCCGGCCGACCAGAGGCGTATGCGCTGGCCAGAACGCGCCCCCGCCGCAAGGGCAGGCAGGCATTCCGACGCCAGTGTTTCGAAGTGATGGGTCTCTCGAAAGAAGCTGGTGACATTCGTCGTCAAAGCCGAGATCAGTTCCTGCCGCTCGTCTGTCTCCTCCGGTTGCTCCAGCAACTTCAGGTAGTCCGGGAAACCGTTCAGATTTCGGGCTTTAAGGCGCTTAGACAGGCGGGAATAGACAAGGGGTTTCTTGCTTTCGGCCAGGTTCAGCCCGAACCGCTCCTGTGCAATTGCCGCTATCGCCCGGAAGTCCGCGTCGCTGAAGGCGATTTCTGTCGCTGCCGCATCCCTCGGAACCGATGTCATGGCGCGACGCCCTTGCCGGCCTCGAGGACGGAGTCGAGGTTGACGACCCGCACCATGGTCTCATCGACGGAAATCATGCCAAGGATGCTGTGGCGCGTCGACTCGGACTTGATGTCCGGGGTCTCCTGGATGGCGGTCTTCTCGACCGAAAGGATCTCGGAGACCGATTCCACCAGAAGGCCGATGGTCGTTCCGCCGACCGCCGCGACGATCACCACGTTGCGCTCGTTTGCGGGTGTTGCGCCCAGCCCAAAACGGGCGGCGAGATCGAAGATCGGGATCACCGCGCCGCGCAGGTTCATCACGCCCAGCACATCCCGGGGGGTATGGGGCAGGGCGGTGACCGGCGTCCACCGGCGGATTTCGCGGATCTGCGTGATTTCCAGGCAGAAGCTCTGACCGCCGGCCGAAAAGGTGATGAATTCGAACTGCGAGTCCGCTCGGACTTCTGCGGTCTCAGGCATGACGAAGCTCCATTCTGGTCTGCTGTACAATGAGGTCGGAGCCGGCGTTGTGGCCCAGCTTGATAAGCTCTTCCGGGTCGAGGATCAGGGCGATCTTGCCGTCGCCCAGAATGGTCGCCGCCGAGACGCCGGGAATGGCGGCATAGTTGCTTTCCAGACTTTTGATCACCACTTGCCGCTGGTCATGGATGGCGGTGACGCGCAGGGCGGTGAGGCCCTGGGCCTCGGTGCTGACCAGAAGCAGGATCCCGGTTCCCTTGCGGTCAGCCCCGTCAAGGCCAAGGCTGTCGGCGACGTCGACGATCGGCACGTAGGAGCCACGGACACTGACGACTTCGCTGTCGGTGCCGACGATGTGGATGTCCCTCGGAGTGGGGCGGATCGTCTCGAGGATCGAGGCAATCGGGATGACCATGGTTTCCTTCGCGACCGAGATCACGAAGCCGTCCATCACCGCCAGGGTCAGCGGCAAGATGATCGAGAACGTCGTTCCCCTGCCGGGGGTGGACTGAATGGACACCCGGCCCCCGAGCGCCTGCACGGCATTCTTGACCACGTCCATGCCCACGCCGCGCCCGGACAGGTTCGAGACTTGTCCGGCGGTTGAAAAACCCGGCAGGAACAGGAGGTTGTCGATCTCCGGGTCCGAGAGCTCTGCCTCGGGGGGCACCAGGTTCTTTTCGATTGCCTTGGCGAGGATGCGCTCGCGGTTGAGACCCGCCCCGTCGTCGGAGATTTCGATGAAGACGCTGCCCGAGCGGTGCGCGGCGGAGAGGCGGATGGTCCCGACCACATCCTTTCCGGCGGCCTCTCTGGCCTCGGGCCGTTCCAGCCCGTGATCCACGGCGTTCCGGATCATGTGGGTCAGCGGGTCCGCCAGCCGCTCGATCACCGTCTTGTCGACTTCGGTCGAGTCGCCGACGGTGACAAGCTTGGCCTTCTTCCCCGTTGCGTCCGAAGCTTCGCGCACAATCCGCGACATCCTCTGGAAGAGCGGTTTCACCGGTTGCGCCCGGATCGCCATGACGCCTTCCTGAATGTCCCGGGCCAGCAATTTGTAGGCTTCGAGTTCGTTGGTCAGATGCGCAACGGTCGGTAGGTCCAGTTCCTCGATCCGCTGCGAGATCATGGCCTGGTTGATGATCAGTTCGCCGACGGTGTTGATCATCCGGTCGACCCTGTCGAGGTCGACGCGCAGGGTCGGTTTCGGGCCGCGGCTTTCCCGGGCCGAAGCCTCCGGCGCCGTTGTTGCGCCCGGTGGGGCCGGCTTGACCTCGGTGGCCGCGGTATCCGTGCGCTGGGCGGGTGCCGGGGCCCGGTTCGGCGCGGAGGCCGGGGCGCTTCCTGCGACGGGCGACGGCGCCTCTGCGGGCGGGGCGGCTTCGCCTACGGAAACCGCCAACTGGCACAGGCCTTCGACGAATTCGAAGACCTCGTGAAGCGTGGTCTCGCTTTCGGTTGTGTTCAGCCACAGGGTCCAGCTGAGCACGGCATCCGACGGGTCGAAACTGTCGAAATCGGGGATTGCCGACACATCCGCCTCGACCCGGAGGTCGCCCAGTTCCGCGAGGGCGTCGAAGATGAGCAGCGGTTCATGGCCGTTGTCATAGAGCGCCCGGTCTGGTTTGAAGCGGATCGTGAACAGGCGGGTGCCGGGGGGCGCATCCGTCGCGACCGGGATGTCGATCATCGGGCCGTCGAAATCCAGCGTCAGGGCGTCGAAGCTGAAGTCTTCTTCGTCGCCGCCATCGCCGAGATAATCCTCCAACTCTTTGATCAGGCCGGTTTCCGCGCTGGGGTCGAGTTCGGTCTCGTCCCGGGCAGAGGTCACGAGGTCGGACAGCTGATCGCCGGAGCGGTGGAACAGGGCCATCAGCTTTTCGTCGACCGTCAGCTTGCGGTCCCGGACCATGTCCATGACGGTCTCGAATGTATGGGCGAAGGCCACCAGCCGGTCGAGCGCGAAGGCCCCGGCGCCGCCCTTGATGGAATGCACCGCGCGGAAGACGGCATTCACCACCTCCATGTCCTCCGGCGCGTCCTCCATCTGCGAAAGCCCTTCGACAAGCGCCTCCAGCAGTTCTTCGCATTCCTCGAAAAACGTATCCCTGATCGAGTTTCCAGACATCAGCCCATGTGCCCCGTCAATCTGCGCAGCACCGAGACCAGCGATGCATCGTCGAATGGTTTTACGATCCAGCCCGTCGCCCCGGCCTGGCGTGCGCGCGCCTTCAGGTCGTTCGAGCTTTCGGTGGTCAGGACCAGGATCGGCACGTTGGTTCTGTTCGGCCCGCTGCGCAGGGAATCGATGACCCCGAAGCCGTCCATCTTCGGCATGTTGATGTCGGTGATCACCACGTCCGGGTCGACATCGGGAAAGATGTCGACCCCCTCGACCCCGTCGCAGGCAGAGTGGACTTCGAACCCCGCGCCTTCCAGCGAGACGCGCAGCAGGTTGCGGATGGTGCGGGAATCGTCGATGGCCAGAACCTTCGTGGTCATTGCGACGCCTCCTTGTCGAAATGGTCCCGGGGCAGGCCGAGCCGCGCCAGGCCCTCGCGGAAACCGGGCGCCATGTCGATAAGGTCGAACCCGACGGCGTCCCGCACCCATTGCTTCTGCGCGACCAGCAAGAGTTGCAGGCGATGAGAATCGATCCGCGGCACGTCGCGTGCGGAAATCGTGACGGGGGATTTGCGGGCGTTCAGCAGGAAGGCCACGAGCGGATCTTCCCCGGAGCGGGCCCGTGCGGCCCCTAAGGCGTGAAAATTGACATCTGGCATCGTGAAGCAGGATCCCTCGTGGCGCGCGCCGCGTCTGAACTCGGCATGACTGACGCTCAGCAGGAATACGCACGCTGTCTTAACAAACGGTTCTGAAAGATCGGCTTTACGCGGATTGCCTGCGCCAGAGGTCGCATCGGGCGCGCGGGACCGCCGGCGTGGGGCTGGCGGTGCCCGTATTAAATCATGTGCAATCAGTCTGTTGCGCTGCTCTTCCGCGACGGCGGCGCATGTGCTGCCGAAGCGGCGACAATTGTGTGTATCGGCTGCAGCGCCGGGAGGGTGGGCGGGGCCAGCCGGAAAAGCCGGGCTGCGCGACGCGTATCGGATCGGCGCCCCGCTTGGATGGTGCAATGAAAAAGGGGCGGCCGGAGCCGCCCCTGATCCTCAGGCCGCCTGCGCGCCCTCTGTGCCGAAGCGTCCGTAGAAGCTCTGGTTCTTCGCGGCCATCTCGCGCAGCACCTCGGGGCAGGCAAAGCGGGGGCCATGCGCCTCGGTCAGCTGGTCGCACCGTTCCACCGCATAGGGTGCGCCGATCATGTCCAGCCAGGACAGCGGGCCGCCCGACCACGGCGCGAAGCCCCAGCCGAGGATCGCGCCCACGTCACCCTCGCGGATGTCCATCAGCACGCCTTCCTCCAGCGCGCGCACCGCCTCCAGCGACTGCACGAAGAGCAGGCGGTGCTGCACCTCGATCAGCTCGGGCTGGTCGTCGGCCTGCGGGTACTGCCGGGCCACCGCCGAGGACAGCCCCGTCCGCTTGCCCTTCTCGTCGTAGTCGTAGAAGCCCTTGCCCGCCTTGCGGCCAAGACGACCTTCGCCTTCCATCCAGAAGATCACCTCGTCGACCTCGCCATCGGGGTAGGCATCCCCCATGGCCGCCTTGGTCGCCCGCGCGATCTTGGCGCCAAGGTCGATCGAGGTCTCGTCCACCAGTTGCAGCGGGCCCAGCGGCATCCCCACCAGCTTCGCGGCATTCTCGATCAGGGCAGGGGAGACACCTTCCTTCACCATCCGGATACCCTCGTTGATATAGGGGATGATGCAGCGGTTGGCGTAGAAGAAGCGCGCGTCGTTCACGACGATGGGCGTCTTGCGGATCTGGCGCACGAAGTCGAGCGCCTTGGCCACGGCCCGGTCACCGGTCTCCTTGCCCCGGATGATCTCGACCAGCATCATCTTCTCGACCGGCGAGAAGAAGTGGATGCCGATGAACTGCTCGGGGTTCTTGGACGCCTTCGCCAACTCGGTGATCGGCAGGGTCGAGGTGTTGGTGGCAAAGATGCAGTCGGCGTTGGTCACCGCATCGACGGCCTTCGTCACCTCGGCCTTGATCTTGGGATCCTCGAAGACCGCCTCGACGATCAGGTCGGCATCGGCCAGCGCGGCATAGTCGGTGGTCGCGGTGATGCGGGCCACCATCTCGTCGGCCTTGTCCTGCGTGATCTTCTTGCGCGAGACACCCTTGGCCGCGTAATCGGCGGCATGGGCCTTGCCGCGATCCGCGGCCTCCTGCTTCTGGTCGATCAGAACGACCTCGATCCCCGCCTGGGCCGAGACCAGCGCGATGCCCGCGCCCATCATGCCCGCGCCCAGCACGCCGACCTTCTTGACCCGCTGGTCCGGCACGTCGGGCCGGTTCGCGCCCTTCTCCAGCGCTTCCTTGTTGATGAAGAGAGAGCGGATCATCGCCCCCGAAGAGGGGTTCATCAGCACATTGGTGAACCAGCGCGCCTCGATCTTCAGCGCCGTGTCGAAGGGCACCAGAGCGCCTTCGTAGACCGCCGAAAGCAGGGCCTTGGCTGCCGGGTAGACGCCCTTGGTCTTGCCGTTGACCATGGCAGAGGCGCCGACGAAGGTCATGAACCCCGCCGGGTGGTAGGGCGCGCCGCCGGGCATCTTGTAGCCCTTGGCGTCCCAGGGCTTGAGGATATCGGCATCCTTGGCCGCCAGTACCCAGGCCTTCGCCGCCGCCAGCGGATCCTCGACCACCTCATCGATGACGCCCGCGCGCATCGCGCCCTTGGGATCGTTCAGCTTGCCCTCCAGCAGCAGCGGAGAGGCCGCCATGGCGCCCATCTTGCGCACCAGCCGGGTGGTGCCACCCATGCCCGGGAAGATGCCGACCATGATCTCGGGCAGGCCGATCTTGGCCTTGGGGTTGTCGGCAACAAAGATGCGGTGGCAGGCAAGCGGGATCTCCAGCCCGATGCCAAGTGCGGTGCCCGGAAGCGCCGCCGCCACGGGCTTGCCGCCCTTGTTGGTCTTGGGGTCCATGCCCGCGCGCTCCAGCTTGCGCAGGATGCCATGGGCATTCATGATCCCTTCGAAGAGGCCGCGCGCCGGATCGTCGCCCGCGCTTTCCTTCATCTTGGCGATCACGTTCAGGTCCATCCCGCCGGCAAACGAGTCCTTGCCGGAGGTGATGACGATGCCCTTGACGGTGTCATCCGCCAGCGCCTCGTCGAACAGGCTGTCGAGCAGCGGCCATGCCTCCATCGACATGACGTTCATCGACTTGCCCTTGACGTCCCAGGTGATCACCGCGACGCCATCGGCGTCCTTTTCCATGGTGAAATCGGTCATGTGTGTCTTCCCTTGTTCTGCGGCGCGGCCCGCCGGGGGCCGCGAAATGGCTCAGACGCGCTCGATGATCGTGGCGGCACCCATGCCGCTGGCGATGCAGAGCGTGGCGAGGCCGGTGCCCTTGCCGCTGCGCTCCAGCTCGTCGAGCAGGGTGCCGATGATGATCGCGCCGGTCGCCCCCAGCGGGTGCCCCATGGCGATGGATCCGCCGTTCACGTTGACCCTGGAATGGTCCACGTCGAAGGCCTGCATGAAGCGCAGAACGACCGAAGAAAACGCCTCGTTGACCTCGAAGAGGTCGATGTCGCCGATGGCCATGCCGCTGTCGGCGAGGATCTTCTCTGTCGCCGGAACCGGCCCGGTCAGCATGATCGTCGGATCGGTGCCGATCTTGGCGGTGGCGCGGATGCGGGCGCGGGGCTTCAGCCCATGCGCCTCGCCGAAGGCCTTGGAGCCGATCAGCAGCGCCGCCGCGCCGTCCACGATGCCCGAGGAGTTGCCGGCGTGGTGGATGTGCTCGATGCGCTCGAGATGCGGGTACTTCATCAGTGCGACCTTGTCGAAGCCGGGCATGGTCTCGCCCATGTCCTTGAACGAGGGCTTGAGCGCTCCAAGGCTCTGCATGTCGGTGCCCGGGCGCATGAATTCGTCGCGGTCGAGGATCGGCAGGCCGTTCTGGTCGCGGATCGTCACGATGGACTTGGCGAAACGGTCGTCCGCCCAGGCGGCGGCGGCGCGCTTCTGGCTTTCGACGGCCAGCGCGTCCGCGTCGTCGCGGCTGAAGCCGTATTCGGTGGCGATGATGTCGGCGCTGATGCCCTGCGGCACGAAATAGCGCTCCATGGCGATCGAGGGATCGACGGCGATGGCGGCGCCGTCAGAACCCATGGCGACGCGGCCCATCATCTCGACCCCGCCCGCGATATAGGCCTCGCCGGCGCCGCCCTTCACCTGGTTGGCGGCGAGGTTCACCGCCTCCATGCCCGAGGCGCAGAAGCGGTTGATCGCCAGCCCCGGAATGCGCTCGTCGAGGTCGGATGCCAGCACGGCAGAGCGCGCAAGGCAGCCGCCCTGTTCGCCGACCTGTGTGACATTGCCCCAGATCACGTCCTCGACGGCGTGGCCCTCGAGCCCGTTGCGCTCTTTCACCGCGTTCAGGATCTGCGCCGACAGCCGCAGCGAGGTGACCTCGTGCAGGCTGCCGTCCTTGCGGCCCTTGCCGCGCGGGCTGCGCAGGGCGTCGTAGATATAGGCGTCGGTCATGGGTGACTCCTTTGGTCTTTTGGTCTCAGGCCCGGTCGGCGGGCGAGCCGGGCATCAGGTCATAGGGGGCCTTCCAGCCGTCGAGGCCCTGGATGTTGGACAGCCAGCGGTCGATCTCGGGGAAGGCCTTGCGGTCGAAGCCGAAGGGCTCGGGGTAGTAGAGGTAGCCGCAGCAGGTCAGGTCGGCATTGGTGGGCGCCGCGCCGACGATCCAGTCGCGGCCCTTCAGATGGGCGTCGAGGATGCCGTAGGTGGATTTCAGCCGTGCCTGCATGAAGGCGATGACCTCGGTCGGGCGCTTTTCCTCGGGGAGGAAGTTCATCAGGAAGCGGCAGGGCCCGGCCATGCCGGAAAGTTTCTGGTTGTCCCAGATCACCCAGCGCAGTACCTCCAGCGTCTCGGAGGCATCCTTGCCGCCGAAATGGCCATAGGTGTCCGAAAGGTACTGCTGGATCACGCCGGATTGGCTGAGGCGGGTATCGCCGTCCACCAGCACCGGGCATTCGCCCATCTCGTTGATGTCGCGGCGGAAACCCTCGGAGCGCGTCTCGCCACCGAAGAAGTCCACCTTAACCGGCGCCCAGTCCAGACCGGCCAGCTGCAGTGCCAGCGCCGCCTTGTAGGAATGCCCGGATTCCCCGAAGCAGTAGAGTTTCATCGTCATGCGCTCTCCCTTCCGTCGGCGCTTGCGGTCACTGCGGGAGCGGGGGCTTCGCGCCCCCGCACCCCCGCGAGGGCATTTGGACCAAGAAGAAACATCGGTCGGTCCTGGTAACCGGGCGTTAAGGTTATTGGGTGCATGGTGTCTGCGCGGTACAGGCTGAGGAGCCGATGACCGCCCAAGGAGAAGCCCCGGGACTGGGCAAAGGCCCGGGCATGGCAGGAAGGTCGATTGCTGCCCGAAGGCTGGGCTCGATACGCGACCTTCCTGTTTCTTCTTGGTCCAAATACCTCAATGCGACCTCTCCCCGCGCGGTCCGTTCACAGAGCACGCGCAATCAACTCCTTCATGATCTCGTTGGTACCGCCGTAGATGCGCTGCACCCTTGCGTCGGCCCACATCTCGCCGACCGCGTATTCCGTCATGTAGCCGTAGCCGCCATGCAGTTGCAGGCAGGCATCCAGGACCTCTCCCTGCGTGTCGGTCAGCCAGTATTTCGCCATGGCCGCCTTTTCGACGGTCAGGGCTCCGGCGAGGTGTTCGGCGATGCAGGAGTCGAGGAAGGCGCGGGCGACGGTGGTCTTGGTCCGGCATTCGGCCAGCACGAAGCGGGTGTTCTGGAATTGCGTCAGCGGGCCGCCGAAGGCCTCGCGTTCCTTGCAATAGGCCACGGTGCGCGCAACCGCGCCTTCCATCGCGCCGACGGCGCCGCAGCCGATGATCAGCCGTTCCTGCGGAAGCTGCTGCATCATCTGGTAGAAGCCCTGGCCCTCGGCCTCGCCGAGGATGTTCTCGGGCGGGATCGCGACGTTGTCGAAGAAGAGTTCCGAGGTGTCGGCGGCGTGGCAGCCGATCTTGTCGAGGTTGCGCCCGCGGGTGAAGCCCTCGGCCCCGTCGGTCTCGACCGCCACCAGGGACACCCCTTTGGAGCCTGCCGAGGGATCGGTCTTGGCCGCCACAAGGATCAGGTTGGCGTGCTGGCCGTTGGTGATGAAGGTCTTCTGGCCCGACAGCCGGTAGCCGTTGCCGTCCTTCACCGCCCTGGTCCGGATCGCCTGCACGTCCGAGCCGGTCGAGGGTTCGGTCATCGCCAGCGCGCCCACCAGTTCGCCGGTGACCATCCTCGGCAGCCAGCGCCGTTTCTGGTCTTCGGTGCCATAGGCCAGCACGTAATGCGCCACGATGCCCGAGTGGATGCCATGCCCCCAAGAGGCGAGGTTGGCGCGGGCGGCCTCCGTCAGGATCACCGCCTCGTGGCCGAAATCGCCGCCGGCGCCGCCGTATTCCTCCGGCACCGAGGGGCACAAGAGCCCCAGTTCCCCGGCCTGCGCCCATGTCGCGCGGTCCATCTGGCCCGCCCTGCGCCAGCGCTCGAACTCGGGCGCCCATTCGGTTTCGATGAACCGGGCACACATCTCGCCCAGCATCGCGTGTTCCTCCGTCATCCAGCCCATGGGACCGGCTCCTCCCTACCGCTTGCGCGCCTCCAGTTCGGCGTTGAACAGGCGCAACCTGTGCGACAGCGCGTCCTCGTCCGTCACGCTGTCGAAATGTTCGAACAGAAACGAGAGCGCCTCGCCCTCGTCCAGTCCGGCGTCATGCGCGAACCGTTTGAGACCACGGTAGCCGTCTTCGGTCATGGCGACAGGAAAACGCCGCGTCAGACGAAACCGTTTGGGCATGGAGCACTCCTTCTGGCATGGGGCAGGGTGGGTCCGAAGACCCACCGCCACCTTCGCCTCAGAACGCCTCGGCCTCAAGCGCCATCACGGTTTCGGCCCCGGACTGGATGCGCGCCAGATGCGTCGCGGTCATCGGCAGCTGCCGCGCCATGTAATAGCGCCCGGTCGCCAGCTTGGTCCGGTAGAAAGCGGCGTCGCCTTCGCCGGCGGCCAGCTTTTCCTGCGCTGTCAGGCCCATGCGCGCCCACATCAGGCCAAGGCAGACGTGGCCGAAGAGGTGCATGAAGTCGTAGGACCCCGCCAGCGCCTCGTTCGGGTTCTTCATGCCGTTCTGCATGAAGAACATCCCCGCCGCCTGAAGGTCTTTGGAGGCGGCCTTGAGCGGCTCGAGGAAGTCGCGGTCGAAGGCTTCGTCCTTGCCCTTGTTCTCCGAGGCGAAACCCTTGACCATCTCGAAGAAGCCCATGACGTGCTTGCCGCCGTCCTGCGCCAGCTTGCGGCCCACGAGGTCCAGCGCCTGCACGCCGTTGGTGCCCTCGTAGATCATGGTGATCCGGGCATCGCGGACGAACTGCTCCAGCCCCCATTCGCGGGTGAAGCCCGAGCCGCCCAGCGTCTGCTGCGCCAGCACCGTGGTCTCGAAGCCCTTGTCGGTCAGGAAGCCCTTGATCACCGGCGTCAGCAGAGAGATCAGCCCTTCGGCTTTGGTATCCTGCGCCCGGTGGGCCTGATCGATCAGCGAGGCGCCCCAGAGGGTGAAGGCCCGCGCGCCTTCGACAAAGGCCTTCTGGTCCATCAGGTTGCGGCGCACGTCGGGGTGCACGATGATCGGATCGGCGGCGCCCTCGGGGTTCTCGGCCCCGGTCACCGCGCGGCCCTGCACCCGGTCCTTGGCGAAGGCCAGCGCGTTCTGGTAGGCCACCGCGCCCTGCGCGTAGCCCTGAAGCCCCACACCCAGACGCGCCTCGTTCATCATGGTGAACATGGCGCGCATGCCCTTGTGCGGCTCTCCCACAAGGAAGCCGGTCGCGCCGTCGTAGTTCATCACGCAGGTGGCATTGCCGTGAATGCCCATCTTCTTTTCCAGCCCGCCGCAGGACAGCGCGTTGCGGTCACCCAGAGAGCCATCCTCGTTCACCATGAACTTGGGCACGATGAAAAGGCTGATGCCCTTCACGCCATCGGGGGCGTCCGGCAGCTTGGCCAGCACGAGGTGGATGATATTGTCGACCATGTCGTGCTCGCCGGCCGAGATCCAGATCTTCTGGCCGGTGATCTTGTAGCTGCCGTCTTCCGCCGGCACCGCCTTGGTGCGGATCAGCCCGAGGTCGGTGCCGCAATGCGGTTCGGTCAGGTTCATGGTGCCGCCCCACTCGCAGCTGACCATCTTGGGCAGGTACATCGCCTTCTGGTCGTCAGAGCCATGGGCGTGGATGGCATTGTAGGCGCCGTGGGTCAGGCCCTGGTACATGTTGAAGGCCATGTTGGCCGAGGAAAACATCTCGCCCACCGCCGTGGCGACCACGTAGGGCAGGCCCTGTCCGCCGTATTCGGGGTCGCAGTCCAGCGCCGTCCAGCCGCCCTCGCGCACCTGGTCGAAGGCCGCCTTGAAGCCCTTGGGCGTGCGCACCACGCCGTTCTCCAGCGTGCAGCCCTGTTCGTCCCCGACGGGGTTCAGCGGCGCCAGCACGTTCTCGGCCAGCTTGGCGGCTTCGCCGAGGATCGCGTCCAGCGTGTCGCGGTCCAGGTCCCCGTAGCCGGGAACCTCGCTGGCGCCGATCCTCAGCACCTCGTCCAGAACGAAAAGCTGGTCCTCTGTGGGGGCGGTATAGATGGGCATGGCGTCTCCTCTCTCCCTGAGACAGGCCGCCGCGCCTGTGCTATTCGGCGGCCTTCCGGTTCTTCATCGAGGACAGCATCCGCTCTCCCCAGGTCATCTGTTCCTCCAACTCGGCGATGGCCGAGTCGAGGTCGGTGCGCTGCGCCTTCAGGTCGGTCAGCCGCTGCTGAGCCACCTCGTAGGCCGCCGCAATCTGGGTCTGCTGCTCGTCGCCGACATCGTAGAGGTCAAGCAACTGCCGGATCTCCTCAAGGCTGAATCCGAAACGCTTGCCGCGCAGGATCAGCTTCAGGCGGGCCCGGTCGCGCCGCGTGAACAGGCGTTTCTGCCCTTCGCGGATCGGGAACAGCAGCTCCTTCTGCTCGTAGAACCGCAGCGTGCGCGGCGTCACCTCGAAGGCGTCGCACATCTCGCGGATCGTCATCAGTTTCTCGTCACTCATTATGCAGTCCTCGTGCCGGTCCGTAGCTGAGCGCCCGATCTGAGGGTTGCGCTGCCATCCTACAATGGGAAAATGGGGTGACGTAACTTGTACGTCACGTAACTTTCCTCCTGACGTAGGATCAGGCAACGTAAACCAATATCGGGCGAAAGTTTGTTTCAAAGCGCATTGACAGATATAGGGATCCAACGTCAACCCGGCCACTGCAACAGCAGGCTTTCGCCGATCAGGACGGCAGGGATCCGGCGGTTTCATCGCGCAGCGCCTGCAGCTCGGCCATGGCCTCTTCCAGCTGCGCCTTCTGCTCGGCCAACTCGCCAAGCTGCCTGTCGGCCATGCCGACCCATGCGCGCATCTGCGCCTCGGTGCCGTCCTTCTCGTAGATCAGCAGCCACTGGCGGATGTCCTCCAGCTGAAAGCCGAAGCGCCGCCCGCGCAGGATCAGGGTCATCCGCGCCACCTCGCGGGGGCCGTAGAACCGCGACCGTCCTTCGCGTTCCGGTTGCAGAAGCTCGATGTACTCGTAGTACCGCAACGTCCGCGGCGTCACCTCGAAGCGCGCGCACATATCCTTGAAACTCAGGCGGCTGGCCGTCATTGCTGTTCCTCGTCCTCCCGGACGGCAGGGTATCCCCGCGATCCGGGGCTGACAACCGCTTGCGCGGGGGGCGGGGGGCTTTCATAGTCGGGCCGACTCGAAAGGATCGTCATGACCGCCGACAAGACCGCCATCGCCCGCCAGTTCATCGAGATGATTCCCCATACCCGCGCCCTGAACATGGCGGTGACAGAGATCGGCGACGGGCTGGCGCAGATCCAGATGCCCTATGATGCCCGCTTTGTCGGCGACCCGGAAACCGGGGTGATCCACGGCGGCGCGGTCTCGGCGCTGATGGACACCTGTGGCGGGGCGGCGGTCATGAGCCACCCGAAATCGCCCGCCGGAACCGCGACGATCAACCTGCGCATCGACTACATGCGCCCGGCGACCCCGGGCCAGACCATCGTGGCACGGGCCGAATGCTACCACATCACCCGCTCCGTGGCCTTCGTGCGCGCCACCGCCTGCGACGACGACGCGGCGCACCCGCTGGCCACCGCCACCGGCGCCTTCACGGTCGAGGGCGCGTGATGGCCCGCCCGACCCCCGAACCCGTGCAGGTGGTCAAGCAGCGCCGCGATGCCGCGCTCTCGGCGCTGGTCAGCGGGGTGCCCTACATCCAGTACCTCGGCGTGAGCTTCGACCGCAGGGGCGACGAGCTGACCGCGGTGCTGCCCTTCGACAACAAGCTGATCGGCAACCCGCAGCTTCCGGCGATCCACGGCGGCGTCACGGCGGCCTTCCTCGAGATCACGGCGATGATTACCCTGAACTGGACATGGCTCTGGTCCGACATCGAAACCGGCGCGCTGGACCCCTCTGCGCTGAGCGGGGGCAAACTGCCGCGCCTGCCCAAGACCATCGACTTCACCGTGGACTACCTGCGCTCGGGCCTGCCGCGCGACGCCTATGGCCGCGCCCGGGTGACTCGGCTGGGGCGCCGCTACGCCTCGGTGCAGGCCGAAGCCTGGCAGGACAACCGCGACCGCCCCATGGCACAGGCCACCGCGCATTTCCTGATGCCGCGCTCGGGCGCCTGACCCGCCCGGCAACATCCGGCAAGGCGCGGCACAGCCGCAACCCGCTCCCGCCCAGAGCCGGCCTCGCCCAAGCGGCCAGACCCGTGTCCCCGGGCGCCTGCGCTTCTTCGGTCTGACAAATACCTCGGGGGGTGGCCGCAGGCCGGGGGGCAGAGCCCCCATCGCCCCGTGTCCCCGGGCGCCCGATCCGACCGGACCCTCCGGCACCCCGCCGTCAGGAATTCCATGCTCCGGGCATTGACCTCGGCGCCGGTCCGGTATCAGGTCGCCGCGCCCATCTGCCGGAATTGACCCCATGACAGCGACCACCACCGAGACCCCGATCACCCATTCCCGGGTGCTGAAGATCGCCCTGCCCATCGTGCTGTCGAATGCCACGGTGCCGCTTCTGGGGGCCGTCGACACCGGCGTGGTCGGGCAGCTGGGAGAGGCGGCGCCCATCGGTGCGGTGGGCATCGGCGCGGTTGTCCTCTCGGCGCTCTACTGGGTCTTCGGCTTTCTCAGGATGGGCACCACCGGGCTTGTTGCGCAGGCGCTGGGGCAGGGCAACAAGGCCGAGACGGCGGCCCTGCTGACCCGCGCCCTGATGATCGGCTTCAGCGGCGGGCTGGCGATCGTTCTGCTGCAGGGGCTGCTCTTCCGGGCCGCCTTTTCCATCGCCCCGGCCTCGGAAGAGGTCGAGGCCCTGGCCCGTCACTACATGGCCATCCGGGTCTGGTCGGCGCCGGCGGCCATCGCGCTTTATGGCATCCTCGGCTGGCTCATCGCCGCCGAGCGCACCCGCGCGGTGCTGGTCATCCAGATCTGGATGAACGGGGTCAACATCCTCCTGGATCTCGTCTTTGTCCTCGGGCTTGGCTGGGGGGTGGGCGGTGTGGCCGCCGCGACCTTCATCGCCGAGTGGAGCGGTCTCGCCCTGGGGCTCTGGCTGTGCCGCGACGCCTTTGCGGTCCCCGCATGGCGCGACTGGCCGCGGGTCTTCGACCGCGAGCGCCTGATCGGCATGGCCCGGGTCAACTCGGACATCCTGATCCGGTCTCTGCTGCTCGAAACGGTGATCCTGTCGTTCATGTTCACCGGCGCGCGCTTCTCGGACGTGACGCTGGCCGCCAATCAGGTGATTCTGCAGTTCCTGCAGATCACGGCCTTCGCGCTGGACGGGCTGGCCTTTTCCGCCGAGGCGCTGGTCGGGCAGGCCGCCGGGGCGCGCGCCCTGCATCGCCTGCGGCGTGCGGCCCTGGTCAGCATGTTCTGGGGCGTCGTGCTGAGCATCGGGCTGGCGCTGACCTTCACGGTTTTCGGTCCGCGGATCATCGATCTGATGGCGGCCGACCCGGAGGTCCGCGCCGCGGCCCGCGATTTCCTGCCATGGATGGTGGCGGTTCCGGTGCTGGGGGTTGCGGCATGGATGCTCGACGGCATCTTCATCGGCGCGACCCGCACGGCGGATATGCGCAACATGATGGCGGTTTCGGTGGCGATCTACGGGGCCGCGGCGCTGCTGCTGGTGCCGGCCTACGGCAACCACGGCCTCTGGGCGGCGCTCTTGGTCAGCTTCGTGGCGCGCGGCGTCACGCTGGGCCTGCGCTACCCGGCGCTGGAGCGGTCGTTGGCAAGATCTTAACCAGAGTCATGTGCCATGCGGACATGGCGCAGATTCCCGACTACCTCACGGCGGAGATGTGGCTTCAGCAGGTCTTCGGTTCTGCCGAGGCGCTGAAGGGCGGCGTGGTCAAGCGGCAGATCCGCGACGTCGAGCGCCTTGTGGGGCGCGAGGCCTTTGCCCGCGCGGTCGCGCGGCGCGGGTTCCAGGCAGTTGAGAACGGGCGGCATTTCGTGATCTTCTGCAATGACCACCCGATCAGGCGCCTGCGGTGAAAGGGCCTTCGAAGGCCCTTTCGAAAGGCGCTTCGAAGCGCCTTCCCACCGCTCCAAATCGCCTCTGGCCTTACCTGCCCGAAATGCCGTATCCAGGCCCCTGCACCAACAAGGGGAGACGCGCCATGGACGACCTGGTCAACAGCTTCATGAACGGGCCGGATGAGAAGGGCCGCTTCGGCATCCACGGCGGACGCTTCGTCTCGGAAACCCTGATGCCGCTCATTCTCGCGCTCGAGGCCGAGTACGAGAAGGCCAAGACCGACGACAGCTTCTGGGAAGAGATGCATTATCTCTGGAAGCACTACGTCGGCCGCCCCAGTCCGCTCTATTTCGCCGAGCGCCTGACCGATCACCTCGGCGGCGCCAAGGTCTACATGAAGCGCGACGAGCTGAACCACACCGGCGCGCACAAGATCAACAACGTGCTGGGGCAGATCATCCTCGCCCGCCGCATGGGCAAGACCCGCATCATCGCCGAAACCGGCGCCGGGCAGCACGGCGTTGCCACGGCCACGGTCTGCGCCAAGTTTGGCCTGAAATGCGTGGTCTACATGGGCGCGCATGACGTCGAGCGCCAGCAGCCCAACGTCTTCCGGATGAAGCTTCTGGGCGCCGAGGTCATCCCCGTGACCTCCGGTCGCGGCACGCTGAAGGACGCGATGAACGACGCCCTGCGCGACTGGGTCACCAATGTGCGCGACACCTTCTACTGCATCGGCACCGTCGCCGGTCCGCACCCCTATCCGGCCATGGTCCGCGATTTCCAGTCGATCATCGGCAAGGAAACCAAGGAGCAGATGATGGAGGCCGAAGGCCGTCTGCCCGACACCATCATCGCGGCCATCGGCGGCGGCTCGAACGCCATGGGCCTGTTCTTCCCCTTCCTCGACGACAAGACGGTGAACATCATCGGCGTCGAAGCGGGCGGCAAGGGCGTCGACGACAAGATGGAGCACTGCGCCTCGCTGACGGGGGGGCGCCCGGGCGTGCTGCACGGCAACCGGACCTACCTGCTGCAGGACGAGGACGGCCAGATCCTCGAGGGCTTCTCGATCTCGGCGGGGCTGGATTATCCGGGCATCGGGCCGGAACACGCCTGGCTGCACGATGTGGGCCGCGCGCAATATGTCTCGATCACCGACAAGGAGGCGCTGGAGGCCTTCCAGCTGTGCTGCGCCACCGAGGGCATCATCCCGGCGCTGGAACCCTGCCACGCGCTGGGTCACGTCATGAAGATCGCGCCGACCCTGCCCAAGGATCACGTCATCGTCATGAACATGTGTGGCCGGGGCGACAAGGACATCTTTACCGTCGCCCGCCACCTCGGCGTGTCGATGGACGGCGACGTGGGCCGCGACGCCAACTGATAGGGCCGGACGCGTTCCGGCGCGCCCCAAGTGGGCCCGGGGCGCCTTCGGGCGCGCTCCGCAGGAGAGGTGCGCGCCAGCCAAGGCTTGATCGTGCCGCACACGACTCGGGACGCGTCGTGTCGAGCCGCATGTGGCGGGCGCGTCAAGGCGCGCCACACGCGGGACAGGCGCCACAGGGCACTCCTCACTGCCGCAGGCGGTTCAGCGTTTCGCTTCACGCTGTATGGATGCGCCAGGCCGCACGAAACGGGACAGGGGCGCGCTGCACGGGGCAGGGCCGCACCGAAGGCGGCGCCTTCCGGCGCCGGGCTGTCCCGCTCAGCGCGTCAGGTAAAGGATGTCAAAGCGGCTTTCGAGGATCGGGTCGGGGAAGAGCACGCGCGCGTGCGTCTGGCTGACCTGCTCCACGATCCCGGGCTGAGCCACCGTCTGGCCCGGCTCGATCGCCGTCTGATCGTCGGGCGGCAGTCCGGCGTAATCCACGGCCGGTCCGCCCGCTACATAGCCCACGCCGTAATAGGTCAATGTGCCACCCGGGCCCGAGACGATGGCGCCCTCGGTGCGCTGCGAGCCCGTGCGTTTCTGCATCTCCCAGCGGCCCGGCCCGGCCTCGGTGATGCGGCAGTCGAAGTTGCCATAGACCACCAGCGCGGAGATCTCACCCAGCTTCAGCGTGCGGCAGCGCCAATCCCCGGCCAGACCGGCCACCGGGCCCGCCGCGCCTGCCATGGCCTGCGTCAGCACGGCGATATCTTCCGGGGCGCCACCCGCAAGGGCTTCCCGCATCGCGGCGCCGAAATGGGCGTCCAGCGCGGCCATCCGTTCCGAGTCGGCCGGGCGCAGGCTGGCGATATCCTGCGCTAGCGCGGGGCCGGTAAGAGCCAGGGCGGCGAGGAGCAGTGCCCGGCGCATCAAGTTTCCTCCACCGGAAGGGCATGTTCTTTCAGGACGGGCAGGGGCACGATCTCCGTGGCGCGCCGATGCGTGGCGGACAGCTGCACCTTCGGCGCGCAGCCCTCGTCATGGGCCTGCAGGAACCGCCCGGCACAAAGGCACCAGCGGTCGCCCGGCTTCAGCCCGGCAAAGCCGAACGCGGGCCGGGGTGTCGACAGGTCGTTGCCGACGTATTTCGAATAGGCGAGGAACTCGGCGGTCATGACGGCGCAGACCGTGTGACTGCCCTGATCCTCTGCGCAGGTGTTGCAATGGGCATCGCGGAAAAAGCCGGTCAGCGGCGCCTCGGAGCAGGGTTGAAGGGCGTCGCCCAACACATTGATCGCGGGGTCTTTCTGCATGGTCCGTCTCCTTTCCCCTGTGATACGCGTGTATGCCCTGTGACCCTCACCTAGGGTCGCAGGGCGCCGCGCACAGGGCGATCAACGAAACTTGTCCGCCAGCCGTTGCAGCGGGTTGCGTGTATCGGGCGCCTCGGGCTCGGTCGGCGCCGGAGGAGCCGGGGCGGGTTTCTTCGCCGGCTTGGGCTCCGATGGCGCCATCCGCGCCGCCACGGCATTCTGAAAGCGCGAGCGGTCGCCCTCGACCAGATACGGCGCCCCGTCAGAAAGCCCGCGCAGCAGGTCGTCCAGCCAGCCCTCGTCCGCCTTGGCGAAGTCGTGCAGCACGTAGGCCGCCACCAGTTCCTTGCGGCCCGGGTGGCCGATGCCGAGGCGCACGCGGTGGTAGGTCTCGCCGATATGCGCGTGGATCGAGCGCAGCCCGTTGTGCCCCGCATGCCCGCCGCCGGTCTTCAGCCGCACCTTGCCGGGGGCGAGGTCAAGCTCGTCGTGGAAGACGGTCACGTCGCCTGGCTCCAGCTTGTAGAAGCGCATGGCCTCGCCCACCGACTGGCCGGAGAGGTTCATGAAGGTCTCGGGCTTCAGCAGCAGCGCCTTGTCGCCGCCCAGCCGCCCCTCGGCGATCTGGCCCTGGAACTTGGCCTTCCACGGGCCGAAACCGTGGTCGGAGGCGATGCGGTCCAGCGCCATGAAACCGATGTTGTGGCGGTTGGCGGCGTATTTCGCGCCGGGGTTGCCCAGTCCGACAAGGATCTGCACGCGTGCCTCCGTGGTAATGTCGCGGCCTGTCTAGGGCCTTGCGCGGCGAATGTCACCCGCACAAGCAAAAGCCCCCGCCGGGTCGGGCGGGGGCTTCGGGATCTCTAAGGGCGGCGGCGATTACTCGGCCGTCGCGTCCTTCTGGTTGATGACCTCGGTCTCGGTCGCTTCTTCCTCGTCGTCGGCAGAGGCGGCAAGGCCCGACGGCGCCGAGATATTGGCGATCACGAAGTTCCGGTCGATCGTCGCCTTCGTGCCCTCGGGCAGGGTGACGTCGTTGATGTGGACGATGTCGCCGATGTTCAGGCTGCCCAGATCGACGGTGATCTTCTCGGGGATGTCACCGGCGGTCACGACCAGCTCGACCTCGGGGCGAACGACGGTCAGAACGCCGCCCTTCTTGATGCCGGGCGCGGTTTCCTCGTTGATGAACTCGACGGGGATGAACAGCGCGACCTTCGAGGTGCGGCGCAGGCGCATGAGGTCGAGGTGCGTCGGCAGGTCCTTGACGACATCGCGCTGGACGTCGCGGCAGATCACGCGCACATCCTCGTGGCCTTCGACCTTCAGGTTCCACAGGGTGGACTTGAAGCGACCGTCCTTGAGCTTTTTCAGCAGGACGTTGAAGGGCAGTTGGATTGCGAGGGGGTCCTTTTCGCCACCGAAGACGATGCCGGGAACCATGCCGTTACGGCGTGCTGCGCGAGCGGCGCCCTTGCCCGTCCCCGCACGTTCCTCGGCTACAAGATCAGGGATCTCACCAGCCATATTGATTCTCCATAGGTTAGGGCGGGGTGCCTCCAAGGCTGTCACCCCGCGTGAAGCGGTGCCTATAGGGGAGGTTGGGGGGGATGGCAAGGGGGGCGGCCCGGACCTGCTGTTCATGCCAGGCGCTGGTTGCGCCTGGTGTCGGCCCAGACCGGACGTTCGCCAGATCCGGCCTCGATGCAGCGCAGCTTCCCCAAATTGGTCATCAGTGGCATCGTGCATCATGATCTGGCAGGCCAAGGTTGGCGGTGCGGACGTTCCTGCCGTTCGTTGCAATTGCCCGATCTGTGCCGCAGGAGCGAGAAGTCTCTCCGGAAATGGTGGACAGCCGACCTTCGCTGCGCTCTGAGCGAGGGGCAGTGATGTGCCGTTAAATGGTTTTCAAGATCGGAGAAAACCCGAGTGGGGTGCCCCCGCGCAAACCCTACAAGTCAATTTCCACTGCTGCGGCCTCGGCGAAAACGGGCAACGACAGAGGTGGCTCGGTTTGTCTGAACAGGGTCCGGACGTTTCCAAGTGGTTTTCCGCCTCGGCTACGCCGCTGCCAGATCGGGCAGCAGCAGGTTGATGTAGGCTTGATCGGGCGTCCTGCCGTTAAGGAGTAAATGGGGGCAAATAGGTCTGCCAAATCTAAGCGTTGCGACTACGAGAACCGTCGTATCGATTAGGGACTACGGCGTCCGGATCCATTTCGGTGCGATGCACAGGAAACTGAACCTTACGAGATTCTGGGGCGTCAGGTGACGCGGAGGTCTGCCCCCGACCTGCGCGGATCAGCCCCGCGCAGATATCCCGGACCAGCGAGTCGCGGTGATCGCCGTGATCGGGATATCGCAACAGGTTGTCGCCATTGTGCATGAATACATGGCCGCCCTTGCCGCAATCACTGGGGTATTGCCACAGCCAGTCGGCGGGCTTCGGATCCTCGGCCGTGCCGACCTCGGTTAGCCACGTGGCACCTTCGGGCATCGGGGTCCAGCCGCGGGCATATTGACCAAAGACACCGGACCAGCCGTCGAAATCCTCATCCATGTTGGCAAACATCCCGAAAGGATCGTTCCGCAGACGGACCTTGATATTGGTGAAGGGTCGCGGCGAGACGGCGGTGAAGGTGCCGAGGAAGGGCAGCCAAGAAATCGCCGGTTCTGCGTTGATCAGCAGGTGGCCGCCGCGGTCCAAATGGCCCAGCAGGACATCGGCCTTGTCGCGCAGGAAGAACTCGTCGCACTGGCTGGGGATGTAGAGGATATCGGTTCCGTTCAGCGCTTCTGGCGACAGGTCGTAGAGCGGCAGGAACCGCGTCTTCCCGCCTGCCTCGGCCAGCACCTCTTCCAGTCGCTCGGGCTGCCATTCGGTGTTGTGGCGGATGCTTTGTAGATAGGTCAGCGTAAACCCGTCTTGAGAACGGTCGATCCCAAGCTCGCGGTTGAGCCAAGGGTAGAAGCCTTCAAGGAAGCGGGTCGTCGCGGGCATGAATCGCTGACCGTTGTGATTATGCGGATCAAGCGTCGAGATCATCAGCCGCCCGCCGCACTCCAGATTGCGAAAATCAAGGAACAGGCTGGCACTGTCATCGTCGAGGCTCAACAAGCTTTGCGCGGTCGGATGCGGGGCCAGCACCCCGTGCCAATGCCAGGCCATGTCGCGCAGCGGGATCGCCTCGCAGATTGGATGCAAGGGCCGAGGTTGATGGATCTCGGGGCGCCCGCCGGGCTTCTGCCACCACAGCCAGTCCTTGATCCGCACGTCGCGCCATTCGACATCGACGACATCCAACCAGTCGGCACAGGTCTCGGCGCTGAAGACGATCAAAAATCCGCCGCCCCTGACATAGTCGTTCAGCCTGGCCACATGATCGGTCAGATGTTCCGCGTCGATCCGGTCGGGCAGGATCACGGCGGCGTAGCGCGACAGGTCGTGACTGGCCAGATCACGCACGTGGATCAGGTCGTCCAGCAGATGGCGGAAATCCTGGAAGCTGCGCACCTGGCAACTCGATCCCCAGGTCAGGAAGGCGATTTTCTGGGTCATCCGGTATCCTCCAGGACGAAGCGCGGCGCGAAGGTGTGCCGCGGGCTGGCGGCCACATCGGCGCGGTCGATGGCGACCTCGTAGAGATCGCTCAGGTTTTCGGGCGTCAGAACCTCGGCGACCGGACCATGACGATAGGTCCGCGCATCTTTCATCAGCAGCACGTCGGTTGCAGCCTCGAGCGCGTGTTGCGGCGCATGGGTGGTGTAGATGATCGTCTGCCCGTAGTCGCGGTTCAGCCGCCGCAGCGTGGTTATCACCTTGGCCTGGTTCTTGTAGTCGAGCGCCGAACACGGCTCGTCGAGGATCAGGATGCTACATTCCGAGGTCAGAGCCTGAGCGATCATCACCATCTGGCGCTGACCGCCGCTGAGTGTATTGAACCCGCGTTCCTCAAGATCGGCGATGCCCATCAGCTTCAGGAAACTGCGGGCGATATCATAGTCCCTTGTCCCCGGTGACCCGAAAAGGCCCAGATGCCGCGCGCGGCCCATCAGCACCATGTCCATCACAGAATAGGAAAACGCCGCCTGGAACAGCTGTGGCACGTAACCGATGCTGCCCTCGACCCGGAGTTGGCCCGATCTGGGCTGCAGCAGACCGGTGAGTATATTCAGAAGTGTCGTCTTGCCGACGCCGTTGGCGCCGAGAATGGCCAGCAGGCTGCCAGTCTCGACGCGCAGGTCGTAGCCATCGAGGATCCGGGCCGGGCCTCGGTCCAGAATGATGCCCTGTGCCTCAATCATTGCCCCACCCGCTGGTTCGTTGCAGCCGCCGCAGAAGCAGCGCGAAGACCGGCACGCCGATCAGAGCAGTGATGATCCCGATCGGGATCTCGGCCTCGGTCAGGGTGCGGGCGACGGTATCAACGAGGATCATGTAGATCGCCCCCATCAGGGCCGAGGCCGGCAGCAGTCGCCCGTGTTCCGCCCCCACCAATGCCCGCGCGGCATGGGGAATGACCAGCCCGACCCAGCCGATGATGCCTGATGTCGCCACCACGCCGGCCGAGATGAAGGCTGTGCAGGCGAAGACCAGCCATTGCACCAGCATCACGGGGGATCCAAGCGCGCGCGCCTTGTCCTCGCCCAGCGAAAGGATGTTGATCTGGTAACGCAGGGCGTAGATCACGACGGATGCCGGCAGGATCGCCAGCGCGATCAGTGCCAGATCGCGGTAGTTGGTCGAGGCGACGCTGCCCATCAGCCAATAGGTGATCGCAGGTAGTTTCTGATGCGGGTCGGCCATCAGTTTGATGATCGAGATCGAGGCCTCGAAGAAGGCCGAGACGATGACGCCCGACAGCACCAGCGTCAAGATCGAGGTCCGGCCCTTGTAGCTGGCGAGGAAACGCACCACCAGCATGCTACCAATGCCGAAGGCAAAAGCGATGGCCAGCATCGGATATCCGGCACCGATCGTCAGAATTGCCAGCGTCCCACCGAAGGCCGCGCCAGATGTGACGCCGATGATGCCCGGATCGACCAGCGGGTTGCGGAACAACCCCTGCAGCGCTGCGCCGGAAACCGCCAGCCCTGCTCCGATCAGCAGCGCGGCCAGGATGCGAGGCAGGCGGACCAGCTCGACCACGCTTTCTTCGAGCTCGGTCCAGGACGCGTCGCCGAGGGGCACGAGGTTATCCAGCAGGATCAGCCAGACATCGACGAAGCCGATCTCGTATCGCCCCAGCGTGACCGCATAGGTCACGGTCAGCACCAGCAAGATGCACAGCCCGGGCAGGATCAGCCGGGGCGCCAATGCACCCATGTCGCGGGGTGCAGTGGCCGATTGGCGCGAAGTTTCACTCATCCCGCGTCAGCCCCTGGGATGGTCACTCGAACAGCTCGGAGTAGCCGGCCGAGTCGGCGTTTTGGGACTTGGCCAGCACAAGCACCACCTCTTCTTCGGTCAGTTGCCGGCCATAGGCGGTTTCATAGGCGGTCTGCATCTGGTCACCGAAGTCGGCGACCGTTTCCGCGCCATGGATCACTCGCGCGGTCCAGGATGCGGCCAGATACACCTCGGGCGCATCAGGGGTCATGGTGAATTGCGGCACCTTGTAGACGCGGCGGTTCTTGATCGCCTCGACGCTGCCCAGCAGCGGGTGGTCGTAGAAGTCCGCCGGTGTCAGGTCATTGGCATAGGACGGGACCAGAATGACTTCGGGGTTCCAGACCAGGAATTGCTCGGCATCGATCGTCTTCCACCATTCCTCGCCCCCTGCGGCCCGGTTCTGCGCGCCGCTCAGGGTGAAATCGTCGGACCCGTTTGCGACGACGCGGATTTGGTCCTGCAACTGGTCGACGACCAGGATCGGAGTGAACTGGTCTTCGGGGACGTCCGTCCACAGCGCCGCCAGCGCGGCGTCCGAGTCTTCCTGCAGCTCAATCAGCGCGTCGGCGCGGTCCGCCTGACCGGTCATCAGCCCGGTCAGGCGCAGGTAGTCAAGACGCTCTTCCTTGGTGCAGCAGCCCCAGCCAACGACGGTCAAGCCGACCCTTTCCAGGGGCTCGATGATCGCCGGATCATGGGTCCACTGAATGATGGCGTCCGGGTTCATTTCCAGGATCGCCTCGACATTCGGGGCAAAGCCTTCGCGGGCGGCATTGGCAGTGATGTCTGCGAGTTCCGGCAGAAGATCGGCGTAGATGCCGCTTTCGAAATAGCGCTGATGCGAATCCGCGTTCATGCCGGCGATATGGTCGGCCGTGCCATCCACCGCGCGATAAATGATCGGCGCAGACCGCACGATCGTCACGACCCGCTTCGGAGTTGCGTCGAATGTTATCGTCTTGCCCCGATGATCCTCAAAGTTGACCTCTTGGGCCATGGCCATCGACGTACAGGCCGCCAGGGCCGCAGCGTAAACAAGCACGTACTTCATTGAAGATCCTTTCACCGTTCGGAGGCGTCGCTTTTCACGGCTGATTGTCGGAGTTGAGTATTTTTGTCAACTTAAAGAATTTGCGGTTCATCCGCGGCATGGATCGTCATGCCGATTGCAGTCCCCCAAGGCATGAATGGCTGGCCCGGGGTTGCTGCTCAGCAGCGCTAGGGAAGGGAACTTGGGTCCGGTAAGCGCTCGAACCGGACCTGCGGCGGGGCGACGTTCTGCGCGCCTAGGTGAGGCGACCCGCCCGGCGGAGACGGCCCCTTGCGGCGGTTCGCCAGATCGGGCCTCGCTGCGGCGCAGCTTCCCCAAATCGGTCATCGGTAGCGTCGTGCAGCGTGCTCTTGCATGCCAAGACCGGGTGCGACGCTGTGCCCCGAATGTCCACTCAGCCGAGCCGTCGCAGCCGGGCCTTCAACGCGTCCACGACAAGCCGGAACGCCGGTGAGCTGTGCCGCCGGTTCGGGTAGTAGAGGTGATACCCCGGCAGCGGGGGCGTCCAGTCCTCCAGCACCTGATGCAGCGCCCCCCGTGCCAGATCGTCTTCGACCTGATCCCGTGGAAGATAGGCCAGACCTTGTCCGAGAAGGGCGCTTTCCCGGATCAGTTCGACGGTGTTGAAGCAAAGCGCACCCTCGACCCGGACCCGCTTTGCCTCGCCATTCTTTGCCAGCCGCCAGGCGTTGATCGTCTCGGATGACGGAAGGCGCAGGTTGATCGCACGGTGTTCGACAAGGTCCTCCGGGGTCTTCGGCACGGGATGCTCCGCGAGATAGGCGGGAGCCCCGACGATCGCCATAGGCACGTCCGGGCTGATGCGCACCGAGATCATGTCCTTGGCCACCTGCTCGCCAAGTCGAACCCCGGCGTCGAACCTGTCGGCCACCACATCGACGAGCCCGTAATCGACGATGACCTCGACACTCACGTCGGGATAGTCCGGGAGCACCTCGGCCAGCGCCGGGATGAGGATGGTCTTGGCCGCATGTTCGACCGAGGTGATGCGGATATTGCCGGTGGGCGTGTCGCGGAACTCGCTCAGCTCGGCGAGATCGCTGTCGATCTCGCGCAGCAGCGGACCAAGGCGGCGGACCAGCCTGTCGCCTGCGGGCGTGGGGGCAACGCTGCGTGTCGTGCGTGTCAGCAGGCGCAACCCGAGGCGGTCCTCGAGCCGCCGCACGATCTGGCTCAGCGCCGATTGCGAGATGCCAAGGCGCGTCGCGGCCCTGGTGAAGCTGCCCTCTTCGGCGACGGTCACGAAGGCTGTCAGATCGGCGATGTCCTCGCGTCGCATCTATCACCTCACTTATAGGTTCATGAAGAATTTACCTTCTAATCACTGAGCGGCTCAAGCGTCATATTGGCTCCATCACCAACGGATCGGTTCGATCCCACCCCCCAAGGAGACGACCATGACCAAGATCACCTACGCCAACAGCAACAACCCGAACGTCGAGATGTCGGCCGTCATCAACCTGCCCGAGGGCTTCGAAGAAGGCACCAAGTACCCGACCATCGTCGTCTCGCACCCCGGCGGCGGCGTGAAGGAACAAACCGCCGGCACCTATGCCGAGGAACTGGCCAGGCAGGGTTTCGTGACCATCGCCTATGACGCCTCCTACCAGGGCGAGTCCGGCGGCAGCCTGCGCCAGCTCGAGAACCCCTACATCCGCACCGAGGATGTCAGCGCAGTCATCGACCATCTGACCACGCTGGACTACGTCGACACCGACCGGATCGGCGCCATGGGGATCTGCGCGGGTGCCGGTTACACCGCCAACGCCGCGATCAACGATCACCGGATCAAGGCCGTCGGCACGGTCAGCGCGGTGAACATCGGCGCGATGTTCCGCAATGGCTGGGACAATGACGTGGCCGATGCCGATGCGCTGCCCTTCCTCGAAGCTGGCGCCGCCGCGCGCACTGCGGATGCGCAGGCGCTCGCCACAGGCGGTGATCTGGCGCAGATCCCGATGGCGCCGCTGAAGGAAGAGGATGCCCCCAACGAAGAGCTGCGCCAAGCCTGGGAATACTACCACACCCAGCGTGCGCAATGCGCCACCGCCCCGGGCTACGGGCTGGCGCGCAGCCTGACCCAGCTGATCAGCTACGACGCTTACAACTTCGCCGAGGCCTTCCTGACCCAGCCCCTGCAGATCGTGGCGGGCAGCGCGGCGGGCAGCAAATGGATGAGCGACGACCTCTATGCCCGGGCCGCAAGCGGCGACAAGACGTTCCACACCGTCGAGGGCGCCAACCACATGGACCTCTACGACGGCGCGCAATTCGTCGATGAGGCGGTCAGCGTGCTGGCGCCCTTCTTCCGGGAAAAGCTCGGCGCTTGAGCCGCCGCAGACGAGGCATGCCCCGCCCGGATCGCGGGCGGGGCGGGCTCTGCCAATTCAACACCCAAGGAGTTCAAACCATGGAAAGCGTGACATTTCGGAACCCCGACATGGCCTGGCATATCGCGGCGGACATTCACCTGCCGCCGGCCTTCGACGCGGACAAGCGCTACCCGACGATCGTCAGCATCCACCCCTTCGGAAGCTGCAAGGAGCAGACCTCGGGCAGCGTCTACGGCAAGGCGCTCGCCGCGCAGGGCTATGTCGTCATCGCCTTCGACGCGAGCTATCAGGGCGCGTCCGGTGGCAGCCCCCGCTGGACCGAGAGTCCCAGCCAGCGGGTCGAGGACGTCAGCCACGTGATCGACCACGCGGTGACACTGCCGTTTGTCGACGCGGACCGGATCGGGGTCATCGGCGTCTGCGGCGGTGGCGGCTACGCGCTGAATGCAGCCATGACCGAGAAGCGGATCAAGGCGGTGGTCGGGATCACGCCGGTGAACCTCGGTCGCCTCTTCCGAGAGGGGTTCAGCGACTTCGATCCGCTCGGCACGCTGACCGCCATGGCCGCACAGCGCAGCGCCGAGGCGCGCGGCGCAGAGCTGCAGGTCAACGAATTGCTGCCTGCCAGCCTTGAGGCGGCACGCGAGAACGGGATGACCGAGCGCGACGTCTATGAGGCGACGGACTACTACAAGACACCGCGCGGGCAGGCGACCGGGGGCGCGACACGCATGGTCTTCAGCCATGCTCAGAAAACCCTGTCGTGGGATGCGTTTGCCTTCGCCGAAACCCTGATGACCCAGCCGATGATGGTGGTCCTCGGCCAGAAGGTCGGCGCCTTCGGGGCCTATCGGGACGGCATGGAAATCTACGGCCGCGCGATGGCCTCGAAGGACCGGCAACTGGTCGAACTGGAGGATTGGTCCCACTACGACCTCTACGACCGGGAAGAGCCGGTCGGCCTGGCGCTGGAGAAGATCGTTCCATTCTTCAGGAAGCATCTCGGCGAAGAAGACGTCGCCTCTGCCGAAGCTGCCTGACAACAATACGGCTCGGTCCTGCGCTGCGGGATCGAGCCGCTGAATGCGGAAAGTCTCGGCTAGGGTCTTTTGGTCCGCCGTTGCTCTGACTGTCTTGGGGCTCGAAGCCGTCATGTGGCGGAGCGACATGCCCCTCGTCCAGGTGAGCAAGGCGGGGCACAAACGGCCCTTTGCGGTCATTTGAACCTGGTGCGGCGGAGGTCGACTTTCCGCCCAAATTTCGTTTCCAGAGCCCCATGACTTTATGGAAGAACTGTTGGAACGATCTCGCTCTGGCGCAACGGAAGGTTGACGCCGATTAAGATTGGCGTTCTTTGCCAATCCCCGGCCAAATTCGCTGCTGTGCAGACCTGCGCCGCCGAAGCTGATCGCGGATGGCCGAGCATATGACTTGGAGCGCGACAGCTTGCGCCATGAAAGGATGATGCATGCGCAATCGAAACCGGGCCCTTCTCGCCGACCTTGATATCTTCGTGACCATTCTCACGCATGGCAGCATGAAACGCGCCGCCTTGGAGCTAGGGGTCAGCGTCTCGGCATTGAGTCATCGCATGCGGAAACTGGAGGATCAAGTCGGGGTACGGCTGCTTAACCGCACCAGTCGTTCGCTTTCTGCGACTGTCGCAGGAGAGCGTCTGGCCGAGCAGTTGACAGCAGGATTTACCACGATTGACGAAGCTCTCACGTCGCTGGCGCGGCAGCGAGACAATCCAGCGGGCCGTCTGAGGATAAACGTTCTGCAGGATGCCGCACGGTTGCTTGTTACTCCGATTCTTGCCCAATATTCCAAGGCTTTTCCAGACGTTAAGCTCGAAATTCATGCCGATGACCTGATGGTCGACGTGGTTGCTGGAGGTTTTGATGCCGGAATACGCTATGGCGACCGCGTGCCTCTCGACATGGTCGGCGTCGCTCTCAGTGAGCCGACACGATGGGTCGTTGTGGGCTCCGACGCTTTGATCGACGCCGTCGGGTTGCCATCGACGCCGGAAGACCTGCTCAAGCTCCCATGTATCGAGATCGAGCTTGGAGATGGGAACTCCTACTCCTGGGAACTCGGCAACGATCCCACCATGACACGTTTGGCCGTTCGCGGACCGGTGCGTGCGAATGGAACGGCACAGATCGTCGCCATGGCGATCGAGGGACTTGGCTTTGCCTATGTCCTTGAGACAGCGGTGCGCCGCGAACTGCAAGATGGTCATCTGCGTGTCGTTCTTGATGGATGGGCCTCTGAAGGGCCGCCATTCACCATCTACTACCCAAGTCGTCGCCAGACCCCATCGGGGTTGCGCGAACTCATCAACCTCATCCGCAGGAAACAGGGGCTTTCTGCTCTTAGCGCTTGAAACCGCGCGCGCCAAACTCCGACTGGGGGCAGAGTTTTGTTGAGAAATTTTCAATGAAGCATTGCTATCCTCGACCGTCGCCTCAAGAAACGCACTTGGCTATCTTGTCCTCAGCGCAAGTTCGTCGCAACGACAAGGATGACAAGATGACCTACCAGCCAGCATCGGACCGATACCGGAACGCGATGAGCTATCGTCGCGCAGGCAAGAGCGGAATCGACCTTCCAGCGATTTCGCTTGGCCTTTGGCAGAACTTCGGCGGCAACGACGATCTCGACAAGGCCACCGCAATTTTGCGCCGCGCGTTTGACCGCGGCATCACGCACTTCGATCTTGCCAACAATTACGGCCCGCCGCCGGGGTCCGCCGAAAGTTTCTTCGGTGAGGTGCTCGCAAGAGATTTCTCCCGCCACCGGGACGAAATGATCATTTCGACCAAG